>DASQAT010000046.1:0-300000 GCA_035635555.1 Candidatus Dormiibacterota bacterium
CTACTGGCACGCGTGGGGGATCACGCTCGCCGCCCTGGCGATCTCCTTTGTCGGACTCCTCGGCCTGGGGCTGGGGTTCCTGGTGACGAGCGTCTGGTTCTGGCAGGTCGCCGGGTACAGCTTCGCCACGGTGTTCTCGCAGCGCTTCGACCTGTTCGGCACACACCCGACGTCCGGCGATGAGCCGGTCCGCCGGCGGTGACAGGTGCCTTATGCGACTTTCAGGTTCCGACGGCCTGGCTTGACGCTCAGGTGAACCCGCGCTCCGAGGCGAGCCAACATGTCGATGAGAGCGTCGGTGCTGAAGAGATCGATCCGACCGCGGAGAAGGTCACTGACGCGCGGCTGGGACACGCGCAGCACCTTCGCTGCCTCCCGCTGCTTGAGGCGGCGAGTCGTGATGAGCTTCTGGACCTGGATCATCAGATCCGCGCGGACAAGAAGATGCTCGGCCTCCTCGCGACGGAAGCCGAGATCCCGGAACACGTTGCCGGTCGAGGGCGTTACCTTGAGCTTCGTGGTCACTCTATCCTCCCGTCAAATGCCCAGTACGCCGCTGAGCGAGCAGAGCTCGGAATCGTTCGCTGGCGAGTTCTACGTCGACTTTAGGTGTCTTTCTCGTGCGCTTCTCGAACGCATGGAGCACATAGACGGCCTCCACGAACTTGGCGACATACAGGACGCGGTGCTCGAGCGCCGTGTGGATCCGAATCTCCCGGACTCCCGGCCCGATGGTTGGCATGTGTTTCGAATCCAGCGGCTCCAAGCCTTGCTGGACACGGCGAAGCTGAAACCCTCCCAGTCGCCTGGCAGCCCTGGGAAAAGCGCGAATGTCCCTGCGCGAGCTGCCGAGCCACTGGAGCCGCTTGTCGGACACGGCTCAATATATAAGTACTTGTATGTACGGTCAAGCGCAAAGTGGAGATGCCTGTTGGGGACGACGGAGTTGATGCCGTGAACGATCCCGGGTTTGTCCACCTCCAAGTCCGTTCGCACTACAGCCTGATGCGCGGTGCTTCGAGCCTGGAGGCGCTGTGCGATGCCGCGGCCGGGCGCGGCATGCGGGCGATCGCCTGCACCGACGTCGACGGATTGTACGGGGTCGTCCGTTTCCGGGAGATCGCCCTGGAGTGCGGACTGCGGCCGATCCTCGGGGCCGAGGTGACGTCGCCCGAGGCGGGGCGCGCGCGGGCGGGGGAGAGGGCGACGCTCCTGGTGAAGACGGCTGAGGGGTACGCCAACCTCTGCCGCATCCTGACGCGGCGGCACCTCGACCCCGGCTTCTCGGTCCAGGACGCGCTGCGGGATGATTCGGCGGGGCTTCTCGTTCTGTCGCCGTCGCTCGCCGTCCTGCGGGCGGCGCTCGAGGCGAAAGGACCGCGCGACCTCTACCTGGCGCTGAGGTCGTCGGCCGCCCCGTCGGCCGCGGAGGGGACATTCGAAAGGCTGCGCGCGGTGCGGCGGCTCGGGATCGAGCCGGTCGCGGTCAACGACGTGCACTTCGTGGACGCGGGCGGCTTCGACCTGCACCGGCTTTTGCGCGCCATCGCCCTCAACACGACGCTCGACCGCGTCCCGCCTGAAGAGCTGGCCTCGTCCCAGGCGTGGCTGAAGCCGCCCGCCGAGATGGAGCGCGCCTACCCGCACTGCCCGGAGGCGCTCGCGGCGACGGCGCGCATCGCCGAGGAGTGCGTCCTCGATAAGCCGCCCTGGGGCGCGCTCGTCTTCCCGCGCTTCGCCGATCTGTCGATCGACGGCGCACCGGCGGACCCGGGGGGCGACTCGTTTACCCTGCTGAAGACGCGCTGCGAGGAGGGGGCGCGCCGGCGTTACGGTGCCATCACCCCCGCCGTGCGCGCCCGGCTCGACCACGAGCTGGGGATCATCCGCGACAAGCGGTTCGCCGACTACTTCCTCGTCGTGCAGGAGATCGTGAAGCGCTCGCCTCGTACCTGTGGCCGGGGCTCGGCGGCGGCGTCGATCGTCTCCTACGTCCTCGGCATCACGCACGTCGAGCCGATCAGGCACGACCTGTACTTCGAGCGCTTCCTGAACCGCGGCCGCGTCGATCCCCCCGACATCGACGTGGACTTCTGCTGGGACGAGCGCGACGACCTGCTCGACTGGGTGTTCAAGACGATCGGCGAGGAGCGCACCGCGATGATCGCCAACCACGTCACCTTCAGGGCGCGCGCCGCGGTGCGCGAGGTGGCGAAGGTGTACGGCCTGCCCGACGCCGAGATCGCCCGGGTTGCGACCGGCCTGTCGCGCTACTGGGGGGCCGAGACGGCGCTCGAGGCGACGGCGCGCAGTCCGTTGTTCCGCGGCGGGGAGTTCGACCCGAAGCAGGGGGGCATGCTGGCGCGGCCGCCGTGGCCGGAGATCCTGCGCGCGGCCGCGCGTCTCGACGGCTTCCCGCGCCACCTGTCGGTGCACTGCGGCGGCGTGGTCATCGCCCCGGAGGGCGTCGAACGCCACGTGCCGGTCGAGCGCGCCGCCAAGGGGGTGCGGGTCATCCAGTGGGAGAAGGACCAGGCGGAGGAGGCCGGCCTGGTGAAGATCGATCTCCTGGGGAACAGGTCGCTGTCGGTCATCCGCGACGCCTGCGCCGCGGTGCGCGCGGCGGGCGGGCCGGACCTGCCGTACGGCTCGTTCGATCCGATCGACGATCCGCGCACACAGGAGAAGATGCGCGACGGCGACACGATGGGGGTGTTCTACGTCGAGTCGCCCGCCATGCGGCAGCTGCAGCAGAAGACGCGCCGCGGCGACTTCGAGCACCTGGTCATCCACTCGTCGATGATCCGGCCGGCGGCCAACGACTACATCCGCGAGTACGTGAGGCGGCTGCGCGGCGGCGCCTGGACGTCGCTCCACCCGATCCTGGACGAGGTGCTGCACGAGACCTACGGGATCATGTGCTACCAGGAGGACGTGGCGCGCACGGCTATCCGCATGGCCGGGTTCACCGACGCCGAGGCGGACGGGCTGCGCAAGGTCCTGTCGAAGAAATGGGCGGGGAAGAAGGTCGAGGACTACCGGCAGCAGTTCACCCGGGGCGCGCTCGCGCGCGGCGTGGCGCCGCACGTCGTCGAGGAAGTCTGGCGGATGATCCTGTCGTTCTCCGGCTACTCGTTCTGCAAGCCGCACTCGGCGTCGTACGCGCTCGTGTCGTTCAAGTCCTGCTACCTGAAAGCGCACCACCCGGCGGAATTCATGGCGGCGGTCATCAGCAACGGCGGCGGCTACTACTCGACCTTCGCCTACGTCTCCGAGTGCCGGCGGATGGGGCTCGAGGTCCTGCCGCCCGACGTCAACGACAGCGACAAGGCGTACACCGGGCGGGACCGGCGGGTGCGCGTCGGATTGATGCAGATCAAGGGGCTGCGCGACGAGGCGGTCGAGGCGGTCGTCGGAGAGCGGAAGGGGGGCGGGCCGTTCGCCTCGTTCGACGAGTTCCTCAGGCGCGTGCCGATCGATCCCTCCGACGCGCGGCTCCTCATCCGCGCCGGTGTGTTCGACGCCGTCGGCTTCGGCGCGAACGGCCGTCCGGCCCGAGCCGCCCCGGACCTGGCGATCCGGCCGCGCCTGCACTGGCGCCTCGCCGAGTGGGAGGTGAAGACGGGGGGGCGGTGCTCGGCGGCGCGCTCGCTGTTTCCTCCCGATCTCGGCCCTTTGCCCGAGCCGCGGTCGTACGACGAGAAGCATCTCCTGCGGGACGAGGCGGACACGCTCGGTTTTCTGGTGAGCCGCCATCCGCTGACGCTGTACCGCGGGCACCTCCTGGCGCTGCGGCGATCCGGCACGATACCGGTGCGCGCCACCGCCCTGAAGGAGCACGTCGGCCGGCGCGTGACCACGATCGGCTGGCTGATCACGGGCAAGGTCGTGACCACGAAAGACGACGAGCCGATGGAGTTCATCTCCTTCGAGGACACCACGGCGATCTACGAGACGACCTTCTTCCCGCGCGTCTACGAGCGCTTCTGCCGGATGCTGACGACGGCGCGGCCGTACGTGCTGAGGGGGAGGATCGAGGAGGACTTCGGCGCGCTGGCGATGACGGTCGAGGACGTGGAGTTTCTCGACCGCGCGGCGCCGGGTCGCGGCGCGCAGCGCCCGGCGCCGCCCGATCGCGATTACAATGACGCGGTCGCGGGTCCTTCATGATGCAGAGAGAACCGCGGAATCGCGCCCGGCCTCAGCCCCGGCGCCGGCGCTGCGCCGGCTCGGCCGGCGGCTCGGACAGGACCATCGTCACCTCCCGGCGGTGGCCGTCCCGCACGATCTCCAGGACGGCCCGCTCACCCGGCTTGAGACGCGACAGCTGGGTGCGCACGTCGTTGTCCGAGACGACCGGGCGGCCGCGGAACGAGACGATCACGTCGCCGCGCCTCAGACCGGCCTCGGCCGCCGGCCCGTCCGGATCGACGCCCGCCACGACGGCGCCGCGCGCGTCGTCCAGTCCGAAGGCGCGCGCCAGCTCCGGCGTCAGCCCCTGGATCGCGAGGCCGGTGTAGCCGCGCACCACCCGGCCGGTCTTCACGATGCTGTCCAGGACGTCACGCGCCATGTTGGACGGGATGGCGAAGCCGATCCCCTGGTAGCCGCCGGAGCGCGAGTAGATCGCGGTGTTGATGCCGATCACCTCGCCACGGGTGTTCACCAAAGCACCGCCGGAGTTGCCCGGGTTGATCGCTGCGTCGGTCTGGATGAAGTCCTCGTAGTCGGCCAGGCCCAGGCTGCCGCGGCCGATGGCGCTGATGATCCCCATGGTGACCGTCTCGCCCAGGCCGAACGGATTGCCGACCGCCAGGACGACGTCGCCCACCTCCATCTTTTCCGAGTCGCCCATGGCGGCGTGCGGCAGGGAATCCTTCTCGACCCGCAGGACGGCGAGATCGGTGCGCTGATCGGCCCCCAGGATGCGCGCCTTGGTCTCACGTCCGTCCGACAGGGCCACCTTGACTTCCTGGGCCTGCTCGACGACGTGATAGTTGGTGAGGATGGTCCCGCGCTCGTCGACGAACACGCCGGAGCCCAGACTCATCTCGCGCTTCTCGCGCGGCACGACGAGACCCGGGAACTGCTGCCCGAAGAAGTCGCGGAAGAACGGATCGACCAGAAACGGCGAGTACTCGTAGGTGCGGATCACCTTGAGGGACGAGATGTTCACGACCGCCGGCATGACGGCGCGGGCCACGGCGGCGTAGCCGTCCTGAGACGGCACCGCCGGGACGACGGGGGAAGCCGGCGCGGCCCCCGCAGCCGGACCGCTGTCCATCGCAGCCGCCGGGACGGCGCGGCCGGCCGGGACCACGGCGGACAGCGCCGCCCCCAGAAATGCGCCCGTAGCGAGAAGAGCGAGCGCGGTCGCGGGCTTCATGCGGTGCGAGGACGCCGGTTCATTGCATCCCTCTGAAAAAGGATGTAATTATACCCGCGGTCCGATCGGTCTTCGAGGAGGAGAACGAACGTGCTCGAGTCCTGGCAGACGATGAGTCCCCTGGTGATCGATTTCCTGCCGAAGGCGCTCCTGGCGATCGCCTGCGGCGGTCTCATCGGGGTCGAGCGCGAGATCAAGAACAAGCCGGCCGGCTTCCGCACCAACATCCTCATCTGTCTCGGGTCGATGCTGTTCATGTGGCTGTCGGCGCAGGTCGCCATGGTCGTCGCGGTCGGGCGACCGGCCGATCCCGGCCGCATCGCGGCGCAGGTGGTGGCGGGGATCGGCTTCCTCGGCGCCGGCACGATCATCCAGTCGCGGGGACGGATCACCGGCCTGACGTCGGCGGCGATGATCTGGGTGGTGTCGGCGGTCGGCATGACCATCGGCGCGGGGTACAGCATCATCGGGGTCATCACCACGGGTCTGGTGCTCCTGGTGCTGGTGGGGCTGGGACTGCTGGAGCGGCGGGTGTTCCGGCGCTGTATCTTCTACGATCTGCAGATCGCCTTCGACGACGACCAGGGGCGGACACGGCGCGAAATCGAGCACGCCCTGCGTTCCCTCGGACGACCCCTCGAGGCGTTCAACCTCAGGCGGGCGGGGGACCACCTCGTCCTGACCGTCCCGTACTGCGACGCCCACCCCCACCACAAGAAGTTCCTGGGGGAGCTGTGGAAGATCGAGGGCGTGCGTGAAGTCCGGCCCCTGCGCTGACCCTCGACTGCGGAGGGGACGACCCCGCTCCCCGCTCAGTAGGTCGTCTCGACCTGCAGCCCGCTCGGGATCTCGAGGCCCAGAAGCTTCGCCGTGGACCCGTTCACGGCCAGCTCGAACTCCCTGGAGCGCAGGATCTTGAAGTCGGACGGCTGAAAAACGCCGCGCAGGATCTCCTGGGCCACGCGTGAGGTCTCCTCTCCCAGCCTCTCGTACGACGCGCCGTACGAGAACAGCGCGCCGCGCTCCACCCATTCCGGCGTCGGGACGGCCAGCGGCACGTGGTTCTTCAGGGACCAGGAGGTGATGATGTCCTGCGCGCGACGCGTGGAGGTGAGGTCGTCGTTGGGCGCGATGAGAACGTCGATCCTTCCCCGCAATCCGTTGAGGGCCGGCAGCAGCTCGCCGGTCGTGCGGCAGAGTCGGAGCTCCACCGTCAGCCCGCGGTGCTGCGCGCTGTCCTTCAGGTCGCGCGCCAGGAGCGAGGAGGTGTCGGCCTGGTACACCAGCCCGACGCGGCGCAGGTGGGGCAGGACCGAGGCGACACGCTCGAACAGGCGGTCGGAGTCCGGCTGGTTGATCAGAAAACCGATCGTCTCGGCCTCGAGGTCGTAACGACGCGGGTCGGTGATCAGGGTCAGGATCGAGGGGATGTCCGGGACGTCCCGCCGGATCAGACGGGCCGCGCGAAGACCGGCGCCGACGATGAGGTCCGGGTGCTCGGCTCGGACGCGCCTGACCGTCTCGGCGGCATCCCGTTCGCGGTCGAGCTCGACGACACGCACCGGGACACCGACATGCGTCTCGAAGCCGCGGATGAACTCCTCGTACGGGAACGGGTCGCGGGTGACGAGCGCCACGATGTCGCGGTCCCCCGGGTGCTTCAGACGGAAATTGACCGTGCGGGTGCGGCCCGCCTCGGAGAACATCCCCGAATAGGCCAGGGAACGGAACCCCGTCCCCTCGGCGCTCACCGAGCAGGTGTGATTCGGAGGAATCGCGGGGAAGCGGTAGCGTCCGCGCGCGTCCGTGGTCGCCCGGCTGGTCGTGATACCGTCGCCGCTCATCGTCACGATGGCGCCTGGGATGGGCGTTCCGGAAGCGTCGGCCACGACACCGGAGATCGTCGCGACCTCCTGCGAGGCCTGCAGTGTGATGGACAGGAAGAGGCAGGCGAGGGGTGCCGCCGCCAGAAAGAGCGATCGGCGTCTTCTGATCATCGGGACCTCCAGGGCGCCCGGGACGGCGACCCGACTTCGCTGGACCCCCGAACCAAGGTGGCAGCGTTCTTATCCCCACTTATAGGCCTCTGCGGCCGGCAGGTCAATGGGCGAGGGGCCCCCGCGCGGCATTGACACAGCGTCCGAAGACGTCCTAGGATGCGCCCCTTCAGCCCAGGCCCATGCGCGGGCATCGAGAAGGCGCCGGACGATGAAGGCTCTCCTGAAGACCGAGTTCCCCGGATTGAAGCTGCTGGGTAGCGGCAAGGTGCGGGACAACTACGACCTGGGAGACTCCCTGCTGATCGTCTCGACCGATCGGATCTCCGCCTTCGATCACATCCTCCCGAACGGCATCCCGGACAAGGGGAAGGTCCTGAACCAGATCTCGATCTTCTGGTTCGAGATGACGGCCGGGCTGGTCCGAAATCATCTGAAGGAGCACAGGGTGGAGCGGTTTCCCGGACCCCTGGCGCCGCACGCCGAGGTCCTTGGCGGTCGCTCGGTCGTCGTGAAACGTCTCGAGATGCTGCCGATCGAGTGCGTGGTGCGCGGTTACCTGGCCGGGTCGGGGTTCAAGGATTACCGGAAGACGGGGACGGTCTGCGGCGTGCGGCTTCCGGAGGGACTCCAGGAGTCGTCGAGGCTTCCGGAACCGATCTTCACTCCGTCCACGAAGGCGGTCACGGGGCACGACGAGAACATCCCCTTCGCCAAGGTCGTCGACCTGGTGGGCCGCGCGGACGCGGAGAGGGTGCGCGATCTCAGCCTGGCGATCTACAAGAGCGCCTGCGAGCACGCCGAGTCACGCGGCATTCTGATCGCCGACACGAAGTTCGAGTTCGGCCGCGATCGGGAGGGTCTGGTCCTGGCCGACGAAGTCCTCACTCCAGACTCCTCGCGTTTCTGGCCCCGGGAGAGCTACAGACCCGGCGGACCGCAGCCGTCCCTCGACAAGCAGTACGTGCGCGATCACCTCGAGTCGGTCGGCTGGGACAAGAACCCACCGGCGCCGCGTCTCCCGGACGAGATCGTCGAAGGGACTCGGAAACGCTACCTGGACATCTTCAAGAGACTGACAGGCAGGACACTCGAGTAGGGACGCTCCCGCGCCGCCGCAGCGTCAGGATCGGGCGGTAGGGTCGAAGCCCGCGATGTCGTCCGCCCCGAGGGCCGCGATGGCCCGGCGCGAACGCTCCAGCGCGGCGGCCGGGTCGCGGGGGGCGCGGCGCTTCTTGAGGTAGGCGGTCCTGACCGCCCCGATCCTGTCGAGCGAAAGGATGAGGCGCTTCGCGTTGATTTCCCCCCGGCGCGCCGCCGCGAGGACCCCCTCGTAGGCCGCGAGGATCTTCTCCTCCGAGCCACAGAACATCAGCCCGTCGTTGCCCGCCGAGAGGGCGGCGAGGGCCTGGGCGGCCGCCCCTTGCTTCTGCTCCACGGCTCCCATCTCGAGATCGTCCGTGACGATCACCCCCCGGTAGCGCAGCCGACGGCGAAGGAGGCCATCGATGACGGCTCTCGACAGGGTCGCCGGGCCGGTCGAGCGCCCCTGCAGGGCCGGGTAGGAGGCGTGCCCCGCCATGACGATCGGGAGAAGCCGCTTGAGCCGGCGGTAGGGGAGCAGGTCCTCGTCGTACAACCGGGCCCGAGTCTTCGAGATGATCGGCAGGGTCAGATGGGTGTCCCCCCCGGCCGACCCCAGTCCCGGAAAATGCTTGCCCACCGGGACGACGCCCCTCTTCAGATGGGCCTCCAGGAAGAGCCGGCCCAGCCGGCAGACCGTCCCGGGGTCCTTTCCGAAGGCTCGATCGCCGATGCCGTTCCGCCCGTCCGGTCCCGACAGGTCGAGGACCGGGGCCAGGTTGACGTTGAAGCCGAGCGTCCTGAGCGCCGTGGCCATGGCGCCGGCCTGCCGCCTGACCGCGTCGGCCGGGTCCTCCCGGGTGGCGAGGAGGAAATTCGCCGGGATCGGTCCGAGGATCGGCTTGAGCCTGTTGACCCGTCCACCCTCCTGATCGAGCGCCACGAAGGGGGGGATCTTCAGCATGCCGTTCACGTCCTGGATGAGAGAGCGAACCTGGGGAGCATTCTCGATGTTCCGGGCAAAAAGGATGATGGCCGCCGGCTGCACGCGGCCCAGGAGCGACCGGAGCGGGGCTCCCAGAGTCGTCCCCTGGAATCCGATCCAGAAGAGCTGCCCGACCTGTTCCTCGAGGGAAAGAGCGCCGACCGGCATCGAGTCGTACTGTAATCGATGGTGGCGGACCCTGCAAGGCAAGGGGGCGTCCCACTGGGCATTCCTCTAACGATTTTGTTACGGCGCTTGACCCGCGCCCCTCGCGAAGCTAAATTGGCCTCGTAGATATGCGAAATAAGTGATTTATAGTTCAGTCACCCGATAATGCATACTTAGATGGACAGGCAGGAGGATGGATTCAAGGAGGAAGGCCAGATCTGGTAGCGAGAAGCACTGTCACCACTGTATCTTGTGGTGACATTCGGGCCCCGTTTTCTTGACTTGCCCGAAATCCGATGGTAGCATCGGCAGCTTTTCAGCAACCAAATCAGGGGGCAGGTGATGAACAAGAAGTTCTACACCATCATGATTGTCCCGCATGCCGCCGCGAAGTTCCGGCGCATCAAGATTTCCCGGAACTTCCTCATCGCGGCAGGCTCTTTCCTCGGTCTGGTCTTTACCGCCGGCCTCATGTTTCCTCATTATCTCCTCCGCTCCAGCCAGCTGTCCGCGAACCTCCAGAGGATGTCCCAGGAGAACCAGGAGCTGCGGAAGGCGAACGAGAAGTTCGACGAGTCCCTGGCTGACCTGCGCTCGCGGCTGGCTGAGTTCGAGACCAAGGCGACCAAGTTCGCGATGCTGGCCGGGGTGGAGGATCCCCAGTCCCAGCAGCTCGCCGCGGGGGGGAGCTCCTTCGATCTCAAGGGGCTGTCGCCGAAGGCGTCGCAGGCCGTCATCGAGTCCGAAATCAACACCTTGAAGGAGCGCTCCGGCGTCCTCCAGGACACCTTCCGGGTGCTCGACGTGGCGTTCCAGAAGCAGTCGCTCCTGCTGTCGTCGACCCCCAGCATCTACCCGGTGCACGGGCTCCTGGGGAACGGCTATGGCTGGCGGCGTGACCCGTTCACGGGGATGCGCGACTTCCACCAGGGCCTCGACCTGGTGGCACCGATCGGGACCAAGGTGGTGGCCCCGGCCGACGGCATCGTGACCCGGGTCGGCCAGAGCGGCGGATTCGGCAACTCGATCTTCGTCTCCCACGGCTACGGGATCATCACACGGTACGGCCACCTCTCCGCCTACAACGTCAAGGTGGGGCAGCGGGTCAAGCGCGGCGATGTCATCGGGATGGTCGGCACCACCGGGCGCAGCACCGGGCCGCACCTGCACTACGAGCTCCTGGTGCACCAGCGCAACGTCGACCCCATCAAGTACATCCTGGAAGAGTACAGGTCGTTCTAAATCTCCGTCCGGCTTTGACTTCGCGCTCCATTCTGCTATAGTTTCGCGCAGGCGATCTGGGCCGTGCTGCGGCGTTCCAATCCGGTCCCGGTGAAGCCGCGTCGGGCTTGGCAGTCCCTGGATCCGATCCCTCCACAGCGCGCTCCCAGGGTCGAGGCCCCCCGCGGGGGGCGGAGGTCGAAACCTACACCCCGATGTTGATCGATGCCATCCTCAAGAAAATCGTCGGCACCAAGAACGAGCGCGAGCTCAGGAAGCTGCAGCCTCGGGTCGCCGCCATCAACCTCCTCGAGCCCGGCGTGCGCCTCCTCACCGACGATCAGATCCGGGCCAGGACTCTCGAGCTGAAACAGCGCGTGCAGGAGGGCGCCTCCCTGGACGACGTCCTGCCGGAGGCGTTCGCCCTCTGCCGCGAGGCCGGCCGGCGGACCGTCGGCATGCGGCATTTCGACGTCCAGCTCATCGGCGGCATGGTCCTGCACCACGGCAAGATCGCCGAGATGAAGACCGGCGAGGGCAAGACCCTGGTCGCGACCCTGGCCGCCTACCTGAACGCCCTGACCGCCAAGGGCGTCCACGTGATCACCGTGAACGACTACCTGGCGCGGCGCGACGCGGCCTGGATGGGCCCCATCTACCGCTTCCTGGGGCTGAGCGTCGGCGTCATCCAGCACGACATGGACGACGCCGCCCGGAAGGAGGCCTACGCCGCCGACGTGACCTACGGCACCAACAACGAGTTCGGGTTCGACTACCTGCGGGACAATATGAAGTACTCGCTGGACGCCATGGTGCAGCGCGGACATCACTACGCGATCGTGGACGAGGTCGACTCGATCCTCATCGACGAGGCGCGCACGCCGCTCATCATCTCCGGCCCCTCCGAGGAATCGACCGAGATCTACGCCCGAGCCGACACGATCATCCCGCGCCTGAAGAAGGAGGAGGACTACACCGTCGACGAGAAGGCGCGCACGGTGGCGCTCACCGAGGAGGGTGTGGAGAAGGCCGAGACCCTCCTGCGGGTCGAGAACCTGTACGACCCCGGTGAGATGGAGCTGAACCACGCGGTCCAGCAGGCGCTCAGAGCGCACGTCCTGTTCAGGCGCGACGTGGACTACGTGGAGAAGGAGGGGCAGGTCATCATCGTGGACGAGTTCACCGGCCGCCTGATGCCGGGCCGCCGCTGGAGCGACGGCCTGCACCAGGCGGTCGAGGCCAAGGAGAAGGTCAAGGTCCAGAAGGAGAACCAGACCCTCGCGACCATCACCTTCCAGAATTACTTCCGGATGTACGGCAAGCTCGCCGGCATGACCGGGACCGCCGACACGGAGGCCGTCGAGTTCGACAAGATCTACAGACTCGAGGTCATGATCGCCCCCACGAACCGGCCGCTCATCCGCGTCGAGAACGCGGACGTGGTGTACCGCACGGAGCGGGAGAAGTTTGACGCCGTCGTCGAGGAGATCGAGGACCTGCACAAGAAAGGGCAGCCGGTCCTGGTCGGCACCATCTCCATCGAGAAGTCGGAACACCTGAGCGAGCTCCTCAAGAAGCGACGGATCCCGCATGTCGTCCTGAACGCCAAGTACCACGAGAAGGAGGCCGAGATCGTCGCGCAGGCCGGGCGGCTCCAGGCGGTGACCATCGCCACCAACATGGCCGGGCGCGGCACCGACATCCTGCTCGGGGGCAACGCCGAGTTCCTGGCGCGCCGGGAGATCGGGGAGCAGGGGATCGACCCGGCGACCGTGACGTCCGAGCAGTGGAAGGAGAGGATGGAGCGGCACCAAGCGCGCTGCGTCACCGAGCACGACCAGGTCGTGGCGCTCGGGGGGCTGCACATCCTGGGCACCGAGCGGCACGAGGCGCGGCGTATCGACAACCAGCTGCGCGGCCGCGCCGGGCGCCAGGGCGACCCGGGCTCGTCCCGGTTCTACATGTCCCTCGAGGACGACCTGATGCGCATCTTCGGGTCGGACCGCATCTCCGGCCTGATGAAACGCCTCGGCATGGAGGAGGGGGTCCCGATCGAGCACCGCATGGTGACCCGCGCGATCGAGCGGGCCCAGAAGCAGGTCGAGGCGCGCAACTTCGAGATCCGCAAGCACCTCCTGGAGTACGACGACGTCAACAACAAGCAGCGCACGGAAATCTACCGCCTGCGCCGCGAGCTGCTCGAAGGGAAAGGCCAGAAGGAATACCTGCTGCAGAAAGCCGAGGAGATCCTGAACTACCTCCTCGACTCGACCTGCGGGGCCGACGCGGACCCCGAGGACTGGCAGACCGACGAGTTGCGGAACGGTCTCCTGCGGTACTTCGGTCTCGACGTGCAGACGCTCGGGATCGACTGGTCGAAGGTGAGCGCCCCGGAGCTGCGCGAGCGTCTCTGGGCGCAGGTCCAGGCGCGCTACGAGGAGAAGGAGCGCACCATGGGCGGGGACGCCATGCGCCAGCACGAGCGCGCCCTCATGCTCTATGTCATCGACACCGCCTGGAAGGACCACCTGCTGGCGATGGACCACCTCAAGGAGGGGATCGGCCTGCGGGGTTACGGCCAGCGCGACCCGCTGACCGAGTACAAGAAGGAATCCTTCGTCATGTTCGGGCTGATGAAGGAGCGGATCGAAGACGAGATCATCATGAACCTGTGGCGCATGGACGCCGCGGTGGCGACCCAGCAGAAGGAGATGCGCACCCGCCGCGAGCGGGACCTGACGTACAGCGCCCCGGCGAAAGAGGCGCCCCAGCCGGCGCAGCGCGCCGGCGCCCGCGTGGGCCGGAACGATCCCTGTCCCTGCGGGTCGGGAAAGAAATACAAGAAGTGCCACGGTTCGGAAGAGGGGAGCGGGACTCCGGCCCGGCCCGCGGCCCCGCATGGAGCGCGGGTCTAGAACGATCGACGGGGCCGCACCGCGGCCCGAGGTGCCGACGCATATGCTGGATGGAGCGATCCCGGACGCGCTGACCTTCGACGACGTGCTCCTGCTGCCCGCCCGCTCGGACGTCGTGCCGAGCCGGGTCGACGTCACGACGCATCTTACCCGCAACATCCGGCTCAACATCCCTCTGGTCTCGGCGGCCATGGACACGGTCACCGACTCCCGGCTGGCGATCGCCATGGCCCAGCAGGGCGGCATCGGCATCGTGCACAAGAACCTGCCGATGGAGGCGCAGGCGGCCGAGGTCGACAAAGTGAAGCGCTCCGAGAGCGGCATGATCGTCGACCCGGTCACCATCGGGCCGGAACAGAAGATCGCCGAGGCGCTCGAGCTGATGCAGCGGTTCAAGATCTCGGGCGTGCCGGTCACCGACCGGGGCGGCCGCCTGCTCGGAATTTTGACGAACCGCGACCTGCGATTCGAAACCCGCACCGATCTTCCGGTCTCGGCGGTGATGACGAAGGAGGACCTGGTCACGGTCCCCGTCGGCACGACGCTCGAGGAGGCCAAGTCGATCCTGCACAAGCACAAGATCGAGAAGCTTCTGGTCGTCGATCGGGACTACCACCTGAAGGGCCTGATCACCGTCAAGGACATCCAGAAGATGATCAAGTACCCCCACGCGTGCAAGGACGCGCTCGGCAGGCTGCGCGTCGGCGCCGCCGTGGGCGTCGGGCCCGACGAGATCGAGCGGGCCCGCCTGCTCGTGGAGGCGCGCGCGGACGTCATCGTGGTCGACACGGCGCACGGCCATTCGGCCGGCGTTATGGACATGGTGCGCAGGCTGCGCAAGACGCTCTCGGGCGTGGACCTCGTCGCGGGGAATGTCGGGACCGAGGAGGCCGCCGAGGACCTGATGAAGCTGGGCGTCGACGCGGTCAAGGTCGGAGTCGGACCCGGATCGATCTGCACGACGCGCGTGGTGACGGGGGTCGGCGTGCCGCAGATCACCGCCATCGCCCAGAGCGCGCTCGCGGCGCGGCGGCACGGCGTCCCGCTCATCGCCGACGGCGGCGTCAAGTTCTCCGGCGATATCACCAAGGCCCTGGCCGCCGGGGCTTCCTCGGTGATGATCGGATCGCTCTTCGCCGGCACCGAGGAAGCGCCCGGCGAGACGATCCTCTACCAGGGCCGGACGTTCAAGGCCTACCGCGGGATGGGGTCGATCGGGGCGATGCGGCGGGGCAGCGCCGATCGATATTTCCAGGACGCGGCCGCGGAAGACAAGCTCGTGCCCGAGGGGATCGAGGGGATGGTCCCTTACAAGGGCTCGCTGCAGGCGCTGGTCCCGCAGATGGTCGGCGGCCTGCGCGCCGGGATGGGGTACTGCGGCGCCGCGGACATCGAGACTCTCAGGCAGCAGGCGCGCTTCATCCGCGTCACGAGCGCGGGTCTCAAGGAGAGCCACGCGCACGACGTGGTGATCACCAAGGAAGCCCCGAACTACCGGATGGAGTGAGAGGACCGCCGGTCCTCGATCGTGATCTCGCGGACATCGCCGCCGCGGTCGACGAGACGGACGGAGACGACGCGCTCCGGATGGTAGGGTCCCAGACGCTCGGCCCACTCCACGACGGCGATCCCGTCCACCCCGAGAATCTCCTCCAGCCCCAGCTCGTCCAGGTCTTCCGGCCGGTCGATACGGTACAGATCGATGTGGTAGAGCGTCACCCGGCCGTCGTAGCGATTCACCAGGGTGAAGGAGGGGGAGCGCACATCCTCTTCGGACACGCCCAGGCCCTGGGCGATGCCGCGGGCGAAGACGGTCTTGCCCATGCCCAGATCGCCGGTGAGAAGAATTACGTCTCCCGCCAGGAGGCTCCGCGACAGGTCCTGTCCGAGGAGGCGGGTCTCCTCTTCCGAGCGCGTGACCAGGGTCCGGGAGGGCATCCGGTCGTTCAGACGAGCGACAGTTCCATGAGCACCGGTTGCGGCATGAGGTCGCGGTGCTGCCGGAACAGCCGGGGGAGTGTGCGGACGACCTCGAGACCGGCGCGCTCGTGGAGCGGACGCGATCGGCTGTTACCGATCAGCCGCACCTGCTTCAGGTGGCGGCGGCGGCCCACCTCGATCGCCTCCTGGACGAGACGCAGACCGATGCCGTGACCGCGGAGATTCGGCTCCACGCCCACCGAAGCGAGATACAGGACGTCCCCGCGCGGATTGTGGGATGCGGAAGGCAGGATCCGCTCGTAGTCGAGGTAGGATCGCGGAAAGTCACGCGTCCACAGGAGTCCGTTGGTCAGGCCGACGATCCGGGGCGCCTGGCCGGGGCGCTGCAGCTCGGCGAGCAGAAACGCCTCGGGCAGCGCGAACAGGCGCCTCTGCAGCTCGTTCAACGAAGCGCCCAGCCGGCCCCACACCCTCCTTTCGACGAGCGTCGCCTCCTCCAGATCGCCGGGCCGGGCGGGACGGATGACCACCCGCAGGATGGCCGCGCGCGCGGCGACGGACGAGACCCCCCGGCCGGGCGCGCCCCGCGGCGCCCCGGCGATCACCGAGCCCGATGGACCGGCCGCGCGCTGGCCCGAAGACGTCGTTCCCTGGTTGTCCTTCATCCGGTCCTCCGGGCGCCGCGAGCCTCGGCTCGTTCGTTGCTCCGCGGCGGGCGGAGACTCAGGAGCGCCGCGGGGAAGTGCTGCAGGATGTCGCGCGCGATGAGCGGCGCCTCGCCCACCTCGGCCGCTGCGAGGTCGCCGGCCAGCCCGTGCAGGTAGACACCCAGCCTGACCGCGTCGGTGGTCTCGATCCCCTGGGCCAGAAGACCCAGGAGGAGGCCGGTGAGGACGTCCCCGGACCCGCCGGTGGCCATGCCAGGATTGCCGGTGGGATTCACGTGCACCCGGCCCTCGGGTGTCGCGACCAGCGTCCGGTGTCCCTTGAGGACCAGATGGCAGCGATGGCGACGCGCGAACTCGCGCGCCAGCTGTAATCTGCGGGACTGCACGTCCTTGCCGGACATCCCCAGGAGACGCCCCATCTCTCCCGGGTGGGGGGTCAGGACGAGCGGGCGGAGCCGTCCGGAAAGGGCCGTCTCGTTCCCCGCGAAGGCGTTCACGCCGTCGGCATCCAGGACGACCGGCACGCGCGCCCGGCGCACCACATCGCGGACGATCCTGCACGTCTCCGGATGGGTGGTCAATCCCGGGCCGATGCCGATCGCCTGCTTCCCCTCGAGAAGGGCCAGGATCCGATTGAGCCCGGATTCGGCCAGGGTCCCCTCCGGGGTCTCGGGCAGTCCCTCGGTCATCACTTCCATCGCCCGCGAGACGAAGCCGGACTGCAGACCGCTCGGCACGGCAGCGGTCACCAGGCCGCAGCCCGCGCGCAGCGCGCCGAGAGCCGACATCCGCGCGGCCCCGCCCTTGCCGCGCGACCCGGCGACCACCAGGGCGTGACCGTAGTCCCCCTTGTGACTGTCGGCCCGGCGCTTCGGCAGGAGGGATGAGAGCTCCTCCGCGCGCAGCAGGTCCAGGTCGGCCCGCTCGGCGACGACCGCCTCGTTCGGCAGCCCGATGTCGACCACGTGCAGTCGCCCGCACATCGACTCGGCGGGAGGGAACACGTGAGGGAGCTTCGGCCGGACGAAAGCGACCGTGTGGTCCGCCCGCAGGCAGGGCCCCGGGATCTCGAAGGAATCGCCCGACAGACCGCTCGGGACATCGACGGCCAGCACCAGGGCACGCGCCGCGTTCACGTCTTCGATGACCGTCGCGAGGAACCCCTGCACGGGCCTCGACAGCCCGGTGCCGAGGATCCCGTCCACGATCAGATCGCTCGTGTCGAGAAGGGCGCGGGCGGTCCTCCATTCGCCCCGCCCGGTCACTTCGCGCGGCGGCGCGCCGAGCCGCGTGAGGGCCTTGAGGTTGACGAGGGCGCTGCCGCGCACGTCGCGGCGCCGGCCGAACAGGAGGGCGGCGAACGGAATCCCCTGGTTGTGGAGGTGCCGCGCCAGGACGAAGGTGTCTCCCCCATTGTTTCCACGCCCGCACAGAAGCAGGATGCGCCGCGTCCTGAGATCCCCCTCGATGCGCTGCAGGACCTCGAGCAGCCTCAGACCGGCATTCTCCATCAGGACGATTTCGGGCACACCGAACCGGGAGACGGCGCGCCTGTCGATATGGCGCATCTGTTGCGAGGTCAGTATTTCCACTACGGCGGCCCCCCGGGAAGTGGCCCACTTTACACAGGTCACCGGTCGGAATCAAGCGAAGCCCTCCCGTCTCGGCGACGCCCCTCACGGACGAGCGCGGTGACCGTTTTCCGCGCCGGACGGCGCGTTGACAGGGTCGCGAAGGGTCAAGGATAATCGCCGCTCCGCTCGATCTGTCGCGAAATTGCGACGAGCGGCACACTTGCGGAGCCGACGTGCTGCGTTTTCTGACGGCAGGGGAATCGCACGGTCCGGCCCTGGTCGCCATCCTGGACGGGATGCCGGCGGGGCTCGGGCTCCTGGCCGCCGACATCGACGTCGAGCTCAAGCGCCGGCAGCACGGCTACGGGCGCGGCGGGCGGATGAAGATCGAGCAGGACCGGGTCGCGATCCTTTCCGGCGTGCGGCACGGGCGCACCCTCGCCAGCCCGATCGCGCTCCAGATCGCCAACCGCGACTGGGCGAACTGGCAGAAGGCGATGGCGATCGAACCGGTCGACGTCGAGGACGTCGAGCGCAAGCGGGTCACGCGCCCGCGGCCCGGGCACGCCGATCTGGCCGGGGCCTTGAAGCACGACGTGGAGGACGCTCGCGACATCCTCGAGCGGGCCTCGGCGCGCGAGACGACGGCGCGCGTGGCCGTGGGGGCGGTGTGCAAGAAGTTCCTGCGGGAGTTCGACGTGGAGGTGGCGAGCCACACGGTGTCGCTGGGAGCGGCCGCGCTCCCTCCCCTGACCGAGGTGCCGTGGGATCGGATCGTGGCGGCGGAAGGGTCGCCGCTGCGCTGCGCGGACGCCGGAGTCGAGCAGAGGATGGTCGAGGAGATCGATCGCGCCATGCAGGCGCGCGACTCCGTGGGCGGCGCGTTCCAGGTCGTGGCGCGCGGCGTTCCCCCCGGTCTGGGGAGCCACAGGCACTGGGACCTGCGCCTGAACGCCCGGCTGGCGGCCGCGATCTGCTCGATCCAGTCGATCAAGGCGATCGCGATCGGGGACGGCGTCGAAGCCGCGGGAAGGATGGGGTCGGAGTTCCACGACGAGATTCACTACGACCGGCCGGCGCGGCGCTTCTACCGCACCTCGAATCACGCCGGCGGCCTGGAGGGGGGCATCACCAACGGCGAGGAGATCCGTGTGCGGGTCTACGTCAAGCCGCTGTCCACGCTGCCCAAGGCCCTGCACAGCGTCGATCTCAAATCGAAGGACGAGTTCCAGGCGCAGGTGGAGCGCACCGACGTATCGGCCATCGCCGCCGCGGGTGTCGTGGGCGAGGCGATGACCGCATTCGTCCTGGCCGAGGCGTTCCTGGAGAAGTTCGGCGGCGACTCGCTCAAGGAGATCACCCGGAACCACCGGGGATATCTCGAGCAGCTCCGGGAATTCTAGAGATCGGCGCGGCGATCGAGATCGCGCGCCGCCGGCAGTCCCGCCACGGCGCGGGCCAGAAGCGCCGCCCGCAGGATCGCCTCCTGCATCGCCTCGGTCGCCAGGGCCCCCACCACGAGAGGGTCGGCCCGGACCCTGCCGCGCGACAGGCAGAACACGACGTCCCCGTCGAAGCGCGTCCAGACGGGAGCGATGCAGCGCGCGCAGGCGACCTGGGCCGCTCTCGCCACGGAGGTGGCCTCGACCTTGGTCAGCCGGGCGTTCGTCGCCACCACGCCCAGCGTCGTGGAGGGAGGAGGCGGAGCGTCCCCCGTCGCGGCCGGGCGCCCGCGGGCGCGGGCACCCGCTCCGGCACGGAACGGGAGCCCGGCACGCAGAAGCTCCCGCGTCGTGCCGGGGAGAGCGGAGCCGTCCGGGCGGTCCCTCAGACCCGCGACGATCGAGCCGGTGCGCGGGTCGATGACGTCGCCCCAGGCGTTCACCACGGTCAGGGCGCCCACGACGAGCGCGCCCTTACGACGCGACGCCGAGCCGAGGCCCGATTTCATGGCGCGCCGGATGCCATGCATCTTGCCCACGCTGGCCCCCGTCCCCGCGCCCACGTTCCCCTGGAGAACCGGCCGCGAGGAGGCCGCCCGGCAGGCGCGCCGGGCCATGGCGGGGGTGGGGCGGGCGCGCGGGCTCCCCGCCGACAGATCGAAGAGAATCGCAGCCGGGACGATCGGCACGATGGCGTCGCGCACGCGGAAGCCGATCCCCCGTCGCTCGAGGAACGACATCACACCGGCCGCGGCATCGAGGCCGTAGGCACTGCCGCCGGACAGGAGGAGCGCGTGCACGACGGGGACCAGGTGCGCGGGCTCGCAGGGACCGGTGTCGCGCAGACCGGCCGCGAGACCGCGGACATCGAGGCCGGGGACGGCGCCGTCGCCGCACAGCACGACCGTGCAGCCGGTGAGGCCGCGGCTGTCCGTCGCGTGCCCGACGCGAAACCCCGGGACGTCGGTGAGGCTCGAGGCGGGACGGGCGCCGGGCATGCGACCGTATGCTAGCATGCGCCGGCCGAGCCTCCCTCGGCCCGGCGTTCATCAGGCGAGTGTCGTGAAGGACATCCCCGCGTTCGAGAGGATCTGGCGGCTCGTGGCCAGGGTGCCGCGCGGCCGGGTCGCGACCTACGGGCAGATCGCCCGCATGGCGGGGCTGGTCCATGGGGCGCGCACGGTCGGCTGGGCGCTCCGTGCCCTTCCGTCCGGTCACCGCGTGAAGGGCCGGCCGGTGCCCTGGCATCGCGTGATCAACGCGCAGGGATCGATCAGCCTGCGCGGCTGGGACGGCGGGGGAGCGTCGCGCCAGGCCGCGGCGCTGCGGCGCGAGGGAATCGTGCTACTGACCGGAGGCCGGATCGACCTGCGTCGTTACCGGTGGGCCGGCCCAGGGCGCTCCTCCTGAGGGGTCGCTCTCCAGCCCGAACTGCAGCTGGTACAGTCTGTGGTAGATGCCGCGCAGGAGGAGCAGGGCGCGGTGCGTCCCTTCCTCGACAATCCGGCCGTGGTGCATCACCAGGATGCGATCGGCCCCCACGATCGTCGAGAGACGGTGGGCGATGACGATCGACGTGCGCCCCTCGAGCAGGAGACGCAGGGCGTCCTGGATCAGGATCTCGGTCTCCGTGTCGACACTCGATGTCGCCTCGTCCAGAACCAGCACGGCCGGGTCGTAGGCCAGGGCCCTGGCGAACGACAGCAGCTGCTTCTGACCCACCGACAGGTTGCTGCCGCGCTCCCGCACCTCGTCCCCGAACCCCTTCGGGAGGCGCCGGATGAATCGGTCGGCGTGGACGAGACGCGCCGCCTCCTCGATGCGCTCCGGCGGCAGGCCGGGCCGGCCGAAGGCGATGTTCGAGGCGACGGTCCCCGTGAACAGGAAATGGTCCTGCTGGACGACACCGACCTGGCGCCTCAGGGAGGCGAGGGGAAAGGAGCGGATGTCCCGTCCGTCGATGCGGATCGTTCCGGAGCCGGGGTCGTAGAGGCGGATGAGAAGCTTGATGAGAGTCGTCTTTCCGGATCCGGTCGCGCCCACGATGGCCACCCTCTCCCCCGGCTCGACGCGCAGCCGGATGTCGTGCAGCACGTCCCCTCCATCCCGGTAGGCGAAGCGCACGTTCTCGAACTCGATCCTCCCCGCGACCCGATCCGGCAGCGCCACGGGCGTCGCGGGCGAGGTGATCGCCGGGCGCTCGTCCAGCAGGGAGAAGATCCGCTCCAGGGACGCCATGGCCGCCTGCAGGACGGCGTAGAACCCCGACAGGTCCTGGATGGGGCCGAAGAAGCGGGAGGTGTAGTTCAGGAAGGCGGCGAGGGTCCCGATCGTCACCGCGCCGCGCACGATGCTTCCTCCTCCGTACCAGAGGATGAGCGCGGTCGCCACGTTGCTCACCATCTCGATGATCGCGGAGAAGCCCGATTCGTAGACCACCGAGCGCAGCTCGGCGTCCCGGTGGTCGCGGTTGATCGCGTCGAACTCCCCCCGATTCACGTCCTCGCGCCGGAACAGCTGCACCAGGAGCATCCCGGAGATCGATTCCTGCAGGTAGGCGTTGATGCGCGCGATGCGCCGGCGCACGTCCCGGTATGACTGGCGGATGCGGCCGCGGAGCATGGCCGACAGGAGAAACAGGACGGGGGTGATGGCGAAGGTGACCAGGGCGAGCCGCCAGTCGAGCCACAGGAGGATGCCGACGATGGCGAGGAGCTTGACGCTGTCTCCCAGGAGCGACACCACCCCGGAGGAGAACAGGTCGGCGAGAGCCTCGATGTCGGTCGTGACGCGGGTCATCAGGCGACCGACGGGATAACGATCGAAGAAGGCCGAATCGAGCGACAGAAGGTGGCGGAACACCCGGTCACGCAGGTGCAGAATGACGTTCTGCCCCGTCAGCTCCATGGAATAGAGCTGGCCGTAACGCGCCAGGAGCTCGACGGTGACCGTGACCAGGTAAATCAGGACGAGTGCGGCGAGGCCGTGCCGGTCGCCCCGCGTCACATGCTCGTCGAAGAAAATCTTCAGCAGATAGGGCTGGAGAAGGTTCGCCCCCATGACCACGAACATCAGGGCGACCGACAGGGCGATCAAACGTGCCTGAGGCCGGACGAATTCCAGGAGCCGCCGCATCAGGCGGGCGTCGTAGGCCTTGCCGAGGACTTCGTCGTCGTGCGCCGTTCCGGTGCCGCTCACAGTCCTTCCAGCTCCCTCTCGATCTGCTGCTGCCTGTGCATGCGCGCGAACGGTCCGTCCCGCGCCAGGAGCTCCGCGGCGCTACCGGTCTCCGCCACGCGACCGTCCTCGAGGACCAGGATCCGGTCGGCCCCCATCACGGTCGAGACCCGGTGGGAGACCACGAATGTGGTGCGACGGCGCATGAACTCGCGGAGACCGGTCAGGATCGCCTCCTCCGTGTCCGCGTCGACGCTGCTCAAGGCGTCGTCCAGGATCAGGATGCGTGGATCGAGGAGGAGGGCCCGGGCCAGGGCCACGCGCTGGCGCTGACCGCCGGACAAGGTCACGCCGCGCTCCCCCACGAGCGTATCCAGGCCCTGGGGCAGATCCGGAAGGTCGCGCGTGATCTGCGCAACCCGCGCCACCTCTTCGATGCGCCTCCTGGAGGCCGCGGGACGTCCCAGCGCGATGTTCTCCGCGATGCTGCGCGAAAACAGGAAGGTCTCCTGCGGGACGACGCCGAGATGGGCGCGCAGATGGGCGGTCGGAATCGTGTTGAGGTCCCGCCCGTCGATCCGGATGGCCCCCGCGGGAACCGGATGGACGGCGGCCACGAGCTGGACCAGCGTCGATTTGCCCGCCCCGACCGGGCCGACGATTCCTACGGTGGTTCCCGCCGGCACATCGAGATCGATCCCCTGGAGGATCGGTCGTGCCTCCCGTCCTCCGTCCGGATACGAGAAGTCGAGGCGTCTGAAGGCGACGGAGCCGCTGATCTCGGGACCCGGCCCCGGGGCCCGGTCGCCGGGAAGGTCGCTGGTCTGCGACCGGATCTCCTGGACGCGCTGGATCGCCCCCAATCCCCGCTGGAACACGCCGAGGACCCAGCCCATCATCACGGTCGGCCCGGACAGGAGCGTCTGGTACGCCAGGAAGGCGATCAGGGCGCCGGGCGTGAGGGTGTGGGCCATGACGTGGAGCCCGCCGATCCAGAGCACCACGAGCGTGCTCGTCTTGTCGATGCCTCCCATCAGGGCCACGATCAGCCCGCGGCTCCTGGCCAGGAGGAGCGAGCGGCGCCGGTACTCCCGGCTGAGCTCGGCGAACGCCTCGACCTCCCCCGCCTCGCGAGAGTAGGCCTTGACCATGTTGATGCCGCTCAAGGTCTCCTGGGCCTCGTTGCTGATCTCGGCCAGCTGCTGCTGTGTCCGGTTGCTGCGCTCATGGATCGTCCGGCTGACCCGGAACACGCCGGCCAGGATGATCGGGTAGGGGAGGACCGCCGCAAGGGTCAGGGTCGGATCGAGGAGCGCCATGAGAGGGAGCCCCGCGGAGTACAGCAGGACCACATTGAGGACGCTGAGGATACCGGGTCCGAACAGCGATCGAATCAGCATCAGGTCGTTCACCGCGCGGGACATGATTTCCCCGGTGCGGTGGCGGGCGTAGAACGACGCCGGCAGGGTCTGGAGGTGCGCGAACAGGTCGTTGCGGATGTCGTAGACGATGCGCCGGGAGGCGCCGAGGATGTGCAGGCGCGACCAGGTGCGGATCACAGCCAGGACGAGCGCGGCCGCGACGATGGCCAGGGCGTAAGACCAGTACGGGACGGGGCGCGGGCCCGGACCCAGGGAGTCGATCGCCTCCTTCAACAGCCAGGGGATGATCAGCGTCAGGGCATTGGTCACGATGAGGCAGAGAAGTCCCAGGAGGAACGGCCTGCGGTAGAGTCGAAGGTAACGGAGGATCAACGACACGCGCGGGGTCAGCCGCGCGGGGCGACCAGGCTCCCCGACTGCGGCGTCGCGGTGGCCGGTCGGTCCGGCAGAAGGTCCATGAGGAAGTTTTCGATGAGGAGCTGCCGGTTCCCCTTGTGGCGAATGGACTCCAGGGTCGATTCCAGCGCCTCCAGGGCGGTCCCCGCCCTGGCTTGGAGGCCGCCCGCAACCTCGCGCAGCCTCGGCACGATGTCCACGTTGACGAGGACGGCCTCGCTGCCGGGGGACGCCCCCACGATCAGGGCGTCGCGCAGCAGGGTCAGGAGGATTTGAAGGTCCTCCTCAACCGATTCCCCGCCGTGCACCATCGCCTCGGCGCGCGCCACGGCCAGGCCGGGGTCGCCGCGCCCCGCCATCTCGAGCAGAAGCGCCACGAGGACTTCGCGCCGCCTCCGGAATTCCTCGACGTCGAGGTCGAGGGCCGCGCCGATGCGGCCGCCGGACAGGCCGGCGCGCAGCACCGACTCCTCGGCCCCCATGTCGCGCCGCTCGACGAGGTACGACACGATCCCGGTGCGCGGCACGAGCTGGAACGGAACGGCCTGGCAGCGCGATCGCAGGGTGGGAAGAAGCGCGTGCCACGACGGCGTGACGAGGATCAGGATGGCGTATGGAGGGGGCTCCTCCAGGGTCTTCAGGAGGGCGTTCGCGGCCGCGGCCTCCATGCGGTGCGCCTGGTCCACGATCAGGATCGAGTGACGCCCTTCCGAGGGCCGGCGTTGAAGGAAGCCGATTCCCTGACGCACGCGGTCGATCAGGACGGACCACACCGGATTCCGGAGCGCGTCCGCCTGCGCCGCCTGCGGATCGACACCGGCGGTCGTCTCCTCATCGGGCGCCGGCCGATCGAAGTCGGACTTCTTCTCGGGGAGAACAAGACGGACGTCGGGATGCACCAGGACCGTCCCGGTGATTCGCCGGCAGGAGCGGCACGCGTCGCACGGCCGCCCTTGATCGGCGCCGCAGAGCAGCGTCCGGCAGACGAGCAGCGCCGCCGAGAGCTTCCCGACACCCGGAGGACCGTGGAACACGAGAGACGGGAAGAGCCTGTCCTCCTCCAGGGCCCGCTGCAGCGCGGAGGTGGCGCGCGGCTGACCCACGATGATCTCGTCCAGAGGACGCACCCGCCGCGGGCTCACCCGCGGGCGCTCCGGACGGGCAGATGCTTCGCGATCGTCTCGATGACCCGGAGATGGACTTCGTCGACCGAGCCGCGGGCGTCCAGGACGGCGAAACGCTCCGGTTCGTGCCCGGACATTTCGAGGTAACCCGATCGGACGCGCTCGTGGAACGCCAGGTCCTCCTGCTCGAAGCGCGTCTGGTCCTGGGAGCCGCCGTGCTCGCGCTCGCGGGCGCGCTTGAGCGCCAGACCCGCGTCGATGTCGAACAGGAGTGTCAGGTCGGGGCGGAGCGCCAGGGTCTTGAGATCGTGCAGGGCGTCGATCAGGTCGAGCGGGATGCCGCGGCCGTACCCCTGGTATGCGAACGTCGCGTCCTTGAAGCGATCGCACAGCACGAGGCGGCCGGCGTCGAGGGCCGGACGGATGACCTGGTCGACGTGCTGGGCGCGGGCCGCGGCGTACAGAAGGAGCTCGCAGACCGGCGTCATGACGGAGTTCCGGGGGTCGAGGACGAGCCTGCGGATCTGGTCGCCTATCGGCGTGCCGCCCGGCTCCCGGGTCAGGACGTGATCGATCCCTCGGTCCTCGAAGGAGTTCGACAGAAGCTGGATCTGCGTCGTCTTGCCGGATCCTTCGATTCCCTCGAAGGTGATGAAGTGGATCGGACGGGGGCTCGCTGTCATAGGCTCCGCGGACGGGCGGACATCCTAGCACACTCTGCTATACTCGGCGGCGGAGGAAGGATGCGCCTCTGCTTTCAGTGCGGCCAGGAGATTCCGGCCGGCCGCACTGTTCCGCGCGACGCGGAATGTCCGCACTGCTCTTCGGATCTGCACTGCTGCCGCAACTGCCGGTTCTACGACCCCGCCGTGAGCAACCAGTGCCGTGAGCCACAGGCCGACTGGGTGACGGAGAAGATCAAGGGGAATTTCTGCGAGTTCTTCAGCTTCCTCGAGGGGGCTCGACCGCGTGCCGCGCCGGGAGACGCCTCATCGGCGCGCGACCGCTTCAACAAGCTGTTCCGCGGTTAGAGCCCGGTCCGGAGCCGCGGGCCACGCGCGCGGCCCGCGGTCAGGCGGCGGACGTCGTGCCGCCGCGCCCCCCGAAGTAGTCACGCGCCCGCTGAACGTCCTTGCGGACCTGAGCGACGAGGGCCTCGGCGGAATCGAACTTGAGCTCCGGGCGCAGCCGCGCCAGGAAGCGGACCTCGATCGGCTGGCCGTAGAGATCGCCGGGGGCATCCAGGATGTGCGTTTCGACCGCGTAGGACGCCGCCACGAACGTCGGGCGGGACCCGATGTTGGTGACGGCGGGGTGTGGCACGCCGTCGAGCGCGGCTTCCGTGACGTACACGCCGTCCTGCGGCATGAGCTCGTTCGGGCTCTCGAGATTGGCCGTGGGGAACCCCAGCCGGGCACCGCGCGACTCACCATGGATCACCGTCCCCTCGATCACGTAGGGACGACCGAGCAGCTCGCGCGCGAGCTCGACTTCCCCCGACTGGATCGCGCGCCGGATGCGACTGCTGCTGATCGGACTGTCGAGGGATCGCACTTCCTCGACCTGTGCCGCCCGGATGCCCACCTCACCGCAGAGACGGATCAGCATCTCCGCATTGCCGGCCCGGTCCCGCCCGAAATTGAAGTTCGCGCCGACGTGGACCTCCTTCACGCCCAGGCCCTCGGCCAGGTACTGCCTGACGAACTGCTCCGCGGTCACCTCGGCGAGCTCCACCGTGAACGGCAGGATCAGCAGGAACTCGAGACCGGTGGAGTCGATGAGCGCGAGCTTCTGCCGGCGGGTGGTCAGCATGCGTGGCGCGCGCTCCGGGGCGAGGATCTTCAAGGGGTGCGGGTCGAAGGTGATGAGCAGGCTGCTGCCGCCGGTCTCACGGCTGCGGGACAGGACGGTCCTGACGATCGCCTGGTGTCCGCGGTGCAGACCGTCGAAATTTCCGATGGTGGCGATCGGCGCACGCAGGTGCGCGCGCAGGAGCTCGATGTCGTCGAAAATCTTCATGCTCCGGACCGCAGAAGCGACAGGGTGGCGAGGATCCGCAGCGCGAGGTTGGCGTAGGCGCCGGCGATGAGATCGTCGACGACGATCCCCCAGCCGCCGGGGAGGCCCTCGGCGGCCCGCGCAGGGGGCGGCTTCAGAATGTCCATCACCCGGAACAGCACGAACCCCAGGACGACCGTGAGAGGGCCGGCGGGAAGATACAGGAGCGTCACGAACATCCCGGCGGCTTCGTCGATCACGACCGGCGACGGATCCTTCAGCCCCATGGCCCGGGCCGCCGGTCCGGAGGTCCCGATGGCGATGGCGGACAGGACGCCGGTCGCGAGCGCGAAACCCCAGGGCGGCAGCCACAGCGACAGAAGGACCGCGGGGGGAATGGCGGCCAGGGTGCCGAAGGTTCCGGGGACGACGGGGGCACGCCCCGCGCCGAACAGGGTGGCGACCAGCACGGCGGCTCTCGTTCCTGGACCCCGCTCCATCACGGTCGGCGGCCGTCGGGGCCGGGGCCGATCGCCGCGCCCACGAGGTCGTACGGGTGCGCCTCGTCGATGCGCACCTGGACGAACGCTCCCGGATTCAGCGGGCCCGGAGCGTCGGTGAGGATGACCCGGCCGTCGATCTCGGGCGCCTGCCCCTCCGTCCGGCCGCACAGAAGCAGGTCGCTGTCCTCGGGCGGTCCGTCGATCAGCACCTCCACGACCCGGCCCACGAGTGCCTGGGCACGGCGCGCGGCGATGTCCTCCTGGATGGCCATCAGCGCGGCGCGGCGCTCCTCCTTCACCTCCGCGGGAACGTCGTCCGGGAGGTCGGCGGCGGACGTCCCCTTCTCCTCCGAGTAGGTGAAGACACCGACGTGATCGAACTCGGCGCCCCGCACGAACGAGCAGAGCGTCTGGAACTGCCTATCGCTCTCGCCCGGGAAGCCGACGATGAAGGTCGTGCGCAGGGCGATCCCCGGCACGCTCGCGCGCAGCGTCTCCAGGAGCCTCGTATGCGTCGCCGCGCTGCCGCCGCGCCGCATGGCCTTCAGAAGCGACGCGTCGGCGTGCTGCAGCGGCAGGTCCAGATAGCGCGCCACGCGACGGCACGACGCGAGCGCTCCGACGAACTCGGGTGTGATCCGGTTGGGATAGGCGTAGAGGACCCGGATCCAGCGGAGACCTTCGACGTCGTCGAGCGCCCGCAGGAGACCCGAGGCGTCGGTGCCGTCCTTGAGGTCGGACCCGTAGTCGGTCGTGTCCTGGGCAATCAGGTTGATCTCGACCACGCCCTGCGCCGCCAGGCGCCGGGCTTCTTCGACGATCGATGCGATCGACCGCGAGCGCTGCAGACCGCGGAAGGACGGAATGGCGCAGAACGAGCAGGTGTGGTCGCACCCCTCCGAGATCTTGAGATACGCGGAATGTCCGGGCGTCGCCAGCAGCCGCGGCGAGGCTTCGCTGTACAGATAGGTCGCGCGTTCCCGGCTCGGCTCGAAGCGCGCCCCGGTCTCCAGGACGCAGGCCTCCGCGATGCGCTCGATGTCGTTCAGACCGACCAGGGCGTCGATCTCGGGGATCGCCGCCCGGAGCTCGTCGTGGTTGCGCTGCACCATGCAGCCCGCGACGACCAGCCTGCGGCAGCGGCCGGTCTTCTTGAACTCGGCCATCTCCAGGATCGTCTCGATCGACTCCCGCCGGGCGGGCTCGATGAAGGTGCAGGTATTGACGACGATCACGTCCGCCTCGGACGGATCGCGCGTCAGATCGTACCCTCCGCGCCGAAGCGTGCCGAGCATGACCTCGGTGTCCACCAGGTTCTTCGGGCAACCGAGACTGACCATCCCGACCTTGATCAACAGGGCGTCCTTCTCAAGGATAAAGCCGGTTGAGAGTGCGCGGGTAGGGGATCGCCTCGCGCAGGTGGTGGATGCCGGCCACCCAGGAGACGAAACGCTCGATCCCCATCCCGAAGCCGGCGTGCGGCACCGAGCCGTACTTGCGGATGTCGAGGTACCAGCGGAACGCCTCGAGCGGCAGCCCCTGCTCCTGGATACGCCGCAGGAGGAGGTCGTGATCGTGGATGCGCTGGCTGCCGCCGATGATCTCGCCGTACCCCTCGGGCGCCAGGACGTCGACGCACAGCGCGCGCTCCGGTGTCTGCGGATCGGGCTGCATGTAGAAGGCCTTGATGGCCGCCGGGTAGTGCGTGATCATCACCGGACGCTCCAGCTTTTCGGTGAGGACGGTCTCGTCGAATCCTCCGAAATCGTCGCCCCGGACGAACGGCGGCGCGTCCTGCTCCCTCGCGCGCGCCTGCACATCCGGCCGCAGCAGGAGGGCCGCCGCCTCGTCATAGGTCATCCGGGGGAACGGCTTCCTCAC
Source organism: Candidatus Dormiibacterota bacterium (assembly GCA_035635555.1). Lineage (NCBI taxonomy): Bacteria > Bacillati > Candidatus Dormiibacterota > Candidatus Dormiibacterota bacterium. The sequence continues at coordinate 29,842 of DASQAT010000046.1, forward strand.
GGTCTCGAGCCTTGCGGTGTCGCGCTCGAGGGTCTTCAGCTCGGCGCGGCAGCGATCCAGGGCCCGCGCCACCAGGGCGACGATGAAGTCCTCGGCCAGGTCGAGAAGATCCGGGAGCTCGGCGTACGCCACCTCCGGCTCCACCATCCAGAACTCGGTGAGGTGCCGGCGTGTCTTCGACTTCTCGGCGCGGAAGGTCGGCCCGAAGCAGTACACGCGGCCGAACGCCATCGCCGCGGGCTCCAGGTAGAGCTGGCCGGACTGGCTCAGGTACGCCTTCTGGTCGAAGTAATCGGTCTGGAACAAAGTGGACGTGCCCTCGCACGCGGCCGGCGTCAGGATGGGCGAGTCGATCAGCACGAAGTCGCGCTCGTAGAAGAAATCGCGGATCGCCTGCGAGATCTCGCTCCTGAGCCTCAGGAGGGCGTGCTGCCTGGAGGAGCGCAGCCAGAGGTGGCGGTGGTCGAGGAGAAAGTCGGGCCCGTGCTCCTTCGGGCTGATCGGATAGTCGTGCGCCAGCTGGTGAACGACGATCGACCGGAGCTGCATCTCGTGGCCCCCTGGGGCGCGATCGTCCTTGCGGATGACTCCGGTCACATCCAGAGACGATTCCTGCGTCACTCTCTGGCAGGTCTCGAAGACCGAGGGGCCGACCTCCGGCTGGAAGGCCACCGCCTGCAGGTACCCGGTCCCGTCACGGATGATCAGGAAGGCCAGCTTCCCCTTCTCCCGCTTGTTGTACAGCCAGCCGCGGACCCGGACCTCCTGTCCGTCGTGGGCGCCGATGGTCCTGATGGTCGTCGTGTGCATGAACGCTCCGGTGAGAGGCGGGAATTATAGGGGTCGCGTGAGAACGGGGTCAAGGAACGGACCGGAGGGCCCGCGGCGGGCGGGTGATATAACTAGCGCGTGCGCGAGGCTTCCCGGTCGGCTCCGGAGTCGTCGGTCGTCGGCAGGAGAGACGCGATCATGCCGCCTCCCGACCCGATCGTGCTGCGCGTCTGCGGCGCCGGCGACCGCGCCTCCGTCGAGCGCCTCGGACACCCGCCTGCTGTGGCGGCCATCCTCTGCCCGTCGCTGCCGCGCCGGATGGCGTGGCGTGTCTCCGGTACGCGCGCCGTCTCGGTCGCCGCCGTGGAGAGGCGCACCGGCACCGTGCTGGGCTGCGTGCAATTCCTGCGATCGCGCCGATCGCCTCACACCTGGATGTTCGGACACTGGCGCGTGGCCCCTGCCGTACGGAAGCGAGGCATCGGCCGGAGCCTCCTCCTCGAAGGGGCCCGGGGGCTGACCGGGGCGCGGCGACTCTATTCCTACGTCGAGTGGGACAACGAAGGTTCGAAGGAGGCGCACGCCCGGCTCGGCTTCGAGTCCGGAAGCACGCTGCGCGGCAGCGCGACCCTGGGAGCCCTCTCCACGATCGGGGCTGCCACCCCCGCCCTCAGGCTGGACGCGGTACGGACGCGCGACTGGGACGTCCTGTTCGCGATCTACGCCCGGGCGATGGGAAGTCTGTGGCTGAGGCTCCATCCCGGGCTCGGCCCGCGCAACTTCCTGGATGGGGCCCCCGGCGGGCTGCGCGCGATCGCGGTCGCCGTGGCGCGCGGGGGTCCGGCGGGGAAGGGAGCCGCCGCGGGGCTCGTGATCTGGGCGGGGACGGGCCCGGTGCTCTTCGCCGATCCCGCCGCCTGCGACGCCGGGCTCCTGGCGCGCTCGGCCCTCCAGATCCTCGCGACGAGATCGCGCCGCGACGACGAGATCCGACTCCGCGGACTGCCCCGATCCCTGGCGGATCGCCCGGGGCCGATCCGGTTCCAGGAGCTGATGGGAATGCCGGATGTCCGCACGCAGTGGCGAGGTTGAGACGCCCCCGGCGGCGAGGCTCAGTGCGGGGCGTGCGCTCCGGAGCCTTCCTTGGCGGCCTTGTGCGCGGCGATGATCTTCGTCTGCAGATGGGCGGGGACTTCTTCGTAGTGGGCCATCTTCATGTGGTACGAGCCGCGGCCGCCGGTGATCGACTTGAGGATCGACGCGTAGGAGAGCATTTCCGACATCGGCACGTGCGCCTTGATGACCTCGTTGTGGCCGTTCGCCTCGACGCCGAGGACGCGGCCGCGCCGCGAGTTCAGGTCACCCATCAGATCCCCCATGAACTGCCCCGGAGAGGTCACCTCGACCTCCATGATCGGCTCCAGCAGCGTGGGGGAGGCTTCCTCCATCGCCTTCTTGAACCCCATCGAGCCGGCGATCTTGAAGGCCATGTCCGACGAATCGACGTCGTGGTACGAGCCGTCGAAGAGCACGACGCGAAAGTCGACGACCGGATACCCGGCGAGGAACCCCAGCATGCGGGCGTCCTGGATGCCCTTCTCGACGGAGGGGATGAAGTTCTTGGGAATGGCGCCGCCGAAGACATCGTCCTGGAACTCGAAGCCGGCGCCGCGCGGCAGCGGCTCGAGGCGGATCCAGCAGTCGCCGTACTGGCCGTGTCCCCCGGTCTGCTTCTTGTGCTTCCCCTGGGCCTCCGCCTTCTTCTTGATGGTCTCGAAATAGGGCACCTTCGGGGCGTGCAGGATCGCCTCGACGCCGAATTTCTTCTTCATGCGGGCCAGGGTGACCTCGACGTGCTGGTCGCTGTTCCCGGCGATGAGAAGCTCGTGCGTCTGCAGGTCGCGGCGGAACTGGATGGTCGGGTCCTCCTCGACCAGTCGCGGCAGGACGGAGGAGATCTTCTCCTCGTCGGCGCGCGACTTCGGCTGGAGGGAGAACGCTATGGACGGCTCGGGAAAGGTCACCTTGGGATAGACGATCGGATGCGCCTTGTCGGCGAGCGTATCGCCGGTCGAGGTCTCCTTCAGCTTCGGCACGGCGGCGATGTCCCCCGCCCGCACCTCCGTCACGGCCTGCGACTCCTTCCCCTGCAGGGTCAGGATCGAGCCGAAGCGCTCCTGCACGTCCCGCGTGACGTTGTAAACGGTCGAGTCCGACTTGAGGACCCCCGAGTAGACGCGGAACAGCGAGACCTTGCCGGCGTAGGGGTCGGCGAACGTCTTGAAGACGAACGCCGAGGAGGGCTCGTCGATCGTCCCCCGTCGCTCGGCCGGCGTGTGATCCTTCGGGTTCTCTCCCCGAAAGGGGCCGCGCTCCCCCGGATGGGGCAGGTAGGCGACGCAGGCGTCCAGGAGCGGGTGCGCTCCGATGTTCGCCAGCGCGGAGACGCACAGCACGGGGAAGATCTTCCTCTGCCTGACACCGCGGGCGAGGCCCGCGGCAAGGTCCTCCTGGGAGAGCGTGCCGCTCTCGAAGAACTTCTCCATGAGGGCGTCGTCCACCTCGGCGACCATCTCCATGAGCGTGTCGCGCGCGTCCTTGACCGCGGCCGCCATGTCGGCGGGAACGTCGGTGACCTTGTGCCGGCCGCTGTCGTCCTTCTCGTAGACGAAGGCCTTGTTCGAGACCAGGTCCACCACGCCCGAGAAGGACTTCTCGGATCCGATCGGGACCTGCACCGGCACCGCCTGGCGGCCGAAGGATCGGCCGATGGATTCCAGGGCGCGCGCGAAGGAGGCGTTCTCGCGATCGATCTTGTTGATCACGAACAGGCGCGGGAGCTCGAACTCCTCGGCGTACCCCCACGCCTCTTCGGTCTGCACCTCGACGCCCGCCACCCCGTCCACGACGACGAGGGCGCCGTCCAGGACCCGCAGGGCGCCCTTGGCGTCCGCGATGAAGGCGCCGTAGCCGGGAGTGTCGATGATGTTCAGCTTGATCTTCTTCCACTCCAGGTAGCAGAGGGCGGACGAAATCGACACCTTGCGGGCGATCTCCTCCTCGTCGAAGTCGGTGACCGTGTTCCCCTGGTCGACCCGGCCGAGCCGGTTGACGGTGCCGGAGGAGAACAGGAGGGCGGATGTGAGGGAGGTCTTTCCGGAGGAGCCGTGACCGATGATGCCGACATTGCGGATTTCGGAAATCTCATACAGCTTCATGCGAGGATTCCCTCAACCCGCGCACGTCACTTCCCGGCCTTCACCTCGTCGTAGACTTTCTGCACCAGCGTCTTCACGAGGGGGCAGCGTGGATCGTTGACGTAGCAGCGGGCCAGCGTGTCGTTCTTGCAGCCGCAGGAGCAGATCTCGCTGTTGACGCGCTGCAGAAACTTTTCCTTCTGCCCGCGCTTCAGCCCCGCGACGTCGATGCCCGGGAGCTCGGTGAAATAGTTGGCAACCGCCACGATCGGCACGGTGTTCGTCGGGGCCGGCACGCCTCGCACCGCGCCCGCGGCGTTTTCCGGCTTGAGCTCGGGCGCGTCGGCGGCGGGGTCCGTGGCGGATGTCTCCGCGTTCCTGGCCTCCGTCGCGGGGGCCGCCGGGGAAGGGGCAGGCGTCGTCTGGGCTGCCGGGGCCGCGCCGGCAGACGGGCCCGTACCCCCCGAGCGGGAGCAGGACAGAACGGCCGAACAGCAGGCCAGGAGCATGAGGATGAGTAACATGCGTCCGCGGGCGGTGTACACTGTGCTTCTCCTTCTCGAACCGGAAACCTGAGAGAAGCCGGGAGTGTACCGCCGGCCCCGCATCAAGTCAAGAAACCGGCTGTCGTCGAGGCCACGGGAGCAACCGCAGGGAGTGCCCGTGGAGCGCGGATTGCGGGGCTATAATGATCAGGCAGTGCTCCGGACACGCCGACGGAGCCTTCTGGAGAGATGCCGATTTCGCCGACTCGCCCGGTCCTCCCCTCCCGGATCTTGAGCGACTCGATCGCCTCCCTCCTGCGGCTGGAGCCGCCCGCGAACGATGGGTCCCCGGATGCGCTCGATGCCTCGCTGAAGAGGTACGAGTGCGGGGGGTACCTCCACCGTCTCTGGCGCTCGACGCGCCGGCTCGAAACGCTGCCGTCCGTATGGGCGCAGGCCCTGACCCGGGCGCACCGCAAGACCGCCCTGGACAACCTCGAGGCGCTGGCCGAGTTCCGGGCGGTCGGACGGAATCTCGTCGACGAACGCGTGCCGTTCATCCTCTTGAAGGGGGGCGCCTACCTGATCGATCTCTACGACGATCCGGGGGAGAGGCTGCTCACGGACATCGATCTCCTGGTCCAACGGGAGGATATCAAGCGCCTCGCGCGACGTCTTTCGCGCGTCGGGTATGACATCGTCGTCAGCGACCGGGAGTTTCGGCGGTTCGAGGTGAAAGCGCGCGGGCGGCCGAGCTGTCACTTCGAGTTCCACTGGTTTCTGGGTCGTCCTCTCCGCTCCCGAATCTCCCAGGAGGAAATCTGGACGCGCGCCACTCCCGCCCTTCTCGAGGGAGTCTCCTGCCTCCGCCTGTCACCCGAGGATGCGCTGCTCTACCACGTGGCTCATCAGGCCGATCATCTGTTCGGCCCCTCGCTCAAATGGACCATCGATCTGCGAGAGATGTTCATTCGCTGGCGCCTGGACCTGGAACGATTGCAGCTGCGGGCAGCCGAGTGGCGCCTGCGCGTCGCCCTCGGTCTCGCCCTGCGCCACCTCAACAAGCTCTTTCCCGGTGCGGCGCCATCCGGCCTGCGGAACGGAGGCGCTATCGGTTCCATCCGCAGTCGTCTTCTCGTTCCCTTCCTGACTTCCGATTCCACGCAGATGCTCACGCCGCCAGACGGATTCCTGTCGCGTGTTGCGATGCAGGGGCTTCTGATCGACCGACCGATCGATGTCGTGCGTCAGTCCCTGCGGGTTCTGGTCCGGCCGATCGCGCAGGCTCTTGGAATGGGGACGAGCTTCGCTCCCCCTTGGGATTCGCTCGATTGACCCTGTGAATTGGCGGATGGTACGCTAGCGTCCGTGGTGAAACTCCCTGTGAAGCCCATTGCATGGACCATTGCGAGGCGACCTCTCGGCGCCCACATGTCGATCGCGGGGGGGCTGGATCTCGCCATCGAGCGGGGCTCGGCCATCGGCTGCACGGCCATCCAGATCTTCGACAAGAGCAACACTCAGTGGGCCGCCCGCCCCCTGGGAGACGCCGAGGTGGAGCGCTTCCGGACGGCGCGGACGAGAGCGGGCATCGACCCGGTCGTGGCGCACGACTCCTACCTGATCAATCTGTGCTCGCCCGACGACGCGCTGTACGCGCGTTCGATCGGCGCGGTCGTCGAAGAGCTGCAGCGCTGCAGGCGGCTGGGGGTGGACTGGCTCGTGGTGCACCCGGGCGGTCACATGGGACAGGGGGAGGAATTCGGGGTGCGCCGCATGGCCAGTGCCATCGACGAAATCCACGGGCGCCTGCCGGGCGAACGGACGGAAATCGCCATCGAGACCATGGCGGGGCAGGGGACGATCATCGGTCACCGGTTCGAGCAGATCGCGGCGATCCTGCGGGGCGTGAAGCGGCCGGAGCGTCTCGGCGTCTGCCTGGACACCTGCCATGTGTTCGCCGCGGGCTACGATCTGCGCACACCGAAGGCCTACGCGGAAACGATGCAACGATTCGACGGAGAGATCGGCCTCGAGCGCCTGCGGGTCGTGCACGTCAACGATTCCAAGAAAGAGCTGGGGAGCCGGGTGGATCGCCACGAGCACGTCGGCAAGGGATTCCTCGGGCTGGACGCGTTCCGCCTTCTCATGAACGACGCGCGATTCCTGAAGGTGCCCCTCCTTCTGGAGACGCCCAAGGACGAGGCCACGTGCAGGGAGGATGTGCAGAATCTGACCACGCTCATCGGTCTGGTCGAGGCCGGCGCCCGCCGATCGGAGCCGCGCGCCGCGGCGGCCGGGAGGAACGCGTGAGCACGGCGGTCCTGGAGAGGGAGCGCGCGGCGACCGTCCTGAAGGTCAACGAGATCTTCCACTCCATCCAGGGGGAGTCCAGACACGCCGGCCGGCCGTGCGTGTTCGTCCGCCTGACCTTCTGCAACCTGCGCTGCGCGTGGTGCGACACGGCGTACGCCTTCGAGGGGGGGATCGATCTGCCGGTCGGCGCGATCCTGTCGCGCGTGGCTGCGTACGGAACCGGGTACGTCCTGATCACCGGCGGCGAGCCGCTGGTCCAGGAGGGCGTCCACGACCTGATCGGCGAGCTGTGCGACCGCGGCTACGAGGTCGCCGTGGAGACCGGCGGCAGCCTGGACGTCTCGTCCCTCGACCGGCGCGCCATGGTGGTGATGGATCTCAAGTGTCCGGGCAGCGGCATGAGCGACAGGAACCGCTTCGAGAATCTCGATCTCCTGAAGCCGACGGACGAGGTTAAGTTCGTCCTCACCGATCGCGCCGACTACGAGTGGGCCCGCGAGGTCATCGCCCGCCGGGGGCTCACCGGGCGGTTCGGCGTGCTCCTCTCGCCGGCGCACGGCGTCCTCCATCCGCAAACGCTCTCCGAGTGGATCCTGTCGGACCGCCTGCCGGTCCGCCTGCAGCTGCAGATCCACAAATACATCTGGTCCCCCGATGCGCGGGGGGTCTGAGACGCGCCCCCGCCCATGCGGCCGTCACCCGGAGACACACCGATCGCGGTCGTCCTCGTCAGCGGAGGCATGGACTCGTGCGTCACCGCGGCCATCGCGCGCCGTTCGTGCGAGACGGCCTTCCTGCACATCAGCTACGGCCAGAGGACGGAGGAACGGGAGCGACGCGCCTTCTTCGATATCGCGCGGCACTACGGCGTGAAGCGCACGCTCGTGGCGCGGCTCGATCACCTGGGAGCGGTCGGCGGCTCGGCCCTGACCGACCCGTCGCGCGATGCCGTCCGGGCCCGCGGGCCGGTCTCGGCCATCCCGGATACCTACGTGCCGTTCCGCAACACCCAGCTCCTGTCGATTGCGGTCTCCTGGGCGGAAGTCCTGGGCGCTCGTTCCGTCTATATCGGCGCGGTCCAGGAGGACAGCAGCGGCTATCCGGACTGCCGGGAGGAGTACTACGCGGCCTTCAACCGGCTCGTGGAGCTCGGCACCCGCCCCGAGACCCGCATCGAGGTGATCACACCTCTCATCCACCTGGGCAAGGACGAGATCGTCCGGGAGGGACTGCGTCTCGGGGCACCGCTGCACCTTACCTGGTCCTGCTACACGGGGCAGGAGGTCGCCTGCGGGCGGTGCGAGTCCTGTCTGCTCCGCCTGAAGGGGTTCGACGCGGCGGGGGCGCGCGACCCGATTCCCTACGCGACATGAGACTGGAAGAGTTCGACTACCGCCTGCCGGAGGGGCGCGTGGCGCAGGAGCCGTGCGCGGCGCGCGACGGGTCGCGCCTGATGGTCCTCGAGCGCGCGGCCGATCGGATCGTGGAGACCACGTTCAGGCGCATCGGCGATCACCTGAGCGCGGGGGATCTGCTGGTGCTCAACGATACGCGCGTCCTGCCGGCGCGCCTGAACACGCACAAGATCACAGGAGGTCGGGTCGAGCTCCTGCTTCTGGGTCGCGAGACGGCGGACCCCTCCGGCGCCACATGGCGCTGCCTCGCCTCGACCGCACGCGGTCTCCGGCCCGGGAGCCGCCTGAAGGTGGCGCCGGGGTTCGAAGCGGAGTTCCTGGGTGAGGCGGAGGGCGGCCGGGTGCGGGTGCGTCTCGTGAGCGAGGACGGCGACGCGGACGGCGCCGTCCGCCGGCACGGTTCCGTGCCGCTGCCCCCCTACATCCTCCGGGACGACCCTGACCCGCGCGCGGTGATCGATCAGGAGCGCTACCAGACGGTGTACGCCCGCGAGGAGGGGGCAATCGCCGCCCCGACGGCCGGTCTGCACTTCACCGAAGAGCTCCTGGACCTGTTGCGAGGCGGGGGCATCGCCACAGCGACCCTGACGCTCCACGTCGGGCCGGGAACGTTCCGGCCGGTCCGCACGAAGGAGATCGAGGACCACCGGCTGGAGGCGGAAGCATTCCGCGTGCCGGAGGAGACGTCGCTCGCGATCGCGTCCTGCCGGGCCCGAGGGGGGCGCGTGGTGGCGGTGGGAACGACGGTCGTCCGCGTCCTGGAAGACCGCGCGCGTGACGACGGCCGGGTCGAGCCCGGCGAGGGTCTGTGCGGGGCCTACATCACTCCCGGGCACCGCTTCCGCATCGTGGACGCGCTCCTGACGAATTTCCATCTCCCCCGGACGTCCCTGCTGATTCTGGTGTCCGCCTTCGCCGGCCGCGAGCGGGTCCTGGCGGCGTACCGGAGGGCGGTCGAGACGGGATATCGCTTCTACTCGTACGGCGACGCGATGCTGATCCAGTGAGCGGCCGTTTCGCGTTCGACGTGCTCAGGCGCGACCCCGGGACGCGGGCGCGCCGCGGGCTGATCGTCACGCCCCACGGGAGCATCGACACCCCCGCCTTCATGCCGGTCGGCACCGCCGGCACGGTCAAGGCGATGACCCCCGAGGACCTCGTCTCGCTCGGGTTCGAGATGGTTCTCGGCAACACCTACCACCTGGCGCTGCGTCCGGGCGAGGAGATCGTGCGAAGGCTCGGAGGCCTGCATCGCTTCATGGGCTGGGACGGCTCTATCCTCACCGACAGCGGCGGCTTCCAGGTCCTCAGTCTCGCGGACCTGCGTTCGATCTCGGACGAGGGTGTCGCGTTCCGCTCCCACCTGGACGGGTCCCTTCTCGATATGACTCCGGAGCGCAGCATGGCGATCCAGGAGGCCCTGGGGAGCGACATCGCCATGGCGTTCGACGACTGCCCGCCCCTTCCCTCCGGGCGCGACCGGATCCTCCAGGCGGTGCGCCGGACGACTCTGTGGGCGCGGCGCAGCCGCGCCGTGTTTCCGGCGGACGGTCGGGCGCTGTTCGGCATCGTGCAGGGAGGTGACGATCGCGGGCTCAGGGAGCAGAGCGTCGCGGAGATCACCGCGATCGGTTTCGAGGGGTACGCCATCGGAGGGGTATCGGTGGGGGAGTCGGCGGAGCTCAGCCGTTCGATCGTGGCGATGACGGCCGGGCATCTGCCCGAGGACCGGCCGCGTTATCTCATGGGGATGGGAACGCCCGCCGATCTGGTGGAGATGATCGCCCTGGGATGCGACCTGTTCGACTGCGTGCTGCCGACGCGCAACGCCAGGAACGGGACACTGTTCACCTCGACCGGCCGCCTGCAGATCAAGAGACGGGAGTTCGCGGCCGACCCTCGGCCCGTGGACGAGACCTGCGGCTGCCCGGTCTGCCGCCGCTTCACCCGCGCCTACCTCCGTCACCTGTATGTGGCCGGCGAGATCCTGTCGATGCGGCTGAACACCCTGCACAACCTGCACCACTACGCCGACCTCATGCGGCGGGCCCGGTCGGCAATCGACGCGGGTCAGTACCTCCGCTTTCTCGAGGAGTTCCGAACGCGGCTCCCGGGCGCCGGTGCGGAGCAGGAGAGCGCGCAGGGACGCGAGGTCCCGGAGCGGAACGGCGCTCAAGGCCGTACGGATGTACGATCCAGGCGACCGCGTACGATTGCGGGGCGGCAGATCGAGTGATATCATCGCGCGCCATGTCCGGCGCCCGCTCCAGACACTCGATCCCCCGGTCCTTCTCCCTGTTCGGCGCGGCCCTGGTACTCGCGTGCTCCGGCTGCTCGAAAGAGGAACCGGCGCGCCGAACGCACCGCGACGCGACGGCTCTCTACGACCAGGGAAAGTACGCCGAGGCCCTGCGCCTCCTCCGCAAGGCCCAGGGGGACGGTCTGAAGGACGGGACCCTCCTTTACCAGATCGGGTATTGCCGCGAGGTCGTCGAGGGAAAGCCGGACGGCCGGAGGGAGACCTGGAACGAGGCGGAAGCGCTCCTCGCCCAGGAAGTCGCGCAGAGGGGCGGGTCGTCGCTGGAAAAGCTGTACGACCTGTCGGTCATCCACTCGGATCGCAAGGAATGGGACACGATGAAACAGTATGCCCGCCAGGCGATCGAACAGTTCGAGAAGGGATCGAACCCCAACGCTCTTTCCGGGGAGGACTGGTTCCGCCTGGGCCGGCTGCACGACCTGGTGGTCGAGCCGTCCGAGGCCGAGGCGGCCTACCGACGGTCGGTCTCCGCGTTCACGAAGGAGAAGTCGGGCAGCGCCATCTATCGGTCGCTGGCGCTGGCCAAAGTGGGCGAATACGATGTGCACATGGTGCGGTACCGCGCGGCGGCGGAGGAGTTCGATCAGGCCCTGAAGCTGTTTCCGGCGAACAGCCAGGTCCGGCCGTTCACGCACGGACTGGCTCTCCTGGCGGATCATCGCTTCGAGGAGGCCGCCGCGCGCTTCGCCGCGGACACGTCCGACACGAACAGTGAATCCCAGTACGCCGCGGACCTGGCGCGCAAATCGAGGGACGTGGCTCCTCTCGACGAGAAGGACACGGACGGAGCGCCCTTCCGCGCCCTGCCGGAAGGCGCTCTTCAGGCGCGGGTGCTGGAAGCGGCCAAGGCGTTCCGGGCCGCCCGTGAGAAGAATTCCTACCGCCCCGGGGATCCGCTGGCGCCCGAAGTGGCGCTGCACCAGAAGCGATTCTGCGCTTTGATCGGGGAGTACTTCGTCCGGACGCAGGCGATCCAGGAATTCTGTCTGCACGAGGGTATCGCAGACCTGGTGCGCCGATGAAGGCCGCCTGGACCGCGTGTCGGGTCGGAGGTCTCCTGGTCCTCGGCGCGGTGGCGGCGTTCGCGATCGCCGGCTGCCGGGCCGGCGACGACGCGCCCCTCTCCGCGGGCGCCCCCGCCGCCGACGCCGCGCGGGCCGCGTCCCGGAAGGCGGCCGCTCTCCAGCGCGCCTTCGAGGAGAAGGCCGCCGAGGCGCGCAACGACCTCGATGCGGCGCGGCGGTCCGCCGAGGCCTTCCTGTCCTCCCGTGCCGCTCCGACCAGCCGCCAGGCGGCGAAGGCGCGCAAAGAGGCGCGCCGCGCGCTCGAGCGCGGCGAGGACGTGCTGGGTCGGGCGGCGGAGGACGGCAGCCGCACCGCCGAGACCTGGGCCCGGGTCATCCAGGACCGGATGATGCGCTTGGAGGAGACTCTGAACCGTCTGACCGGCGCCACGGGGCATGCCGACTCCTGACGCGCCGATCGCGCTCCTGGGCGACGCCCACCTGCGCGAAGGCGATGCGGAGGTCCCGGAATTCGTCCGCTTCGTCGATGCCCTGCCGCGCGACATCCGCACCCTCGCCATCCTGGGGGACCTGTTTTCCGTCTGGATCGGATCGGCGGACCTCGTGAAGCCCCACCACCGAAGCGTGATCGAGGCGTTGGCGCGGCTGCGCGCGCGTGGCTGCGCCCTCCTGTACGTCGAGGGGAACCACGACTACTTCCTCGATCGCCTCTACGCGCGCACGCTGTTCGATCGGTTCTCGGCCGATGTCCTGGACCTGGACCTGGCCGGCCGCCGCGCGCACCTGGCGCACGGCGATCTGGTGAACGGACGCGATCGCCAGTACCTTGCCTGGAGGGCCGTGTCGAAGAGCCGGCCGTTCTACTCCGTCTTCAATCTGCTTCCCGCGCGGACACGAGTCTCGATCGCGGACGGTCTCGAGGCGCGTATGGCCCGGACCAATCTGGAGTTCCGGACCGGCTTCCCGTTCGCAGAGTGCGAGGCGTACGCCCGCCGGCGAATCGGGGAGGGGGCCCGGATTCTGGTGTTCGGGCACTTCCACGAGGAGCGCCGCCTCGATTTCAAGGAAGGGAAGGGGAGCGGATCGGTGTTCGTGCTGCCGGCCTGGCGCGCCGGCCACCGCTATCTGAGAATCGACCCGGGTGCGGAGCCGGTCTTCGTCTCGACCTGAACGCGTTCATGGAACAGATCCATCACGCGGCGGGTGATCGGTCCGGGCCGGCCGTGCCGGATGGGCCAGCCGTCGCAACGGCGGATCGGGAGGACTCCCTTCAGGGTCGAGGTCAGGAAGGCTTCGTCGGCCGTGCGCAGGTCGTCCGGTCCGAGAGACTCTTCGAGCGCTCCGAGACCCGCCCCGCCCGCCAGGCCGAGCACGAGCCCGCGCGTGATTCCCTCGAGGAGTCCGTCTTCAAGAGGGGGCGTCAGGAGTCTCTCCGAGCGGACCACGAACAGGTTGCTCGTCGCTCCCTCGGTCAGCCGTTCCGCGGCGTTCAGCAGGATCGGCTCGTAGGCGCCGAGACGCTGCGCCGCGCGCCAGGCGAGGAAGTTGTTCAGGAGATTGCTGGACTTGATGGCCGGGTCGAGGGAGGTCCGGGCGTTGCGGGTCACGTCGACGATCGCCACGTCGACACCCTCGCGCAGGAGGGCTTCGGGGATGCCGGGGCAAGGGCGACCGTGAACGACCAGGGTGGGGGGGCCGCAGTCTTCCGGCGCGTAGCCGAGCGGTCCCCGGCCGCGGGTCAGGACGACGCGGATCGCCGTCTCGGGCAGACCGGCCGCGGCGATCGTGCGGTGGATCTCGGTCTCGATGTCGACGACCGTCCGCTCGTGGGGGATCTCCAGCCGTTCGGCCGAGCGGCGCAGCCGCAGGAGGTGCTCGCGCAGCAGGAAGGGACGGCCGCCGTAGGTGCGGATCGTCTCGTAGACGCTGTCCCCGAACAGGAAGCCGCGGTCCAGAGGCGACACCACCGCGGCCTCGGCCGGAGTGATCGTCCCGTTGACGTTGATCGTCTCGGACACGGTGGTATCATACTGTCTCCCGCGAAGGTGCCGGTCATCCCATGAGCCACGAATCCAGGACCGCCGACGCGCGCCGCCTGCAGACGCGCCAGCTCAGGCTCGCCATCCTGCTCGCGGCGGGGACGCTCCTGATCGAGGTGGCGGGGGGCATCCTGTCCGGCAGCCTGGCCCTCCTGTCGGACGCCGGTCACGTGCTGACCGACGTCCTCGCCCTGGTCCTCAGCCTGATGGCGGTGCGGTTCGCGTCGCTCCCCGCGACGTCCGCGAAGACCTTCGGGTACCACCGGCTGGAGATCCTGACGGCCCTGCTCAACGGATCCCTGCTCGTCGTGATCTCGGCCGGCATCCTGTACAAGGCGGTCCGGCGCTTCCTCGCGCCGGAGCCGATCGAGAGCTCGGTGATGATCGGCGTGGCGCTCCTCGGCCTCGTGGCCAACCTGGCCGGGGTCTTCCTCCTGTCGCGTGCGCCGCAGAACCTGAATCTGCGCTGCGCCCGCATGCACGTCATCGGAGACACAGTCTCCTCGGTCGGGGTCCTCGCGGCCGGGGGGATCATCGCCCTCACCGGATGGGAGCGCCTCGATGCGATCACGGGCGGTGTCATCGCCGTGATCATCGCTGTGGGTTCGATCCGTCTGGTGCGCGAGGCGGTGGACGTGCTCCTCGAGGCCACGCCCGAAGGGATCGATCCCGATGAGGTCAGCCGCGCCATCGCCACGGTGCCCGGAGTCATCGAAGTGCACGACCTGCACATCTGGAGCATCACGACCGGTCTGCCGGCCCTCAGCGGCCACGTGCGCCTGGACGGCGCGCCGACCGGCGCCGGCGATGACATGCTGAACCGGATCAAGGAGACCGTGCGAGACCGCTTCGGGATCGTCCACACGACGATCCAGATCGAGTCGCGGGGCTACGAGGAGCTGGGGGACGTGCACTGAATTCCCGGACCCGCTTCAGGCCCGGCGCGCGGTGGCGGGGGCCGGCCGCAGGCAGGCCTCGGCCCATGCCGTCATCATCACCAGCCCCCAGATGAGCGCCTCGTGCCGTCCATCCCCGCCCAGGAACGAGGCGATCTGCCGCCGCAGGGCAGCGCCGTCGAACGGACCGCCCCGGATCGGCTCGAGCTCCGGCAGCGCCGCGACGCGCTCGCGCAGTCGAGGGGTCTCCCGGAGGTAGCGGCCCCAGGGGACACCGAATCCCCATTTTCGGTGCCTGCGGACTGGAGGCGGCAGGCGGGAGCCGATGGCCCGGCGCAGCAACGCCTTGCCGCGCAGTCCCGACACCAGGTCACGGGTCGGCAGCGCCGCGAGTCCTTCGACCAGGCGGAAGTCGAGGAACGGGACGCGGCACTCGATCGAGGCGCCCATGGTCATGCGGTCATTGCGGTCGAGGATCGAGCACAGGAACGTGTGCTGGTCGCTGTACATCGCCTGGCGCACGCGATCGCCGGGATACAGGGCCACGGCCTCCGAGAGGACACGCCTGCGATATTCGAAGTCCGCCGCGATATGCATGCCGAAGTCGCACAGATCGTCCGGCAGCACGTTGCAGGCGTTGAACAGCACGCGGTCCTCCGGCGACCCGAGGGACGCGAGACGGGCGAGCTTCCCGAGACGTCCGCGGACCCCCCGTCCCAGTCGGAGGAGCGGGCGTGTCCTGTCGAGCAAGCCCGCGAGACGCAGGGGCCGATACCGGACGTAGCCACCCATGGTCTCGTCCGCTCCTTCGCCCGAGAGGAGCACGGTGACGCGCGGTTTGGCGTATTGGGAGATGGCCCAGATATGCAGGTCGCTCGCGTGCCCCAGGGGCTCGTCCCGGAACCACGAACCCTCGAGCAGCCGGTCGCCCAGGGTTTCCGGTGACAGGCTCAGCTCGTGGTGCTCCAGGCCGCAGGCCTGGGCGACCCGGAGGGCGAGGGGCCCCTCGTCGAACTCTTTCTCGGGAAACCGGACCGTGAAGCTCGCGATCCCTCCGGCGCCCTGCGCCGCCAGGGACGCCGCCACGCTCGATGAGTCCACGCCACCACTGAGGAGCACTCCGACCGGGACGTCGCTGATCCGACGCAGACTCACCGAATCATCGAACACCTCCCGGAACCATGAAACGGCGTTGGATGGGGGAGAACTCCTCCGGGCACGGGTCCTCTCCGAGAGGTTCCACCAGCGGCGCGTGGTGATCGTCCCGTCGGCCCAGAGCAGGTAGTGCCCCGGCAGAAGACGGCGGACGCCCCGGTAAGGCGTCCCCTCGCCCGCCACGTATCGGAAGCAGACGATCTCCTCCCAGGTCGACGGATCGAACGAAGGCGACAGGCCGGCGGCGAACAGGGCCTTCTCCTCCGAGGCGAATCTCAACACGCGCCTGTCGATCGCGTAGTAGAGGGGCTTCACCCCGAGACGATCGCGGGCCAGGAAGAGGACCTTCAGAGCGGTATCCCAGATCGCCACGGCGAACATGCCATTCAGGCGATCGAGCATCGCGGGCCCTTCGTCGGCGTACAGGCTGAGAAGGACCTCCGTGTCCGTGTTCGACCGGAAGCCATATCCCCGTCCCTCGAGCCGTCCACGCAGCTCGCGGTAGTTGTAGATCTCCCCGTTGTAGACGATCCAGTACCGGCCATCGTGCGTGCTCATCGGCATGTGGCCGCGCTCGGATAGATCGAGGATGGCCAGGCGCCTCGCTCCAAGGCCCACACCCGGGGCCCGGAATGCGCCTGCGTCGTCGGGCCCGCGATGAACGAGCGAGTCGCGCATCGCCACGATCTGGTGCTCGTGGACGGGTTCGTCGGTTTCGAATGAGACGATGCCGCAGATGCCGCACATCAGGGCCTCGCTCCGGCGGGCGACCAGGGCGGAAGAACCCGCGCTAACAGGCCCTCCCACTGAACACGGACCCGTTCCCACTCCGAGCGCTCGGCGAGGTGTCGCGCATTGGACGAGAGGCGCTCGGCCAGGGACGCGTCCTGGAGGAGACGTCGGATCGCGGCCAGCATCGCCTCCACGTCGTCGTCCGGGACGAGCAGGCCCGTCTTCTCGTGGCTCAGCAGATCGGGGATCCCTCCCACGTCGACGCTGATCACGGGCAGGCCCATGGCGCACGCCTCGACCACGGTGACCGGCATGTTGTCGATTGCGTCACCACGAACCCGGCGTTCCTCCCGACCATCGGTCCGAGAAAGCACAATCGCGGGCGCACGGAGGGGTGAACGGACGGGTCCATCTTCTGATTCGGCGCGCTTATGGCGAGGGAGACCGCGTTCCTCGCGGATGGCCGGCTCCCGTGACGCGGGCGTGACCCGAGGCCCGGGCATATCTGTCCGTCGAGCTGAGGCCGAGTCCACCGAAAAAGACCGGGGTGTCGTTGCCGGGGCCGTAGCCGAGAAAGTAGAGATGGTCCGGATAATGGAACGGCCCCACCAGGCCGCCGTAGGGGACCAGGGGGTAGGACTGCGCCGGGACGAACGTCGTCCCACCGGCCGGCGCAGCCGGGAGGTTGATGTTGATGACGACCGTCGTCGCCCCCGCGCCGTCGGATTGGACCTCGACATCCCGTTCGTCGACGGCGACCGCATCACCACCCTGGTGGACCAGAACGCTCACGCCGGAAGCGCCTGGAATCGCGGGCCGCGGGGAAAGCGGTGGGGGAGCGGCCTCCGCGTCTTCGGCAGCCGGGACCCGGGGTGGCGGCATGGCCGCTTCGCCGGCTCCATCATGACCGGCAAGGACATTGCCGTCGTCGTCGAGGTTGGTCAGAACCACGACCGGTGTTCCCAGTCGCGAGGTGGTGCGGTAGATCCTCAGCCCAACCGATTGGTAGATGCAGTCCTGGGACGCCGGCTCCGCCAGGCTCGCGCTCCCCCCGAGCCCGGCCAGCACCACGGCCAGTGCCGCGACCTCGGGGCCGAGGTGGAAGAAGCGGAGAGTCTGTCGCAGGGCACGCATGCTGTTCTCCTTCAGGCATTCTAGCACCGTCCCCACGTTTCGACCGCTGTGCTATTCTGCGCGGCGACGGACCGGAACGGAATGTCGCCGCGTGAGAGAGAGGTCCGCCGCGTCGGGTCCGCAAGGACGGCCGGGAGGGGGATGCGGGTCACGGGTCCGGATGAACTGCGCCGGAGACGCAGGGGCAGGCTGGTCCTCCAGGATGGCGCGGTGTTCCCCGGCGCCGTCTTCGGCGCACCCCGCCCCGCGGCGGGTGAAGTCGTCTTCACCACGGGGATGGTCGGGTACCCCGAGGCCCTGACCGATCCCTCCTACCGCGGTCAGATCCTGGTGTTCACCTACCCCTCGCAGGGAAATTACGGGGTGCCCCGGCCGCCCCTGAGCGACCCGGCAACGTCCGGGCGGGCGGACGACCTGCCGGATAGGCCGTTCGAGTCGAGCCGTGTCCATCTCTCCGGCGTGGTCTGCGCCTCCTACTCCGAGACCTACTCGCACCGCACCGCCGCCGTCAGCCTGGGAGACTGGCTCGCCGGGCAAGGCGTTCCGGCGCTCACCGGGATCGACACGCGGGCCCTGACCAAGAAAATCCGCATGCACGGAGCGCTGCTGGGGCGCATCGAGATCGACGGCCGGCCCTCGCCCGAGTTCGACGATCCGAACCGGCGCAACCTGGTGGAGGAGGTCTCGACGCGGGGGGTCGAGCGTCACGGCAAGGGGGGAGTACCCGTCGTCCTGATCGACTGCGGGCGCAAGAGCAACCAGGTCCGCATGCTCGTCCGCCTCGGGGCCGAGGTCACGGTCGCGCCATGGAATCACGACCTCCGGCGTCTCGCACGGGAGTGCGCGGGTGTTGTGATCAGCAATGGTCCGGGCGATCCGCAACTCGCCGCCGCGACCGTCGCGACGGCGCGTGTCCTGATGCGCCGCGAGGTCCCCATCCTGGGGATCTGCCTCGGTCACCAGATCCTGGCGCTGGCGGCGGGCGCGCGCACGTACAAGATGAAGTTCGGCCACCGGGCGCACAACCAGCCGTGCGTGGACTCGAAGACGGGGCGCTGCTATCAGACCAGCCAGAACCACGGATACGCCGTGGACGGCCGGAGTCTGCCCCGTGGCTGGGAGACGTGGTTCAGCAATGCGAACGACGGAACGAACGAGGGGTTGAGACACAAGAGCGGACCGTGGCGTTCGGTCCAGTTCCATCCCGAGGCGGCGCCGGGGCCGACGGGCACCGAGTGGATCCTCGAAGAGTTCCTGGCGGAAATCCGCTGATCCAGGAGAGGTCGTCCAGGTGGAGAGCATGAAGGCGGGGCGTGGCAGGCCTGACGGTCCCATGCGTGTGCTTGTCCTGGGCTCGGGCGCGCTCAAGATCGGAGAGGCGGGGGAGTTCGACTACTCCGGGTCGCAGGCGATCAAGGCGCTCAAGGAGGAAGGGGTCGAAGTCTGGCTGATCAATCCGAACATCGCCACCATCCAGACCTCACCGGGTCTCGCGGATCGCATCTTCCTCCTGCCGGTCACGCCGCACTTCGTGGCCCGCGTCATCGCGCTCGGCAAACCCGACGGCATCCTGCTGTCGTTCGGCGGACAGACGGCCCTGAACTGCGGACTGGCGCTGCACCGCCAGGGCGTCCTGCGCCGCCATCGCGTCAAGGTCCTCGGCACGCCGATCGACGCGATCGAGCGGACGGAGGACCGGGAGCGGTTCGCGCGCGAGCTGCGCTCGATCGGCGTGGACGTGCCGAGGAGCGAGGCGGCGCGCGACGTCTCATCGGCGCTGCGCGTGGCGCGCGGCATCGGCTATCCGGTCATGATGCGCACCGCGTTCACCCTGGGCGGCCGCGGCTCCGGCATCGCCCGGAGCGAGTCGGATCTGAGGCGCATGGCGACGGAAGCGTTCACCGGCTCTCCCCAGGTCTTGATCGAGGAGGACCTGACCGGATGGAAGGAGCTCGAGTACGAGGTCGTGCGTGACGCCGCGGACAACTGCATCACCGTGTGCAACATGGAGAACATCGATGCGCTCGGTGTGCACACCGGCGAGTCGATCGTCGTGGCTCCGTCGCAGACACTCAACGACGAGGAGTATTTTTTCCTGAGGTCCCTGTCCTTCAAGGTGATCAGGCACTTCGGGATCGTCGGCGAGTGCAACATCCAGTTCGCCCTGGATCCGCGCTCCGAGCGGTACCGCGTCATCGAGGTGAACGCTCGGCTGTCGCGCTCCTCCGCGCTGGCCAGCAAGGCGACCGGATATCCCCTGGCACGCATCGCCGCCAAGATCGCGCTCGGGCACCTCCTGCCGGAGCTGAAGAACTCCATGAACGACACCACGACGGCCTGTTTCGAGCCGGCCCTGGACTACCTCGTGGTGAAGATGCCGAAGTGGGATCTCGACAAGTTCCAGGGCGCCTCGCACTTCATCGGCAGCGAGATGAAGTCGGTCGGGGAGGTCATGGCCATCGGCCGCTCCTTCGAGGAGGCGCTGCAGAAGGGTTGCCGCATGCTGGGGGACGGCGCCCGCGGACTGGTCGGCAACGACTTCAACATCCGCCAGTCGCTCCAGGATGTGTCGCGGCCCACGCCGCGCCGGGTCTTTGCGCTGGCGGAGGCGCTCGCTCGAGGGAGCGCGGTCGCCGATCTGGCCCGCAGGACCGGCATCGATCCGTGGTTCCTGGACAAGATGAAGAGAATCGTCGGCCTGCGCGATGCGATCGTGGCCGCGGGACGCCGGGGCGGTGGACGGGCGGCGCTCCCGGCCGATCTTCTCAGGACCGCCAAGCAGGGCGGGTTCTCCGACGAGCAGATCGCCTTGTTCTCCCGCCGCTCCATTTCGCAGGTGACTCGCCGGCGCCTGGCCTGCGGCGTCGTCCCCGTCGTGAAGCAGATCGATACGCTGGCCGCGGAGTGGCCGGTGCGGACCAACTACCTCTACCTCACGTATCACGGCACGGAGGAGGACCTCGTGCCGGGGGACTCGGAGAGGAAGGTCCTCGTGATGGGCTCCGGGGCCTACCGGATCGGGTCGTCGGTGGAATTCGACTGGTGCTGCGTATCCGCCACCGCCGCATTGCGGCGACTCGGCTACTCTCCTCTCGTGGTCAACTGCAACCCGGAGACCGTGTCGACCGATTACGACATGGGACACACTCTGTATTTCGAGGAGCTGACGTTCGAGCGCATCCACGACATCTGGAGGAAGGAGCGGCCGCTCGGCATCCTGCTCGCCTTCGGCGGGCAGATCCCGAACAACCACGCGCTGGCCTGCGCGAAGGCCGGCATCCCGGTGTTCGGAACCCAGCCGCAGGACATCGATCGTGCGGAGGACCGGCACAAGTTCTCGACGCTCCTCGACCGTCTGGGTGTGCCCCAGCCGGAGTGGGCGGAAGTGACGTCGCGGCGCGAAGCGGTGCGATTTGCCGCGCGCGTCCGGTACCCGGTGCTGGTCCGACCCTCCTACGTGCTGTCCGGCGCGGCGATGCGCATCGCATCGGACGGGTCAGGCCTCCAGGCCGCCCTGAAGGGGGCGGCGGAGGTGTCGCGCCAGCACCCGGTGGTGATCTCCAAGTTCGTCGAGGGGGCGAAGGAGCTCGAGGCGGACGCCGTGGCCGCCCAGGGGAGGGTTCTGGCCGTGGCCGTGACCGAGCACGTCGAAAACGCCGGGGTCCACTCCGGCGACGCCACGGTCGTCCTGCCGCCGCAGAAGCTCTATCTCGAGACCGTGAGACGCATCCGCGCGATCACGGCCGAGCTGGCGCGGGCCCTTCGTATCACCGGACCGTTCAATGTGCAGTTCCTGGCGATGGACAACGAGGTCATGGTCATCGAGTGCAACCTGCGCGCCTCCCGATCGTTTCCGTTCATCTCCAAGGTCACGGGCGTCGATTTCGTGGACCTCGCTACGCGGGCCATGATGGGGGCGGAGGCGCGACCGGTGCCGGAGTCGCTCCTCGACCTGGGCCACGTAGGCGTGAAGGCGCCGCAGTTCTCCTTCTCGCGCATCAGGGGGGCCGACCCGGCCCTGCGTGTGGAGATGGCGTCCACGGGCGAGGTCGCCTGCCTGGGCGAGGATCTGCCTGAGGCGTTCCTGAAGGCGATCCTGGCGGCCGGGTTCAGGCTGCCCGAGCGCCGGCAGGTCCTGCTGACCATCGGTTCGCTGCGCGACAAGACCCGCTTCCTGCCCTCCGCCCGCCTGCTGCGCGACCTGGGTTTCACTCTCTACGCCACGCGGAACACGTCGCGCTTCCTGGAGGACCAGGGCGTGCCGAACGTCCGCCTGTACAAGATCCACGAGCGTCGCAAGCCGTCGCTTCTCGAGTACATCAGCCCGGATCGCCTCGACCTGATCATCAACGTCCCATCCGGGTACGACCGGAAGGAGCTGACCGACGGATATATCATCCGGAGGCGCGCCACCGATGTCGGGATCCCCCTCATCACCAATCTGCAGCTGGCCGAGCTGTTCGTGAAGTCGATCGCCGCGAAGAGCCTGGATGATCTGCAGGTCGAACCCTACGATCATTACCTCGGCAACCGCGGAGCGGCCGTTCATTCAGGCTCGGCCCCAACGGAGGGTCTGCCGTTTCCTGTCCGCAAGAACGGGGCGGCGCAGGGACACGGGAGCGGAGAGGAGAAGACGGGCGGCCGCCGACCGGAGAGGCGTGGAGGAAGGCGAAGCACCTCCGGTAGGCGGTCGATGTCTCAGGCGGTCTTCGCCTGAGCCTCGACGAGATCGATGATGCCGCGCTCACGAAGCTTCTTGAAGGCGCGCAGGGCGTCCACCTCGCGCAGAGGTGAAATGGTGATGATGGAGCGCAGATCCCAGGACCCGTTGACGCGGCTGACGAGAAATCCCTCCTCCGGGCTCAGGTCCTGGTTCACCAGCGATTCCAGCGGTTTCTTCAGGACAGGGATCTTCTTCGGCGGCAGGTAGTGCCGGTAGGCTTTGTCGATGAAATGCTCCTCCGCCACCTGGATCAGGGCGTTCATCTCCGGGTTCTTTCCGGTGCTTCGCCGGGCCTTCTCGAGGATCACCAGCGCTCCTTCCGAGTCGCCGCTCTTGATCAGCTCCTTCGCCGCCTCCATGAGAGCCTGCGGGCTGTCCGCCGGCTGACGCGCCGCTGTCTGCGCCGTGCCCTTGCCGACCTCCAGATACCCCTTCTGGACCATCACGTAGAGCACCTGGCAGACGTTGTACTCCGAGGCGTGCGTCTCGAGCGTGATGTCCCCCAGCGATCGCCGGCTGTCCACCATGTCGTAGATCCTTTTCGGGAACGCCTTGGAGGCGATGTCGGGTGGCAGCGGTGTGGCGGTCCTCCGGAGGATGACGCCATTGTGCGGCAGCACCTGCCGGATCTTCTTGGAGGTGTCGTAGCGCCGCAGCCCCTCCATCAGGACGTCCTCGACCCGGATGGAGATCAGGACCTGGTCCCCCGGGGGGAGCTCGCTTTCGAGGAACACAAAATCGGAGTCCGCCCACAGAAACAGGGAGTAGATCGTCTCCTCCGCCTTCAATCGAAGAATCTCGCTGACCTTCGCCTCGGACACGAGCCCCTTCTTGACCAGGATCCGACCCAGCATCACCTTCGTCTGGGCCTGCAGATCGAAGGCGTCCTTGAGCTGCTGCTCGGTGATGATCCCTTCGCTGAGCATGAACTGCCCGAGATATTCGCGGGTGTCGTTGCTGGAGGACCCGATGATGGCGCCGTCCTTGAAATAAATTCTCTTGTGCAGGGGACCGCTCTTGAGGGAGAGGGTGCCGGTCTTCCGCCCCGACCCGGCCCACTGAAGAAGGTCAGGGAGGGACATGGTCTTCAGACTGCCGGTGAGCCCGGTGCTGGGCATCTGTCCTCGGAAGCGCGGCGTGCTTTGGGTCGCGCTCTGACCACGACGCGGGGCTCTAGACTGTCGGAATCTTGACAATCTACCTGACGACTCCGCTGCCGGTCCCCCTCAATATAGGGACCTCGTCGATAGCCCGGCAACCGACCGGGAGGAATGAGGAGATACACATTACAAAGCGGGCGTTGCGGGACGCCTGCGCGCCCGGCGCCTGGAGGAACGACGGCCCTCGCTGCGCGTTCGGCGAAAACTGCGGGCGATGGGGGAGATGGGCTATCCGAGGTACCTGCGCCTCTTCCGCGGCGAGCAATCCGTGGAGAAACTTGTTGCCAAGTACCTTACAGGCGACGACAATGTCGGCTCAGGGGGCGACAGCCCTGGCGCGGGAGCGCCTCGGCAGATCGGGCACGGCGCGTCGTCGGTGGGCGCCTGGAACCCGGAATGCTGGCGTGGGTGCGCGGAGCAAGATAGAATTCCCGGCACTTTCGTGACGAGAGAGCGCGGCGCCATCCTCGACGGGGGATCGCTGCGCAAGCATCCACTCGAACAGCTGCCTTGCGTTGCGCACGTTGCGCTGGCGGCCGCGCCGCAGGGTCTGCTCTCTGCGCGGAAGCCGGTGGCCGAGGGGACGAAGCAAATGCAGGAAATCGAATCAAACCTTCACCTCTTTCAGCCACCCCGCTATCGCGCCTCGGACGGCAGCTGGCACGCCACCTACGGAAATGCGCTCGCGCAGAGCGCTCCTGAGCTTACGCTCGATGGCGCCGCGGTGCTCTCCCTTTTGTCTTTCAACTTTGTTTGTGGTGATCGTACCCTGCTCCACGAGATCCGGCGGCGGCCATGGCTCTCGTCAATCGATCCCAAGGGGTTGCCCGTTCTCTCGTCGATTCCGGAACACGACCTCCACTGGCAATCCTACGAGAGGATCGCCGAGGAGCTTGGCCGCCTGCTCTGCGACGAGGCGTTCCGCGTCTGCCGGGGCCGCCGGGAAATCTACGTGCTCCTTTCGGGCGGGATCGACAGTCGGATCGTGGCGGCGACGCTCTCCAGATTGGTCGACGACGGGAGGTTGCCCAACAAGCCCATCGCCTTGACCTGGGGGCTCCCGGATTCCCGCGACTACCAGTACGGACGCGAGACGGCCCGAATCCTCGGTCTCGAGTGGGTGCACGCAGATCTCGGCCCCGAGCACCTCCGGCAGAACCTGCCAGACACCGCGGAGCTCCTCGGCGCGTTGGTGTCGCCGATCCACCTGCATCGGATGACGTGGTTTCGGACGCTGCCGAGGGACGCCCTCGTGCTCGCGGGTAACTACGGCGACATGGTCGGACGCGCCGAATTCAGCGGCAGGCGACTTCTCGAGCTTCGCCCGCTCGTGCCGACGAATCCTTTCGGGCTGTTGCGTCGCGAGATCCTGGAGGCCGCCGCGGATGGCTTGCGCTCCGAGCTCAACGCCCTGCACGCGCGCTCGCCCGGCAAACCCACCTACGTCCTGTGCGAGCACGAGATGCACGGTCACTACACGCGTTCTCTGATCGCTCATGCAATGAGTGTCATCGATCACTTCTGCAGCGTTTACCAGATGTTCACCGACCCGCGCGTGTACTCCTACATGTGGTCGCTGCACCCGTCTCTCCGCGCCGACGAGGTGTACGCGGTCCTGATTCGACGCCTGCATCCAAACCTGGCCAGACTGCCCTGGGCCCGCACCAACCGCGCTCTCCGCGGCCGCACTGTGGGTGCACGGGCCGGGTTGCGCCGCGACTTCCACGACTACGCCGGATGGATCTCCGGACCGCTCTACGAGGAGTTCGCGCGACGCGTCGACCCCGATTGGTGCGCCGGTACGGGTCTGTTTGATGCAGATCGCGTGCGCGAGCTGTCGCGCTTGGCTCGCGAGGATCCGGACGGCGCGGCCCGGCCGTACGCGGTGAGCCCCTTCAAAATCTTTGCGTGGTTAGCCTGCTTCCGGCACTTCGTGGAGTGGGCGGAGGCGCAAGGGAAGCGCCTCCGTCTCGACCCCGGTGGGGTGCGACCGGCGACGTACGAGGTTCGCGTCCCCTACGATCCCGTCGGCAAGCTGGGTCGACTGCTGCAAAACCTTCCCGCGGTCCGCGGTGCAGTGCGCGCGGCGCGCCTGGGCCTGCTCCGCTATGAGGCTCGCCTCCGATATCGTCCGAGGAGTTAGCACGATGATGCTCCCTTGTCTGCGAAGGGTCCCCTCGTGTGCGGCATAGCAGGCATCTTCCGCTTCGACGGCAGACCCATCGACGCGAGCGCGCTCGAGCGCATGAGGATCTCGACGCGGCACCGCGGTCCCGACGACGAGGGTCTTTGGTCTGAGGGTCCGGTCGGGTTCGCCCATAACCGATTGGCGATCATCGACCTTTCACCGGCCGGGCACCAGCCCATGCGCGACGCCGAGACTGGCAATATCGTGGTGTACAACGGCGAAATCTACAACTTCCGCGAGCTCCGCCGCGACCTGGAGTCGGAGGGATATGCCTTCCGCTCGCAGTGCGACACGGAGGTGCTTCTCCTCGCGTATCGTCGCTGGGGCGCGGCGTGCCTCGAGCGCTTCATCGGGATGTTCGCCTTCGCAATTTTCGACGTCAGCCGCCGCGAACTGTTTCTCGCCCGCGACCGGCTTGGCATCAAGCCGCTCTACTATTTTGCGGATGCCCGTCAGTTCGTGTTCGCGTCGGAGACAAAGGCGATCCTGCAGGCAGACGGAGTCGAACCCAGGATCGATCGACACGCACTTCCGGAGCTCGTCGCGTTCCGCTACCTGACCGCGGGCCGCACTCTGCTGCGCGACGTCCGTGAGCTGGAGCCCGGACACCAGCTCATCGTGAGCGCTACGGGTCTTCGTGCGCAGCGCTGGTGGGAGGTGCCCACCGCTGTCGCGGACCGGCAGCTCACGGCGATCCAATTCCAGGAGCGGCTGGAGGAGCATCTACAACAGAGCGTCCGTTACCGACTGATCGCCGACGTGCCGGTCGGTTGCGCCCTCTCGGGCGGCGTAGACTCCTCGCTCGTCACGGCGCTGGCCTGTGAGGCCGCCACATCGACCATGCGATCGTTCACGATTGGCTTTGCGGCAGCCGAGTTCGACGAGCGCCCCTGGGCCCGGACGGTTGCCCAGCGACTCGGCATCGAGAACTACAGCCAGGTGCTGGGTGAGGAGGAATTCCACGAGCGCCTTCCCCGCTTGACCTGGCATATGGACGAGCCGATCAACCATCCGAACTCGGTCGGAATCTGGCTGCTCGCGAGGCTGGCCCGCGAGAAAGTGACGGTGCTGCTTTCCGGAGAGGGCGGCGACGAGCTGCTGGGCGGATATGATCGCTTCCGGAGACTGCTGCGGCTGCGCCACCTGCGCGCCCGCGTGCCCGGCCTCGCGTGGCTCGCGCCCGTCCTCGCGCGGGTCCTCCGCGGAAGGGTCGGACGCGCCGCCATCGACCTCTCCCGCGACCCCGACGGCATCATCATCTGGTCGTCCGCCTTTCTCCCGAACAGCTTCGTGCGGACGCTCTTCGGGAGCGACGGGATCGAGCGCGCGGAGGAGTACCGGCGACCGCTGCTGCGCGCGGCACCGAGCGACGACCCCATCAATCGCCACCTGTACTACGAGCTGAAGACGTACCTTGTGTCCCTCCTCATGCGCATCGACAAGATGTGCATGGCACACAGCCTCGAGAACCGCGTGCCGCTGCTGGACCACCGTGTGGTCGAGTACGTCTTCCGCGCTCCCGGTGCGCTCAAGCTGGATCCCAAGCGGGGCAAGATTCCGCTGATAGCGCTGGCGGAGAAGCGCCTCGGCACCGACCTCTTTCGGCGCCCCAAGATGGGCTTCGGCTTGCCGGCCCCGTTTTTTCGGGGAAGCGGGCAGCGCCACCTTCGCGAGCTCATCGCAAGCCGTTCCTTCCGCGAGCGCGAGTGGTTCGATCCCCGCGCGCTCGACACGATCCTGCGCGCCTATGAGACGAATCCGGAGCTTTCCGCCGACAGTGTGTGGATTCTGGGGGCGCTCGAACTCTGGGCCCGCAATTTCATCGACAACCCGGGGGAGATCGCCGCTTGAGGCGCGGTCTGGCTGTACGCTGCTGAGCTCCACGATTGGCTCGCGTTGCGGCACGAGTCTGCAAACCATCCCGGGACTGCTCACGACGTTCTTGGTCGGGGGAGTCTACACAAGCCTGCTCGTGGTGAGGATGGAGTCCCTGCGGCATTGTTGACGGTCCCTCGCAGGCCCTGCTAGGATGCGCGTGAACAGACAAACCCAGCACGGCGCGCAACGATCCGGCGCGCCTTTCAGTCCCGGACGAACCGGCACGGCACGGCCGCGACCTCCGGCAGGATCGGGAGGCCGCAAGTATGCTGCCCTCGTGGGGCATCGATCGATTGAAGGTTGGTGCTCTTCCAGTCCTGCTCGCAGTTTCTTGCTCCGCCGTAATCGGCTTCGCCTTGACGCGGCCGACCATGCCAGCGGGCGTTCACGACAGCGATTCCGCTCTCTACATCGTCGAGGCGATCTCCCTGGAGCAAACCTCGCCCTGGGACGCGCGGCCGGAGTGGAACACGCTCGTGCGTCTGGCCGTCCTTCCCTGGGGCGGCCTGCATGTCGTCCTGCTCAAAATCGGCCTGTGGCTTTCCGGCCCGTCCCCCGATCCGTGCGAGTTTCGCGCCGGATCTCTGTACGGGTTCTGGTGCGCGGTTGGCGTGGCCTCGATACTTATCGCGGCCGTCCTCGGCGGCCTCTTGGCGGGTCGCTGGGGTGCCGTCATGGCCTCCGCGTTCGTCGCGGCGAGTGTTCCCCACGTAAGGATGTACACCCAATTCAACCAGATTGGTACGACCGCGTTCTTCTCGTTGCTGCTGTTGACGGCCGGCGCCTGGCGGGCGTCGTGTCCCGGTCGCACCAGCAGCGCCATCGGTCTTGGACTCATTGGCTTCCTCTATCCGTTCGCCGACAACATGGCGCTTGTGATGTGGCTCGCCTTCCCTGTGTACCTCTGGCTTGTCCTGCCGCATCCCGACCGGCGTGGCTTCGTGAGAGCGATCGCGCCATACGCGATCGGCTCATCCCTGGCGATCGCCGGGATGACCTGCCTGATCGGCCTGAGATGGGCGACGAGGGCGACCGTCTACGACTGTACGTTGATTCACCTCCTGGGGCGCGCAACGTCGATTGTGTCGCGTCCGACGCACGCACTCCTGGCCGGAGGGACCGCTGCGGTGACGCTCCGGACGGCGGCTTCGCTCCTCGGAACCGGAGGCGTCGTGGCCGTGGTGATGGCGGCGCTTTACGCCGCAGCACGGGTGCGCCGCCGGCGTGATCTATGCCTCGTGCCGGTGGCTCTGGCCTGCACTGTCCCGCTGCTGTTCGTGCCGCCCCACGCCACATTGGTCGGCGAGTATCTTCAGCCCGGACTGCAGCTCGTCCTTCTGGCGACCGGCGTGATCGCCGCCCATCTGTGGTCGACGACCGGGGGCGATGCGAAATGGATCCTGCCGGGCCGGATCGCAAGCGTGGCGTGTCTCGTTCTGATGCTCCTTTCGGCCCGCGGCGCGGCCCGTTCGGCGAGCCGTTCCGAGGCGGGCGAGACCTGGGCCACTTTGGGCCGGGAGCTGTCGACCTTGCCGGTCGACACGGTGATCGCCTCCACCACGGAGGAAGAGGTCGGCATCCTCTACACTGGCCGCCGCATCCTGACGCGAAACGACACCCTCCCGACCGATCTGGTGCCGTTCTTCGAGGCCTGGCCAGGACGGATCGACTATCTCGTGATCCGACCATCCGATCAGAACCAGTTCGCGGACGTGATCGCGAGGCACCGTCTCAGACTGATTGATACAGCCTCGGACGCCGGCCGGGACGAGTGGAGCGTGTTCGGCCTCCCCGCGGGAGGGCCGGGTGGAGGGCGTGCGGTCCTGTCGCGGGTGGACGCGAACTGCTGGCGACAGCCCTACATCCCCTACTCGTTCGACGCGGGCTGGCGCTACGCTCCCGGCAGCGTCCTGAGAACGTGGAGCACGGCGGGCTTTCTCCTGGGTGATCCCCGGCTTTGGGTCGAGTGGTCGCAGGCGACACGACTTCCTTACGCCCGGTTCGCGAAAACGACACCCGTGACACAGCCTCCCTCGCTCCCAGCGGCGCCGGGCCCGCCATGAGCTCAGCCCAGGTGATACAATTTCCTGGAGCATGCGGGGACTCCCCCTGCCGAAGGCCGATACAGTACTGCGCGGAATGAGAACCAGGGAAGGGTCACTCATGAAAGACGGACTCATCGTGATTGCGGGCGGGGGCGGGTTCATCGGCGGGCATCTGGTGGCGAGCCTTCGCAACCAGGGTTTTGCGCGGATCCGAGCCGTGGACATCAAACCCTTCGACGAATGGTACCAGGTGTTCCATGACGTGGAGAACCTTCGCCTGGACCTGCAGGACAAGGAGAACTGCTACACGGCCTGCAAGGACGCCGTCGAGGTCTATTGCCTGGCGGCCGACATGGGCGGCATGGGCTTCATCGAGAACAACAAGGCCCTGTGCATGCTCTCGGTGCTCATCAGCACGCATATGCTCCTGGCGGCCAAGGACTGTGGCGTGAAGCGGTATTTCTACTCCTCGTCCGCCTGCGTGTACAACGCCGACAAGCAGAGATCCGAGGATGTCGTCCCGCTGAAGGAAGCCGACGCCTATCCGGCCATGCCCGAGGATGGTTACGGCTGGGAGAAGCTTTTCGCCGAGCGGATGTGCTCGCATTTCCGGGAGGATTTCGGCCTGGAGACACGCGTGGCGCGGTTCCACAACGTCTATGGTCCCTTCGGCACGTGGGAGGGCGGGCGTGAAAAAGCCCCCGCCGCGGCCTGCCGGAAGGTCATCGAGGCGAAGCGGTCCGGCCGGCACGAGATCGAGATCTGGGGGGACGGCCGCCAGACCCGGAGTTTCATGTGGATCGACGACTGCATCAAGGGTATCGACCTGATCATGCACAGCGACATCCACGAGCCGCTGAACCTGGGCAGCGACGAGCTGGTGACGATCAACGGCCTTTACGACCTTGTCGAAGAGATCGCGGGCACCAGACTCCGGCGGGAATACAACCTCAGTGCGCCCAAGGGGGTCAACGGTCGCAACAGCGACAACACGCGGATCCAACGGCTCCTGGGGTGGGCGCCCGGCACGGCCCTGCGCGACGGCATGGAGAAGACCTACGCCTGGATTGACGAGCGATACGTCCAGAAGTACGGCCATTGAGTCGCGGGGCGGTCCGGCGGCCATAAGGAATCGCGTGGATGGACGGGAAGATCATGTTCGTGTCCTGGGGCGTTCCGCAGGGATGGATGGGAATGTCCGTGGTCACCCGCAATCTCGGCCGGCAGTTCACGGCCGACCAGATGATCATCGTCGGCGAGGAGCCGGACAAAGTGACGCCGATCGAGTGGAAGGACCCGCTGCCGCAGGTCTTCACGGTCGCCTCCACGATTACCTGGTCCTGCCGGGCTTCCAACTGGTGGCGCAGGCTCATGCTGCCCGTGATCTGTCTGCGGATGCTGCGGCTTGCCCGGAAGCATGACTGCCGCGCCATCGTGGCGACCTATCCCAACAGCGACTATCTGGTGGCCGGTTACCTGGTGGCGAAGTGGACGGGGGCGAAGTTCTTTCCCTACTATCACAATTTGTGGGTGGAGAATTGCCGGGGTCCGTCGCGAAAATTCACGGCCTGTCTCCAGGCGCGCATTTTTGAGCGGTCCACCCACGTGTTTCTCATGAGCGAGGGGATGGCACGGTTCTTCCGCCGGCACTATGGCGGTGTGGAATGCTCGGCGCTGGTTCACTCCTTCAACGGACCGCTTCCGGCCGACTCGCCACCTCCTCCACCCCAGCGGCCGTTACAGCTGATCACCTGCGGCAACATCAACGATTCCTGCCTGGATGCCACGCGCCGGATCTGCCAGGCCGTCGCCCAGACGCCGGACGTGCGGTATACGTTCCTGTCGGCCAGGCCGAGGGCCTATTACGAGTCGATGGGTCTGCTGACCGACAGGATCGGCTACGACACGGTCCCGGGCGACCAGGTCGTCCAGAGAATGAGTCAGGCGGACATCGCCATCCTCCCGCACGGATTCGTCGGCAACTATCCGCCGGCCGAATACGAGACGATGTTCCCGACCAAGACGATCGAATTCCTTTTGAGCGGCCGCCCGATCCTGGCGCACAGCCCTCCGGATTCTTATCTGACGCATTTCCTCAAAGAGCACGAATGCGCTCTGGTCGTCGACACTCCGGATGTCTCCGCGGTGGCCGCAGCGATCGAGCGCCTGCGCGGCGATGTGGTCCTGCGACAGAAGCTGGTGCGCCGGGCCCTCCGCGCGGCCAGGCAATTCTCCGCCCCAATCGTGGCGGCGCACTTCCGACAGGTGGTTTGCGGCGACTCGGCGCCGGCGGCGGGCGCGTAGATTCCACTCTGGCCGCGGTCCAATATCGCCGTAAAGGCCCCGCGTTTCACATGGACTGAACTAGGACAGCATCTGGATTTGGCGGGACGCCAGGCACTATAATCCGCCTGGCTTGAGGCGGGACAGCGTATAGGAATGACGGGACCCGCGCGAGTCTCACGCACCGCCCACGAGGATTCTCGACCCGGACATGGGGGTCCCCACGGTGTTTTCCCGACAGGGCCTCCGATCGCGATACCTTCCAACCCTATCCACCCGTAGAGAATGATCCAGACTCCGAGTGCCTTGCGTTCCGCTCTGACGGTTTCGGCGGTGCGCGTCCTCAACATGCTGTTGTTTCTGGTGCTGGGCGTCATGTCGGCGGCCTACTTCGGCACGAGCCTGCAGAAGGACTGCTATCTCATCGCGCAGACAATCCCGGGACTGCTCACGACGCTCTTGGGCGGAGGAATCTACGGCAGCCTACTCGTGGTGCTGAACGAGATAGGTGCCCGGCGCGGCTCGAACGGGCAGATAGCGTTCACCAGGACGACCCTGGCGCAACTCACCCTGGTCCTCCTGCCGTTCCTGCTCCTGACCTTCGCCATCCCGGATGCAATCGTCGGGCTCCTGGCCCCCGGGTTGGGGGGCGAGCGGCTGCAGCTGAGCGGTCGGCTCCTGCAGCTCACGGCCGGTGGCGCGGTGCTTGCGACGTGCCTCACCGTCACCCGTTGCATGTACGAGACACGCCAGCAGTTCTTCGTCCCCTGCGTGCTCACCTTGCTCGTCCCGCTCGGCACCATCGTCGTCATGGTGACGTTGGTGGAAAGGGCGGGCATTTTTGTCCTGGCATTGGGGCCGCTGCTGGGGACAGCAGCGGCGGTGGGGCTCCTCCAGGTCCTGGCGCGGCGCGTCCTGAGGGACCCGACCGGATTCGTGCCGACGCCGGAACGCCCCGCCGAGCGGCGCGAGTGGCGACGCCGGTTCTGGATGTCCCTCATTCCGTTGAGCATCGGGGCAAACTTCGGGCAGATCAACCTCCTCGTCGACAACGCCTTCGCCTCGTTCCTGCCGGTGGGCAGCATCTCTGCGCTCGGGTTCGCGTTCGTCCTCGTCTCGAACCTGCGGCTCCTGACGGTCGGCTCCATCGACTTCATCGCGCTTCCGAGGATGGCCGGGGCCACCCTGCGGAGCCCGTCCGAGCTGCGGGAGACCGTCCGTTGGACCATGCGCCACATGGTCCTGATCACCGCACCCTTCACGGCCGGTGCTCTGGCCTTCGGCGTGCCGATTGTGCGCATGCTGTTCCAGCGCGGAAAGTTCACTCCGCAGGATACGGTGAGCGTCGCGGTGCTCCTGGCCTTCTACGCCCCCGAGCTGACGCTGACGGGGATGGTCGCGGCCCTGACGATGGTGCTCCTCGTCCGCAAGCGCTTCGCTCTGCTGGCCTGGACATCCGGCGGCGCGATCCTTGCCAACGCCCTTCTCGATTACATCCTCATGGGGCTCTTCGGCGTCAAGGGCATCGCACTAGCCACGTCCTGCACCAGCCTTTTGCACGTGCTGCTCCTCGTTCCGTTGATTCGCGGGGAAGTGTCGGGCCTCCTGGGTGCGGACGACCTGCGATTCCTGCTCAAGATCTTCGTCTGCGCGGCGAGCATGGCCCTGCTCACCCTGGGCTGGGCCTGGGTCTTCGAGCATCTGGTGGACCCCACGTGGGAGATGGGGCGTGCTCTCGAGGTCGGCGTCGGCCTGGCCCTGGGAGCCATCGCCTACGCCGTCCTGCTCTTCCTGGCCGATGTCGCGGAGGCGCGCGACCTTCTCATCAGAACCGTCGGTAGAATCCCCTTCCTGGTCCGGCGGTAAGGAGCTGTCCGGAGACTTGGTAGATGCAAGCCGCTGGCCCGCGCTCCTCTACCGCCTCGCGCTCCAGGGAATCGATGTCCCGGCCACGGTTCTCATGGGCTTGGTCAAGTCGGACCTCGGCGTGCGGCCTCAGTACGCCCGTGGCATCTGGACCTGGCGCCCGATGTGGCCGCTCGCCAATTCCTCGTAGATGGCCATGATTGCTCGCGCATGGCGCTCCGCCGCGAACCGATCGACGACCGAGATACGTGCCGCCCGCCCCAAGGCCCCCCGACGGCTACGGTCATTGAGGAGAGAAACGATGGCAACGGCCAGATCCTCCGCCCGCGGGGGAGGCGGGATCAGGATTCCGTTCTCGTCGTGGCGGATGAGGTCGAGGATTCCCTCGACGGCGACGGACACGACCGGTCTGGCCATGGCCATCGCCTCGATGATCGTCCTGCCGAACGACTCCGTGTGCGAAGGCAGCGCGACGACGTCCATGGCCGACAGGAGCGAGCGCACATCGTGGCGCGACCCGAGGAAACGGATGCGATCGCCGAGACCCTGACGGTCCGCCTCCAGGCGGAGGAGCCGCAGGTGGTCGATCGCCTGCCCGAAACCGAGCAGCCGCCGGAGTCTGCTCTTCCAGGTTGATTGCGCCGAGAGGGTCCGCGGACGATCGTCTCCCCCTACGATCAGGAAGTGCGCGGAGGGAATCTCCCTGAGCACGAGCGGCATGGCCCGCAGCAGATCGAAGGCTCCCTTGCTCGGGAACAGCTTTCCGACGAAGCCGACGACGGGCGCATCCAAGGGGAGACCCAGTTTGTGGCGGGCGGAGGCGCCGTCGATGGTCGGATCGAATCCTCTCAAATCGACCGCGTTGTGGATGACCTGCACCGGAACGTCCGCGTCTTGAAAGGGCTCGGCGGCTGCCTCGGAGACGGCGACGATGCGGGAGGCCGAGTGAAGAATGATCCGGCGCGCCAGGCGCGCCCAGAAGCCCTGAGCGAGGATTTCGCGCACGTGCCAGACGACCGGCAGACCGAGGAGTCCCGCCGAAAGGCCGGCGGTCAGCGCGACGATCGAGTTCACATGCACGATGACCCCATGCCCGGCCCGGAGGCGACGCAGGAACAAGATTTCACCCGGCAGGGCCGCGACCGCCCTGGCGGCATTCAGGGTCTGGAGGCCCCATCGGCGCCAGCGTGCCGGATCGCGTTCGATGGCGCCCAGCACGAAGGTGGGGTCGAGACCCTCGAAGAGATGCATCCGGTGGACAACCACCCGGGCTCCTCGCTCTTCCCACCGCCGCACCATGGGACCGTCGTTGCACGTCCAGACGAGCGACCGAAAGCGGCCGGTGTCCAGATGCGTGAGCAAGACGTCCAGGCTGAATCCAGTCCCTCCCGTGCCGCTGCCGTTCTGCACGTAGATCACGTTGAGGGGAGCCCCCTCGCTCACGCGGTGACTCGCTGATCAGTTGCCAGGGCGGCGGCGCCCGCGTCGAGGACCTGGCGCTGCCACAGCTCCAGTGCCGCGAGCGCCCAGACCTGGTGCCAGGGAACGGCACCGCGAAGGAATCCTTCTACAAGTCCGGCAACGGCCTCGGGTCGGAACAGCCCCCGCCGCTGCACCGACGCCTTGGCGAGCAGGTCCTCCACGGCGGGCCGGAGAGCGCCTTTCATCCACGAGGCCATGGGCAGGTGAAATCCGCTCTTGGGCCGGTCTTCGTAACCGGCCGGCAGAAGATCGCGCACGGATTCTATGAGGATCCGCTTCGCGCCGATCTGGCGATAGCTGGCCTCCCGTTCACCACCGGGTGGGGCGGTATCCGTGGGTTGATACTTGTAGGAGCCCGGCAGGGCGTAAGCGAACTCGACGAGTCGATGGTCGAGCAGGGGCACTCTCACCTCGAGCGAGTGTGCCATGCTCATTGCGTCCATGTCCCTCAGCAGACACTGCGCCATGTAGCCCCTGAGGTCGAGCCGGCTGACACGCGCGATCAGGTCATGGGCGCATGGGTCGTCGAGGGAGCCCAGGTAGTCGGAGGCAAGCCGTCCGATCGGGGCCGATGCCGCCAATCCAGGGGTGCAGAGTGCGCGCTGTTGCGCCGGCGGGAACAGGGTGCGTGACAGACCGTAGCGCGTGACGAAACCGTGCTGCACGCGGGCCCAGTCCACATACCGATCCAGAGTCGTTCCCCGGAACCAGGGCTCGATCAGGTTACCTGTCGCCGCAAGAGCCGCCTTGATCTCCCGTTGGACCCTGTGGGGCCATCCCCCGTTCCGGTACTCCCAGTGGAGCCGCCAGAAGTGTGGGTAGCCGGCGAATAGCTCGTCCCCACCGACTCCCATCAGCGCCACGGTCACGCTTGTGCGTGCCACCTGCGAGACGACATAGCTGTTGATCCCATCGATAGAGGGTTGGTCGAGGGCCCGGCCGAGGCGATCGACGATTGCCGCCGCGTCGCGGCCGGTCACGATGCGGCGCGTGTGGTCCGTTCCCAGATGCTTGGCCAGAAGGGCCGCTTCGTCGGTCTCGTCCAAGTCTTTTCCGGCCTCATCGAAGCCGACGGAGAAAGTCCTGACCGGCCCTGAGCGGGCCTCGGCCATCAGAGCCACGACGGCCCCCGAGTCGATCCCGCCGCTCAGGAAGGCACCGATCGGCACGTCGCTGATCAGCCGCAGGCGGATGCTCTCTGTCAGGAGGGCGCGGAGCTGCGCGGCCGCCTCCCGCTCTCCTGCGAGGGGAGAGGCCGGCCGGTCGCTGCCCGTCGGCAGATCCCAATAGCGTCTCACCGTCAGGCGATCCTTCTCCAGGGTCAGGTGATGCCCGGGCTGCAACGCCTGCACGCCTTCGATCAGCGTATGGGGTGAGGGGATGTAGCCGAAGGTCAAGTACATCGCCAGCCCCTCCATTGAGAGGCGATTCTCCACAAGGCCACTGGCCAGGAGGGCCTTCAACTCGGAAGCGAAGACCAGCCTGCGGCCGTTCCACACGAAGTAGAGGGGCTTGATGCCCAGGCGGTCCCGTGCCGCAAACAGGCGCCGATCCCGGGCATCCCAGACGGCGAACGCGAACATCCCGCGGAGGCGATCGACGCACGCGGGGCCCAACTCCTCGTACAGGCGCAGGATCACCTCGGTGTCCGTGTGCGATCGGAAACGAAGTCCTTTCGCCTCAAGTCGACGGCGCTCCTCCCCGAAGTTGTAGACCTCGCCGTTGTGGACGATCCACAGAGAGCCGTCATCGGTGCCCATCGGCTGGTGGCCGGCTTGGGACAAGTCGAGGATCGCGAGGCGCGTCATTCCCAGCCCGGCGCCTTCGTCGAGGTAAGCGCCCCGATCGTCGGGACCGCGGTGGCGCATGGCGTCGCAGGCCCGATCGATCGCGGCGGGCACCGGCTCACCCACGACTCCGAAAATGCCGCACATCGCCTGTTCTCCCTCTCCCGGCGCGCCGAAGATCCGTTCTGCGCCTATTCTACCGTCAGCGCGGAGCCGGCCCCGGCGTCCCATGCGGCCCGTGGCCGCCCCCGCTCCCCCGTGCGTCCGCGTCGATCAGCAGCGACGCGAACAGGGACTCCCACTGAGAGCGCACCTGATCCCAGCTGGAGCGCTCGGCGAGGCGCCGGCCCGCTGCGGACAGGCGACCGGCCAGATCGGGATCGCGCAGGAGGCGTCGAATCGCCTCGACCATCGCCTCGACGTCGCCGTCGGGAGTCAGCAGCGCGGTCTCCCCATCCTTCAGCAGGTCCGCGATACCTCCGACGGTCGTGCTGACCACCGGGAGCCCCAGCGCGCCCGCCTCGAGGACCGCGACGGGCATGTTGTCGACGTGGCTCGTGTTGATGAAGATGTCGGAGGCGGATCCCTCGCGCAGTTTGCGCTCCATGTCGAGGAAGCCGGGGAGACGTACCGCGTCGCCGAGACCACGATCCCGTGCGTGGCGTTCCACGTCAGCCTGCATCCCCTTGTCCTGGCCCCCCATCACCAGAGTCGCATCGGGATGGGTCGTTCGAAGACGTTCGAGCACGTCCACCGCCATGAGCGGGTTGTACACGGGATGAAACGAGCGCATCCAGAAGAGACGGGGCCCGAGCACGCTCCGAAGGCGGAACGGGTAGAGCCTGATGTTGAGCACGTTCGGAATGACTCCGCAACGAAGGCCGTAGGGCTCGAGGGCCCGTGCGAGAAACGGGGAGGGGGCGACGATTGCATCCGCCCTCCTCAGGACGCGTCGCGTCCAGCGCGGGAAGGACGCCATGAACTCAGGCATGGCTCCGCCGTGCAGCATCATGACGATCCGGTGGCGGGAGCGGAGCGCGATCAGGCTGGCCACGTCCTCGACGACAAAACTGGCCCCCCCGTAGACATGCAGGAACAGGATGTCGATCCGTCGACGCCGCCTGAGAAGCGTCCAGGTGATGTCCAGCAGACGCGCATAGCGGTTGGGGGAGGCGGACACGGCGGTCACGTCGTAGCCGGCGTCGCGGAAATGCCGTGACAGCCACACACCCTGGGTGACGACGTATCCGTGGCGGCTCCCGGCGAGCGGGCCGACGAAGCAGAGGCGGGGGCGTCCTTCCGCCTTCGAGGTCACGGTCATCCTCCTCCAGGGGCCGTCGCGTGCGCCGGCGTCCGGCCTGATGTCCGCGGTGGCCGCGCCCGGTGGCGGCCGCTCAACGCCACGCGTCGGACCGGGGTCGCGTCTCTCTCGGACAGAACCGATCTCTCAGGTGAAAGCGGAATGCCCGGTCAGGGCCTCGCCGAGGATGAGGGTGTGGATGTCGTGCGTCCCCTCGTAGGTGTAGACCGACTCGATGTTGCACAGGTGCCGGCCGGCCTGGTACTCATCGGTGATGCCGCTGGCGCCGAGGATCTCCCGCGCGAGGCGGGCGCACTCGCGCGCGACCCAGATGTTGTTCCGCTTCCCGAGGGAGATCTGGGTGGGCGTCACTTTCGCCTCGTCCTTCAGGCGGCCGAGACGCAGCGCCAGGAGCTGCGCCTTGGTGATCTCGCTGGCCATCCACACCAGCCTCTCCTGCTGGATCTGAAAGGCGGCGATCGGCTTCCCGAAGACGACACGCTCCTTGGCGTGTGTCAGGGCCTCCTCGAACACCGCCTGCGCCGACCCGATGCCGCCCCAGGCGATGCCGTAGCGTGCCTGGTTGAGGCACTGCAGCGCGGACTTGAGGCCGTTCGTGCCGGGCAGCAGGCACGCGGCCGGGATGGCGCAATCCTGGAGCACGAGCTCGGAGGTCACCGAGGCCCGGAGCGAGAACTTCCCACCGTGGTCCCGCGTGGAGAAGCCTGAGGTCCCTCGCTCCACGAGGAAACCGCGGATCGCCCCGTCGTCGCACTTCGCCCACACGATGGCGACGTCGGCGATCGATCCATTGGTGATCCAGGCCTTGGCGCCGTTCAGCACGTAGCGATCGCCTTTGCGGGCGGCGCGTGTCCGCATGCCTGCCGGATCACTACCGGCGTCCGACTCGGTCAGACCGAAGCATCCGATGGCCTGACCCCTGGCCATGGCCGGAAGCCAGCGTTCCTTCTGCTCGTCGGAGCCGAACGTCAGGATGGGGTACATGCACAGGGCGCCCTGGACGGACACGAACGACCGCAGGCCGCTGTCGCCCCGCTCCAGCTCCTGCATGATGAGCCCGTACGCGACATTGTTCAGCCCGGCGCACCCGAATCCGTGCAGATTCGACCCGAGCAGACCGAGCGCCGCCATCTCCGGGACGAGGTGGGCCGGGAACGTCCCGGCGCGGAAATGGGACTCGATGATCGGCAGGACCCGGTCGCCGACGAAGGCGCGCACCGTGTCGCGCACGAGACGCTCGTCGTCGCTGAGCAGGTCGTCCAGCGCGAGGAAGTCGAGCGGTTGGTAGGGGCGCTTCATGGGAGGTCAGGACTCGACCGGCTCGAGCAACAGGGCGATCCCGAGCCCGCCGCTGATGCAGAGCGTGGCCAGACCGCGCCGCGCCTTGCGCCGTCGCATCTCGTGGATCAGGCTCGTGGTGATGCGCGCTCCGGTCGCGCCGATGGGGTGGCCCAGGGCGATGGCACCGCCGTTCACGTTGGTGCGCGCCAGATCGAACCCGAGATCGCGCTGGCAGGCCAGCACCTGGGAGGCGAAGGCCTCGTTGATCTCGATGAGATCCAGATCGTTGATCGTGAGCCCGGTCCGGCTCAAGAGCTCACGAACCGCGGGGACGGGGCCGATCCCCATCATCGCCGGATCGACCCCCGCCGAGCTGGAAGCCACGACGCGGACCAGGGGGTGCACACCCAGGCGGGTCGCAGCGGCTGCAGACAGAACGATCATGGCGGAGGCGCCGTCGACCAGACCGGAGGACGATGCGGCATGGACCGTGCCGTTCTTCTTGAACACGGCCGGCAGGGTCGAGAGGGATTCCGCCGTCACTCCGTCTCGAGGATGCTCGTCCGCCGAGACCACGATTTCGCCCTTCGCCCCGGCGATCACTACAGGCACGATCTCGTCGGCGAAACGGCCCTCCTTGCGGGCACGCTCGCAGCGCTGTTGCGACTCCGCCGCGAAGGCGTCCTGCTCGGCGCGCGTGATCCGGTAGTGCTCGGCCAGGGTCTCGGCGGTCTCGCCCATGATCTGGTCGCAGAGCGGGCACAGGAAACCATCCCGGTACATCGCGTCGGTAACGCGCTGGTGTCCGATCTTGTAGCCGAAGCGCGCGCCCTCCAGCAGGTAGGGAACGCGGCTCATCGATTCGGCCCCGCCCGCCAGCACCACCTGGCGATCGCCGGCGGCGATCGACTGGCAGGCGCTGACGATGGCACGCAGCGAGGACCCGCAGGCCATGTTCACGGTGTAGGCCGGGGACGTGTCGGGGACACCCGCACGGCGCGCAATCTGGCGGGCGGGATTGGGGCCCACCCCGGCCGGCCGGGCGTTCCCCATGATGGTCTCCTCGATGTCCGAGGGCGTCAGGGCGGCACGGTCGATGGCCGCACGGGCCGCCACCGCACCCAGCTCGGGAGCGGTGAGTGACGACAGGGAGCCGCCGAATTTCCCCAGAGGGGTCCGGACGGCGCCCGCGATGACGATCTCAATTACGCCGCTCATTTCCAACGAATCCCTTGTCCGCCGAGCGCTCAGGAAGAACATACGATAGCACGGTCCACCTCATTCGAAGCCGCGCCCCGCGGGTTGACGGTGCCTCGCGCGTTTTGGTACGATTCTCGCTCCAAGCGAAAAAGTCCGCACACCGCGCGGTGATCGGCAATGGTCCTTCCACCCGCACAATCGGGCCAGGCAAAGGGCGAGCTGCGGCAGGAGCGGGCTTCGGGTCGGGAGGCCGCGAACGTGCTGCCGCGGTGTCGTGTTGATGACCGTCATGCCAGGATGGTCCGGTTCCGGGCGGCCCGTCCCGGCTCAACGCCCCTCTCCCACCCACGGACGCGTTCGTCCATTCCCTCGCGCGCGGAAACCCTGAAGCAGCGCTCCGCGCGGACTGCAGCGTCGGGGCGGTCGTGAACGACCTGCCAGTCGGAGAGCCCGGCTTGCCGGACCGGGTGCGCCCGCTCCTGATCATCGTGGCCTACGAGGCCGAGCCGCACCTGCCCGAACTGATCGGGCGCCTGGCGCAGGTGGAGGGGATGAAGGAGCGCTGGTTCATCCTCTTGCTCGACGATTCGTCCGGCGATCGTACGAGCGATCGTGCGAAGGCGCTGTTTGCAGAACATGGGTTCTCCGGATGGCGGGTCGTCCGAAACGATGAGAATCAGGGCTACGGTGGAAACCAGAAGGTGGGCTACCGGTACGCCCTGAAGGTCGGCGGGTTCACTCATGTGGCTCTTCTGCACGGAGACTGTCAATATCCTCCGGAGGCCTTGCCCGTGATGCTGGGCGAGGCGATCAAGACCGGGGGGGACGTGGTGCTGGCCTCCCGCATGTGGAGCATCCGCTCCGCCCGTCGTGGAGGGATGCCGCTCTACAAGGTCGTCGGGAACCGCGTGCTGACGTGGATCCAGAACCGACTGACCGGCAGGCGCTTGAAGGAATATCACACCGGCATGCGAATGTATTCCACCGACTTTCTTGCACGGGTCCCTTTCGAGTTGAATTCCGACGGCTTCGATTTCGACACGGAGATCCTGCTCCAGGCTTTTTATCTCGACGCCGGGGCGAGCGAAATCAAGATCCCGACCCGATATGCCGGAGAGGTCTGCCGGGTTCCCGGGATGCGGTATGCCTGGGGGGTCCTGCGGAGCAGCCTCGATTTCTGGCTTCAGACCCACGGCATGGGCTGCTCGCTCAGGTTCCGTGACCTGCAGGGTCGCCGGACGCTGTACGTGGACAAGACGCGTTTCGAAGGCTCGGCCCACGAAGCGGCCCTGCACTGCATCCGGGAGTCCCGGCCGCAGGCTGTGCTGGACCTGGGCTGCGGTGAGGGCTTCGTCGGCGCGCGCGCGAAAGAGTCCTTCCCTCATCTCCGGTACGATGGAGCGGATCGGGCGCCGCTTCGTCCCACGGCGTGCGACAGGTACTGGCCCTGCGACCTCGATCGCGGCCTTCCGCCCACCAATCCATTCGACTACGACATGGTCCTGTGTCTCGACGTGCTCGAGCACCTCAGCGAGCCGGAGACCTTCCTGTTGCGCCTGCGCGAGTCCAGGAGGGGCGGCAAGGACACGCTCTTCGTGTTTTCGACGGCCAATGTGGCCTTTCTTTCGATCCGCCTCGGACTGCTGCTCGGACGCTTCGAGTACGGGGACCGGGGCATTCTCGATATCACGCACAGGCGCCTGATGACGCGCGGCTCGTTCAAGCGGCTCATCCGCGAAACGGGGTTCGTCGTCGAGAGAAGCCAGGGGACGCCCGTCCCGTTGCAGTTGGTCTTCGGGGACGGACGTCTGACCCGCTGGATGACCCAGTTGTGGAGGGTCCTGGCCCTGCTCTTCCCGGGTCCGTTCTCGTTCCAGACGGTGATCGTGGCGCGTGCCCGGCGCGCGATACCGGACGTCGCCCTGACGACGGAAGAGCAATCCGCGTCCCCGACTCCCGAAAGACGCGTGGCCCGGGGAGCC
The DNA here is from genome assembly GCA_035635555.1 of Candidatus Dormiibacterota bacterium. Classification (NCBI taxonomy): domain Bacteria; kingdom Bacillati; phylum Candidatus Dormiibacterota; species Candidatus Dormiibacterota bacterium. The sequence goes on from DASQAT010000046.1 coordinate 72,523, forward strand.
GGCCGGCGCTGAGGCGCGGGTCGGTCGCCGCCCGACAGGCCTGTACGGCGGAAGGAACCCGAGGCCCGACGGCTCCGGTGTTTGACTGTCCGTTCGCCGTCTGCTAACGTCCGCTGCCCATGAGCCGCTCGCTCGTCGCCGTGGTTCTCCCGATGGTGCTGGCCTTTCCGGTGTTCGCGGGCGAGGGCGGTCCGCGTCTCCCGGTGCTCGGACTCGGGTACGAGTATGACCTGAGCGGTGAGCGGGAGGAGTTTCTCCTGCCCGATCCGATCGAGGACCCCTCCATCGCGGCGGACCATCCCTTGTACGTGCGCATCCGTGCGCCCTGGGGCCTGCTCGAGCCGCGGGCCGGACAATACGACTGGAGCGAAGTCGATCGGATCGTCGACCCGTATCGCTCGGCGCGCTTCGACGTGACGCTCTGCTTGTACGGACCGAATACGGCCGTCGACTCGTCCGCAGCGGTCCCATCGCCGGGCCGGTCGGCAATCCTCAAGAGCTGGCTCGATTTCACCCGCGCGGCCGCGCTGCATTTCAAGGGGCGCGTGAGGTACTACGAGATCTGGGACCGACCGAACCGCGCACCCGGCTGGCCAATCGACAGGGTGGCGGAGTTTGCGTACGTCCTGAAGAACACCTCAGTCGTGATCCGTTCCGTCGACCCCGGGGCCCTGGTGGTGCAGGGGGCCCTCGCCCTTGGGGCGGACACTCTCGACGAAGACCTGGCGTGGCAGAAGGCCCTGTACGAGCAGGGGACCGCCACCTATGTCGACGTGCTGCCCGTGCGTCCGCCGCCGGCCGTCCCCGTCGAGAGGGTCGTATCGCGGGCCTACGATCTCATGCTGGAGAGCGACCCCTCGGCGCAGCTCTGGGTGGTCGGCGCGCCGCTGGAGGGACCGGACGACCGGGGGCGTGCGGCGGACCTGCTCGGCAAGTTCATCGTGACGCAGGGAGAGGGCGCCGCCGTGGTGAGCTTCGACCTCGAGGCCGACGTCAACGGGCAGCCGGAATTCCCGGGCGTCCTCCTCGACCTCCACCGGCTTTTCCTGCCGACGTACACGCGCGTCACGGGGACCGGCGCGGTGCTCGAGGCGTCCGCCGACGCCGGATCGCGTACCGTCCAGGGGGTCACGTCCTACTCCTTCTTCGATGCGGACTCGTTCCAGGGGCTGATCGGATTCTTCGCACGCCCGCCGGTTGAGGAGCGTGGTGGGCGTCTCGTCATTCCAACCGCGGCGGTGCGCGGTGTGGCGATCTACGACATCATCGGAGGGTCCGCAGGTCCGCCGGGCGGACCGGTGGAGCCGGACTTCAAGAGCAACACGACCCGCGTGCCGGTGCCCCTTTACGCGCGGCCGCTGGTCCTCCTGTATTCGCGGGTTCCAATCAAGGGCTTCGAGGCGGAAAAGGAGCAGGTGCAGATCAAGGGCACGGGGTTGATCACGGCCGAAGAGATCATGGCCGCGCACCAGGCGTTCATGGTGGACCAGAGATATCGGCTCCAGAACTACCGCGCCGACGCCCTGCTGACGTACCACGGGAAGGTCGGGGGCAGCAATACAATTGACGTGAGTTTTGACAATGCGTTTTTCTGGGACCCTGCGATGGGGGCCGAGTGGCAGCAACGTGCCCTCTATTATAACGGCGTGCTCTGGAGGGGCAAGAAGCTGCCGGAACTCCCCATTCCTCAACCCGAAAAGGTGTTCACGCTTCCTCTGGACATCAATCTCAACAAGGACTACGCCTATCAGTATGTCGGTCGGGACAAGGTCGGAGAATTCGACTGTTATGTCGTGGATTTCAAGCCGATCGATCGCACCAAGACGCTCTATGAAGGTCGCGCCTGGATTGAGACACGCACGTTTGCGCCGGTGAAGACGTCGACGGTGCAGACGAACCTGTCGGCGCCCGTCGTCTCAAACGAGGAAAACGACATGTTCTCGCCGCTCGCCGGACCCGACGGATCCACCTATTGGATTCTGACCCGCGTCGAGGGGCAGCAGATTCTGACCTTCGTCGGTCAGAATCTGGTCCTCTTGCGCGAGATCGGCTTCAAGAATGTCCGGATCAACGATCCGGGATTCGCGGCCGCGAGGGAGGGGGCGTACCGCTCCGACAGTCAGATGCTGCGCGACACCGACAAGGGGCTTCGCTACCTGGAGCGCACGGAGGGTGGCGGACGGGTGGTGAAGGAGGGCTTGCAGAAATCGGCCCTCCTGGGGCTCGCCGGCCTCTACCGTCAGCCGGGGCTCGATTATCCTGTCCTGCCGCTCGCCGGGGCCGGCTACTTCAATTTCGACGTCGGCGGCCACAACACGCAACTGACCGCATTCATCGCCGGCGTGATCAACCTGTTTTCCCTGACCGATCCACACGTGTTCGACAAGAAGATCGACGCCACCGTGCAGGTGGTCGCGCTGGCCGTGAACATTACCGACCAGCTCTTCGTGCAGGGAAAGGCTCTTCCCGAGAGCAACGTGGACGTGCGCGACCAGAGCGTCTCGGGCTCGCTGGGGGCGCCGATCGGGAACTTCATGAGACTCAAGGCGACGTACGAGCTGGAGTACGCCAACCACAGTCGCGACAAGAAAACAAAGACGTTTGTGGTTCCCTCCGACACCTTCATCCAGTCACCGGGTCTCGCGTGGGAGTTCAACAGGGCCGCCTGGACGGTGAGCGCGGCCGCGCAGAAGAACTATCGCAGCACATGGGAGCCGTGGGGCGACGACACGCTCCCCTGTCCGTCGCCCGGGTCCTGTCTGGGAGAGTTCGATCCCTCCCAGAAGAACTACGAGACGTACGAGTACAGCGTCGCCAAGCAGGTGTTCCTGCCGCTGTTCCAGAAACTTCGCTTCGAGGCGATCTGGCAGAACGGCTCGCGCCTCGACCGGTTCAGCGAGTTCCAGTTCTCCTTCTTCGGAAATCGCGTGCGCGGGTTCTCCGGGTCGGGCGTGCGCTACGACCAGGGGGGGATCGGGCGCGCGCAGTATGCCTTCAACCTCGCCAACGTCGTTCGTTTCGAGGCCTCCCTCGATCACGCCTACGTCCGCGACGGCCTCACCTCGGAGGACTTCCACCGGTTCACGGGATTCGGGATCTCGGGGAACACCATGGGTCCGTGGGAGACCCTCCTGCAGTTCGACATCGGCGTGGCCCTGCAGTCCGACTTCGAACGCCTCCGGGGCGGCACGGAGTTCCAGATCGCCCTGTTGAAGTATTTTTGACGGCTCGCCGACCGGCGCGGGCGGTCGCGCCTCGAAGAGTCCTGAGGACCGGGGGATGCGTTGAACACGGGCGGCGGGGAGTGCCTGGACAACGCACGGAGTTCGGCGGCACCGGCGACCCGCCCGCGGTGTACGATGGAACACGGCGTATGGCGCGCGGGCGCCAGCCGGACACGAGCATGAAAGGGTCATGGATTACGAGCATCTGGAGCGCTACTACGATCTCGGACAGTCCTACTGGTGGCTGGTCGGCAAGTACCGGATCGTGACCGACGTCGTCCGGCGCAATTTCCCGCCGAAGGTCGCCGGCCGCGCACCGCGGATTCTCGACCTGGGCTGCGGGCCTGGGAACCTGCTCGATTATCTTGCGCCCCACGGCGATACCTTCGGCACCGACTACTCGCAGGACGCCCTGCGATTCTGCGCGGGGCGGGGCTTCAGACGCATGTTCCGCGCGGACTTCCAATCGCTGCCCTTGCGCGAGGAGAGCTTCGACCTCATTACGTGCATCGACGTCCTGGAGCATCTCATCGACGATCGACGGGCCATCCGCGAGCTGGTGCGTGTCCTGCGGCCCGGCGGGGTGCTGGTCGTGAGCGTCCCGGCCTTCATGTTCCTGTGGGGAGATCACGACACGATGTACGGCCATCATCGCCGCTACACGACCGGACAGCTCCGCGAGCGTCTCGAAGCCGCCGGCCTCAGGGTGCGCAAGCTCAGCTATTTCCAGCCGCTCTTCATGCTGCCGCTGCTGCTCTACCGCAACCTCAAGAAATTCATCGGAAGCCGGGAGGGGAGCCTCGAGACGCGCGACGATTTCGTGAAGCTTCCCGGGCCGGTCAACGCGGCGCTCAGCCACCTGCTGGCGGCCGAGCGTTTTCCGCTGCGTTTCCTAAGCTTCCCTTTCGGCGTGACCGTGCTGGCCGTGGGATCGAAGTCCTGACCCAGGCGAGTGCAGGGACCGGGTCATCGAGCCGCGGACGTCGGGGGCCTGTCGCAACAGGAGACCGGCGGACGTGCGAGACCCTCGCCGATGCGCTCGCGCACCGTGGCGATCAGAGCGTCCTTGGTGTCGAGCGTGTAGTCCGCGGTGAGAACGGGGGCGCCGAAGACGACCTCGATCGTGCCCGGTCTCACGCGCAGACTCCCCTTGGGAAGGACATCGCGCCCGCCCCGAATCGAGACCGGGACCACGGGTACACCCGCCTGCAGGGCCAGGATGAAGCCACCCTTCTTGAAGGGAAGCAGGCGACCATCCGGGCTGCGCGTCCCTTCGGCAAACACGATGACCGAGACGCCCCGTCGAATGATGCGCAACGTCCTCCCCAGCCGGCGGATGGCCTTTTCGCGGTCGGTCCGATCGATGAAGATGAATCCCGCGAGCCAGAGGGCCCAGCCGAATATCGGGATATAGAGAAGCTCGCGCTTGGCCACGATTCGAAAATCCGTCGGCATGGCGACGACCAAAGCGGGAATGTCGAACTGGCTCTGGTGATTCGCGACGTAAATGCAGGGGACATCCGGGGAGAACTCCGAGTGAAACACCGCCCTGCTGCGAACTCCATAGGTCTTCAGGATCAGCCAGGACCAAAAGCGGGCCAGGGGAATCAAGGCCGATCCTCCGGGCACCAGCAGGCAGAGGACGATCCCCAGGCTCGCGAGGACAGCCGTAGAGATGATCACAATCATCAGCCTGAGAAGATACAACGAGCCTCCCGCATGAGGCCCTGCAGTATAGTCTGGCCCGCTTCCTGTCTCGTCCGGAGGAGGGCTGCGATGCGGCACAAGGGGTCTCACGGTGTCGGGCGCCGCCCGTCAGGGCGCAACGTGGCGACCCACGGGACCGGGTGGGGGTCGTGACTCCGGATCTCTGCGTCGTCGTGCCGGCCTACAATGAGGAGAAGAATCTTCCCGTTCTGCTCGAAGAGCTCGGGGCCGCGCTCGGTCCCACCGGGATCGCCTTCGAGGTCCTGTTCGTGGACGATGGGAGCCGCGACCGCACCGTCGATGTCATTCGCGGGCTGGTCGCGAGCCACACGAACGTCCGGGCCGTCATCCTCAGCCGAAACTTCGGACATCAGGCGGCCGTCTCCATCGGGCTTCAATACGCGCGCGGTCGCGCCATTGCCATCATGGACGCCGACCTGCAGGATCGACCCAGCGATCTGGTCCAGCTCCATCGCCGCTATCTGGAGGGGGCCGAGGTCGTCTACGCGGTCCGCCGCACGCGACCGGAGAACCTGTTCAAGCGCGCCGCCTACACCGTCTTCTATAGGATATTGACCCGGCTGGCGAGCGTCCCGATTCCCGTCGACTCCGGCGACTTCTGCGTCATGGGCGGGGAGTTCGTGGCGCGATTGAATCGGCTGCCCGAGAGATTGCGCTACGTCCGGGGCCTGCGCGCCTGGGTTGGCGGACGTCAGGTGGGCGTTCCTGTCGATCGCGATGCCCGCCGGAGCGGCCGACCGCAGTATACGTTCACGAAGCTCTGTCGCCTCGCCCTCGATGGAATGATTTCATTCTCCTACGTCCCGCTGCGTCTCGCGTCGATGCTCGGTCTCGCGATATCCGGCCTGGCCTTCATCGGGTTTCTCGTCGTCCTGACCTGGAAGCTGATGGGGATCCTCCCCCGCGGCGCCGGAGTGGCGACGATCGCCCTCTCCGTTCTGTTCATCGGCGGCGTGCAACTCCTCACACTCGGCATCCTGGGCGAGTACATCGGCCGCATCTTCGATGAGGTGAAGGCGAGGCCGATCGCCATCGTCAGCGAACTCCTGGGTGACGATGTGTCTCCAGAGGACAGGTCCAGGGCATTGCGATGACCCGGCGGTCGGCAGCGGGCCGGGCGGGCGGGTCGCCTCCCTCGGGCGGTCCAGATGCCGGGGCCATGCCGACATCGCCCCGCTCGACCGGCCGATTCCTCACCGCCCTGTTCATCGCGGTCCTGGGTCTCCAGCTGCTTCTCTATCGACAGTCCTTCGGCGTGAAGCCCTCGAACGATGACTTCGTCGCACTTCACCAGGTCGACCGAGGAGACATGGAAGGCCCCTCGTCGTTCTTCCACGCCAGCAACTTCGACGACTATCGCCCTCTCATGAACGCGACGGTGTGGCTCTTCGGCAGGATCTCCCGACGCCATCTCCTGCTCTCGCTGCGCATCCTCCATGTCCTGAGTTTCGTCTTCTACGCCTCCATCGCCTTCCTTTGGATGCGTTCGTTGAGGCTCGGTCGCGTGGCCGCCATCGCGTCGGCGTGCGTCGTGTTCCTTCACCCCACCCAGGCGGGCGCCCTCGCCGGTCTGGACAACTTCGCCAGATTCGTCGTCAACGCCTGGGTGTGGCTGGGGGCATGGATCGCCTCGAGGTGGGCCGGGCGACCGCTGCTCGCCGTGCCCCTCGTCGCGCTGTGCTTCGCCATCGGTCTTGGCTACATGGAGTACGCCATCGCTCTCATCCCGCTGGCAACCCTGTTCACCGTCTGGCCCCGGTCGAAGCATCGGGTGCGGAATGGATCGATCATGCTGGTCGCTCTGGCGACCGTCTTCATCGTCTATTTCCTGATCCGGGTGTCCGGCAGGGCCGCGACGACGTCCGGCGCGGGGTTCCTGTCGCTCGATCCTCTCCTCTGGGTCAAGAACGCAGCCATGATCCTTGTCGCGGAATTGTTCTTCGGAAACACGGTGCCCGTCATGATCGACCGTTCGCCGGCGAACCTGGCCTGGCTGGCCTCCAATGTGACGGCCGTGGCGGCCGCGCTCGGGTACGGACTGTGGGCCGCTCGTCACGAAGCGCTCCCAGATCCCGGCGGCGCACCTGCGGGCTCGCCGCGGACGGATGGCGGCCCGGGCCCCGCTCTGGGATTGCTGTGCGCCGCATGGGCCGCGTCGTTTTTTCCGATGGTCCTCATGAGGCACATCTCCGAAATCTATATCTCCTCGGTGACGCTTGGGCTGGCGCTGCTGGCCGGTCTCGCGGCCCGGGGCTGGACCACCGCGTCCCGACCGCTCCGAGTTGTCCTGATGCTCTTCGCCGGCTTTCAGCTGATGCTGGCCGCCCAGGCCATCCAGTCCAAGATCGCCGGGCTCAACGACGGCGGCGAGCGGGCGGAGGCCTTGATCCAGAGAGTCCTGGAGCGGATTCCCGACGATGGGTCCGCCAGGAGAATTGCGATGGTGTTCCTGAAACGGGATGCGGGCGCAGCCGGCGGGAGCTATTCCGTGTTCGCGATACCGGATGACCAGCTCATCCTGCCGGGAACCGGCGCATTCGCGATCCGATGGTATCGGCGCGACCTGGATGTCCGTCTCGATCAATTCCTCGTCACCGAACCTTCCGAAGTGGATGGCCGGTCCTATGATGCGGTGCTTCTCTGGAATCCCTCGACCGGGCAATTCAGGCCGCTGTCGCCATCGGAGGGGCGGCTCTAGCCGGGAGGGTTTCTTGACTGCGCGCCCGTCCATCCGCTAGACTTTCAGGGACTTAGCGCCATCGAAAGGTGTCACCAGCCGGCCCCGGGAGGGCAAGGACGCCGCCGCATGAACGGAGTTCTGGGTCTCGCCCTGAGCCACGTCGGGTCGATCTCCGTCCTGTTCGGTCAGACGGTGAGGGAGACGGTGCGGAGACGGCCGGAGTGGCCGGTCGTCCTCGACCAGATGCACAACCTCGGGGTGCGCTCGGTGGCGATCGCCACCGTCACGGCGCTGTTCACCGGCATGGTCCTCTCCCTGCAGACCTCCTATTCTCTGGCGGCGTATGGCGCGAAGCTCTTCGTGGGCGACATCGTGGCGCTCTCGCTCGTGCGCGAGCTCGGGCCGGTTTTGACCGCTCTCATGGTCGGGGGTCGGGTCGGGGCCGGAATCACCGCCGAGATCGGCAGCATGAAGGTCACCGAGCAGATCGACGCGATTCGCGCCATGGCCGCCAACCCCGTGCGCAAGCTGGTCGTGCCGAAGGTCCTGGCGATTGCGATCATGCTGCCGGTTCTGGTCGTGTTCGCAGATTTCGTGGGCATCATGGGCGGACTGATCATGGCGGTGTTCACGCTGCACCAGCCTGCGGCGTTCTACATGCAGCACGTGGTGCAGGCGCTGAGCGTCCAGGACGTCCTGAGCGGAGTCGGCAAGTCCATTTTCTTCGCGCTGTTCATCTCCCTCATCGCCTGTCACAGCGGCCTGAGCGCCGAGGGCGGGGCGGACGGCGTCGGCCGCGCCACCACCGAGACCGTCGTGGCGGCCTCGCTGGCCGTCCTGGTCTCCGACTTCTTCCTCACGAAGTTTTTCCTGGCCTTCTGAGCGTGACGGTGGGGGACGCCTTCGTCGTGTTCAAGGACGTCCACAAGGCGTTCGGGAACAAGAAGGTCCTGGACGGGATCACCTTCGACATCCGTCAGGGAGAGACCATGGTCGTTCTGGGGGGCAGCGGCAGCGGCAAGTCCGTCCTCATCAGGCACATCATCGGCCTGCACCGGCCGGACCGGGGGCACGTCCTCGTGGATGGCGACGACGTCGTCGACTACGACGAGGAGGAGCTGATTCCCGTCCGCAAGAAGGTGGCTATGCTGTTCCAGGGCGGCGCCCTGTTCGATTCGATGAACGTGCTGGAGAACGTCGCCTATGGACTCCGGGAGCACACGGACCTGCCCGAAGAGGAGATCCGCGAAGCCGTGCGCAGGAAACTGTCCCTGGTGGGGCTGGAAGGCGTCGAGGAGCTCATGCCCTCCGAGCTCTCCGGAGGGATGAAGAAGCGGGTGGCCCTGGCGCGCTCGATTGCCATGGACCCCCGGTGTATCCTGTACGACGAGCCGACCACGGGCCTGGATCCGGTCACCGCGACGACAATCAACGAGCTCATCCGGGATCTGCAGCGCCGGCTTCAGGTGACGTCGGTCGTGGTGACCCACGACATCGCGAGCGCCTTCTTCGTCGGCGATCGCATCGCCTACCTGTTCGACGGCAGGATGGACTTCGTGGGGTCGGTCGAGGAGGCCCGGAGCTCGAAAGTGCCGCGCCTGCGTCATTTCCTGAGCGGCGGCAGGGAAGGGTCCGTTGCGACTGTCTAGGGCGACCAAGGAGATCAGTGTCGGGGCCTTCGTCTCGATCGGCCTGATCCTGTTCGCCGTGGGGGTCATGGCGATCAGCAAGGAGCAGCGACTGTTCTCCCGCAAGAGCAAGTACTGGACACGTTTCGACAATACCAGCGGCCTGACTGAAGGGTCCCCGGTGCGGCTCGTCGGCGTGCAGATCGGGACGGTGTCGGAGATCGAGTTCCCCGAAGACATCCGCGAAACGAAGATCAAGGTGGCGTTCTCGGTCGACCGGGCCTACGCGAACCGCATCCGTGAGGGGACCCAGGCCCTGCTGAAATCGCTGACCTACCTGTCCCAGGACAAGTACATCGAGCTCACGCCGGGCGACCCGGACCGGCCGACCCTGCCGCCGAATGGCTACATCGAACCGGGCGTGTCGGTGTGGGAGGAGACGCTCCAGCAGAGCCAGGGGATCGCCGACGACGTGAAGGAGATCACGGCCTCGCTGCGGGACCTTCTCATCGCCATCAACCGCGGCGGCGGGATCATGCAGGAGATGATCCATAACCCGGAGTTCGGCCGTCAGGGGGTGGCGAACCTCGAGGGCAGCCTGGCCTCGCTGCGACGGACCCTGGAGGGGGTGGAGAAGGGGAAGGGGCTGGCGGGAGCGATCCTGACCGACGAGGCCTTCGCCCGGAAACAGGTCGACAACATCGATACGGCGCTGACGCACGCGCGCTCGGTGATGCAGAAGCTCGATTCCGAGCAGGGGCTCGTGGCTCAGCTGGGCGACCCGAACGGCCCCGGGGCCCAGGCGATGAACGATCTGAGGACCACGGCCGCCTCCCTGCGCAAGACGGCCGAGGGCATCCAGCAGGGACGCGGACTCATCGGCCGGCTCATGCATGACGAAGGCTACGCCGACGGTCTGCTCAAGAAGATCGATGGCGCGGCCGGTCACGCCGACTCCATATTGCGCAAGGTGGACGGTGGCAAGGGCACGATTGGAGGACTCGTCAACGATCCGCAGGTCTATCAGAGTCTGAAGGATGTGGTCGCGGGGATCCAGAAGAGCCGTGTAGGGAAGGGGCTGGTGCGTCATTACGGGAAGAAGGGAGCGAAAGAGAGAGAGGGCGACGAAGGTGCGGGACAGGAGAGCGAGGGAGAGAAGCAAGGCACGTCCGATCGGGGAGGTGAACATGGCGCGGAGCCGGAAGCCACGCCAGGGCCATAACGGACCGGCGGCGGTCGCAATCGTCGACAGGCCGCCGGCCGTCTCATCCGGAATCGCGGAGGCGCTGCTCGAAAAGATTCGAACCCGCCAGGCCAGGCTGGGGGTCATCGGGCTGGGATACGTCGGGTTGCCGCTTGCGTGCGAGTTCGCGCGGAGCGGATTCACGGTCCTCGGGATCGACATCGATGGATCGAAGATCGAGAGTCTGCGGGAAGGACGATCGTACGTTCAGGATGTCACCGAGGATCAGCTCCGTCCTCTCGTCAAGCGTCAGTCGCTGCGGCCCACGCGCGAGTTCTCGGCGCTGTCGGAATGCGACGCGGCGATCATCTGTGTCCCGACGCCCCTGCGCAAGACCCGCGATCCGGACATCTCCTACATCGTGGCGGCGGTGGATGAGATCGTGCGCCACCTTCACCCCGGGCTCCTCGCGGTCCTGGAGAGCACCACCTATCCCGGGACGACGGAGGAGATCATCCTCCCGAAACTCGAGTCCACCGGTCTCAAGGTGGGACGGGATTTCTTCCTGGCGTTCTCCCCGGAGCGGGTCGATCCAGGAAACCTGCGGTACAACACGCGCAATACGCCCAAGATCATCGGCGGCGTGACCGAGGCCTGCGGCCGCGTCGCCCGGGCCCTGTACGAGCAGGCCATCGATCGCCTCATTCCCATGTCCGGCACGCGCGCCGCCGAGATGGTGAAGCTGCTGGAAAATACCTTCCGGAGCGTGAACATAGGACTGGTCAACGAGGTCGCCCTGATGTGCGATCGTCTGGGGCTCAACGTCTGGGAGGTCATCGACGCGGCCGCCACAAAACCGTTCGGGTTCATGCCGTTCTATCCCGGCCCGGGGCTGGGGGGCCACTGCATCCCGATCGATCCTCATTATCTCTCCTGGAAGCTGAAGACGCTCAATTACACGGCCCGGTTCATCGAGCTCGCCTCCGAGATCAACGGCAACATGCCGCAGTACGTCGTCAGCAAGGCGGTCGACGCGCTCAACGACCAGCGCAAGAGCGTCCGCGGGGCAAGGATCCTCGTGCTGGGCGTGGCCTACAAGAGGGACGTCGGGGATGTCCGGGAGTCGCCGGCGCTCGATGTCATCAAGCTGCTGCTCGACCGGGGGGCCGAGGTCCGTTACAACGATCCGTTCGCGCCCGAAATCGCGATCGATGGCGGGCAGAAGTATCGCTCGGTCGACCTGGGGCGCGACGAGCTCGAGGCGTCGGATCTCGTGGTCATCGTCACGAACCACTCGACCTACGACTACGATTTCATCGTCCGCCACTCGCAGTGCGTGCTCGACACGCGCAACGCCACCCGCGGCGTGACCTCCGGCCGCGAGCGGATCCGGAGGCTCTAGGACCGAATGTCCCACATCCTGGTCACCGGCGGGGCGGGCTTCATCGGCTCGCATCTGGTCGACGCGCTGGTCAAGGAAGGTCGCGAGGTCGTGGCCCTGGACAGCTTCGATGATTTCTACCTCCCGGAGATCAAGCGCAGGAATCTCGAGTCCCTCGCGGGGCGCCCCGGCTTCACTCTGATCGAGGGCGACATCCGGGACGAGACGCTCGTCGAGAAGGTGTTCGCGACGCATCCGATCAGCGTGGTGGTGCACCTCGCGGCCAGGGCGGGTGTGCGGCCGTCGATCCGTCAGCCGGCGCTCTACTGCGACGTCAATGTGCGCGGGACCACCACGCTTCTCGAGGCGTGCCGCAGCCACGGCGTGGCGAAATTCATCTTCGGATCTTCGTCGTCGGTCTACGGCAACAACGCGAAGCTGCCGTTCTCCGAAAAGGACGATGTGGATCGTCCGATCTCGCCCTACGCGGCCACGAAGCGGTCCGGAGAGCTCCTGTGCGCGACCTATCACGAGCTGTACAGGCTGAACGTGTTCGCTCTGCGCTTCTTCACGGTCTACGGCCCCCGACAGCGGCCGGAGATGGCCATCCATAGATTCACCCGGCTCATCGACCGCGGTCTTCCGCTGCCGCGCTTCGGAGACGGCTCGACCCGCCGCGACTACACCTACATCACGGACATCATCGATGGCATCCAGCGCGCGATGGAGCGTGTGCAGGGATTCGAGATCATCAACCTGGGCGGGGCGCGGACCACGAGCCTCGCCGAGCTGATCACCCTCCTCGAAAAGAACCTTCATCAGCGCGCGATCGTCGAGCAGGAGCCGGGCCAGCCTGGAGACGTCGTCGCGACATTCGCGGATGTCGAGAAGGCTCAGCGTCTCCTGGGATACGAGCCCAAGGTCGGCGTCGACGAGGGGATCGGCCGATTCGTGGAATGGTACCGGAGCCTGAAGGTGCACGCATGAACATCACGGTCGTCGGCACGGGTTACGTGGGTGTGGTCACGGCCGCCTGCTTCGCGGAATTCGGCCTTCAGGTGGTCGGGGTGGACAAGGACGACGCGAAGATCGATCTCCTCCAGAAAGGCCAGGTGCCGTTCTTCGAGCCGGGTCTGGAGGAGATGGTGCGGCGCAACATGCGAGAGGACCGGCTGGCCTTCTCGACGGACCTGAAGGCTGCCGTCGAGAAATCGCTCGTCATCCTGATCGCCGTGGGCACGCCCCTGGGCGACGGGGGCGCCGCCGACCTGGGTTCCGTGAAGGAGGTCGTTCTGGGAATCGCCCGCTGCATGAACGGTTACAAAGTGATCGTGACCAAGAGCACGGTGCCGATGGGAACCGGGGCGATGATCAGGGGCCTGATCGAGGGGAACCAGTCCCAGAACGTTCCCTTCAGCGTCGCCAGCAACCCCGAGTTCCTGCGCGAGGGAGCCGCGATCGAGGACTTCATGCGCCCCAACCGTGTCGTGATCGGGGCGGAGGACCCCCAGGCCATCGCGATCATGAAGGACCTCTACAAGCCCCTCTTTCTGATCGAGACGCCTTTCGTCATCACGAACGTGGTGAGCGCCGAGATGATCAAGTATGCCAGCAACGCCTTCCTGGCGACGAAGATCTCCTTCATCAACGAGATCGCCCGCTTGTGCGAGGCGGTCGGGGCCGACGTGCACGAGGTGGCGCGGGGGATGGGGCTCGACAACCGCATCGGCAGGAAGTTCCTCCATCCGGGCCCGGGGTTCGGGGGATCCTGCTTTCCCAAGGATACGCACGCCGTGGTGAAGATGGCCGGGGAACGGGGTGTCCCCGCGCGCATCGTCCAGGCGGCGATCGAGGTGAATCGGCACCAGGTCGGATGGATGGTCGAGAAGATCACCCGCGCCGTGGGTGGATTGAAGGGGAGGACGATCGCGTGTCTCGGTCTGTCGTTCAAGCCGAACACGAGCGACACGCGCGATTCACCCGCGATCCGCATCATCCAGGAGCTGCTGAAGGGCGGAGCCCGCGTCCGGGCCTATGATCCCGCGGCGATGCAGGAGGCGCGCCATGCCCTCCCGGACGTCGCCTTCGCCGAAGACGCCTACGACGCCGCTCGAGGCTGCGATGCGCTGGTGATCGTGACCGAGTGGAACCAGTTCCGCAGCCTGGATTGGGAGCGCATCAAAACGACGCTGAATTCACCGACGGTCGTCGACCTGCGCAACGTCTATGAGCCCGACCAGATGAAGCGCCTGGGGATCGCCTACACGGGAGTGGGGCGATGACGACGTCGGAGCGGCGCTATCTCGTGACCGGAGGGGCGGGCTTCATCGGCTCCCACGTCGTCGAGGCTCTGGTGCGACGCGGCGAGAGGGTGGTGGTCCTGGACAACTTCTCCACCGGACGACGGCAGAACCTGGAGGCCGCCCTGCGGCCCCGGCCGTCCGGCGCGCCGGAGCCGGAGGTGATCGACGGGGATATCCGGGATCAGAGCGCCGTGCGGCGGGCTCTGCGCGGTGTCACGCACGTCCTGCACCAGGCGGCCCTGCCCTCCGTTCAGCGTTCGGTGGAGGATCCGGCCTCCAGCCATGAAGTGAACGCCAGCGGAACGCTCCACCTGCTGGTCGCCTCACGCGAGGCGGGCGTGAAGCGCTTCGTCTACGCCTCCTCGTCCTCGGCGTACGGCGACAATCCCGCGCTGCCCAAGGTCGAAACGATGACGACGGCCCCCCTGTCTCCCTACGCGGTGAGCAAGCTGGCGGGCGAGCATTACTGCCGGGTGTTTCACGGCCTGTACGGCCTGGAGACGGTCGCCCTGCGTTACTTCAACGTGTTCGGACCGCGGCAGGATCCGACCTCTCAGTACGCCGCCGTCGTCCCCAATTTCGTGACCGCGGTCCTCGCGGGGCGGGCGCCGATCATCTACGGCGACGGCCTTCAGTCGCGCGACTTCACGTTCATCGACAATGCCGTCGACGCAAACCTGAAGGCGTGCGATGCGCCCGCCAGCGCCCTCGGCCGCGCCTACAACATCGCCTGCGGGACCGCCGCGACGCTCCTGGATCTTCTGCGCATCCTGGAGCGTCTGACCGGCTCGCCCATCCGGCCCATCCACGAGAAGGCGCGAGCCGGAGACGTCCGGCATTCCCTGGCCGCGATCGACGAGGCCCGCCTGCGTCTGGGTTACGAGCCGAAGATCGGCATCGAAGAGGGCCTGCGTCGGACCGTAGACGCCTTTCGAGCATGAGGCTTTCGGTCGTCATCCCCGTCTACAACGAGATCGGCACCATCCGGGAGATCCTCGAACGAGTCCGCGCCGTCCCGATCCCGAAGGAGGTCATCATCGTCGACGACGGATCGAGCGACGGGACCGGTGATGTTCTCCGGAGCCTGAGCTCGCCGGAGCTCGTGATCCTGTATCACGATAAGAACCGCGGCAAGGGGGCGGCTCTGAGAACCGGATTTGCGAGAGTCACGGGAGACGTCGTCCTGGTGCAGGACGCCGACCTCGAATACGACCCGTTCGAATACCCACGCCTGCTCAAACCGATCCTCGAGGACAAAGCGGACGTCGTGTATGGGTCGCGATTCGGGGGAGAGACGCATCGGGTGCTTTTCTTCTGGCACTATGTCGGGAACCGGTTCCTGACGACACTTTCCAACATGTTCACGAATCTCAACCTTGCGGACATGGAGACGTGCTACAAGGTCTTCCGGGCGGACCTCCTCAAGCGCCTGCGGCTCCGGTCGAATCGCTTCGGGTTCGAGCCCGAGTTCACCCTCAAGGTCGCGCGACTCGGCTGCCGAATTTATGAAGTTGCCGTGTCCTATCACGGGCGGAATTATGCATCGGGGAAGAAGATCACCTGGAAGGACGGCGTCAGTGCGATCTGGTGCATCATCTGGTACCGGTTCTTCGATTAACTCCCGGCCCGCGGTCGTGGCCGTGATCCTCGCGGGTGGCGGGGGCACGCGGTTGTGGCCGCTCGCCCGGCACGGGCTGCCCAAGCCCTTCCTCTCGCTGGAGGGCGGGTCGAGCATGTTCCGCCGCACCTATGAGAGGATCGCGCCGCTGGTCGGTCGTTTCCGGGTCCTGGTCGCGACGGCCGCGTCCGACGTTCCCTGGGTGCGCAGGCAGGCGCCGGAGATACCGCCGCGACACATCCTGGCGGAAGAGGCCGGCCGCGACACGGCCACAGCCGTGGCAATCGCGGCGCACTGGCTGCGGTCGAGGCACGGCGATGCGATCATGGTGGTGCTGCCGGCCGACCACTCCATCCGGCCTGCAACGGTGTTCCGCTCGGCGATGCGCACCGCCATCCGGGCCGCGCGGATGACCGGGGGGCTGGTCACGATCGGCGTGCCGCCCCTCGCCCCTGAAACGGGGCTGGGCTACATCCGGCCCGCGGGCCGAGAGGTGATGCCGGGAGTGCGCAGGGTCGAATCATTCGTGGAGAAGCCGGTCGCCGCGCGCGCGGCCCGCATGGTCCGTTCGGGCCGCTACCTGTGGAACAGCGGGATCTTCGTCTGGAAGGCTTCGTCGATTCTCCAGGCGCTCGCGCGCTACCGACCGGACATAGCGACCCCCCTGGAAAGGTGGGCCCGTCAGGCTTCCCGAGGTGTCTGGAGGGTGCCGGCGGCGGTGTTGCGTCGGATCCCGCGGGCACCGATCGATCGCGCCGTGCTCGAGCGCTCCCGGGAGCTCCTGGTCATCCGAGCGCCGTTCGACTGGTCGGACGTCGGCAACTGGGACGCGGTCGGCGGCCTGCTGCAGAATGACGCACGGGGAAACTCAGCCATCGGCCGCATGGTCGCTCTGGACGCGAGCCGCTGCCTCGGGGTCAACGGGGGAGGGCTGACAGTGTTCATCGGGCTTCAGGACGTCGTGGCGGTCCGTTCTGGGGACGTGGTGCTGGTCTGCCGCAGGTCCGCCGTACAGCGGGTGCGGGAGGCCGTGCGCCGGCTGCGAGGCCCCCTGGCCACATACCGCTAAGGAGGGGACGTGTCGATCGTCCATAGAACCTGCGACCGGATCATTCGCGGGGGCCTCATGGGGCTCATCGTCTTCACTCCTCTGGCCTACGGCACCGTGGAGCCGTGGTCAATCGCCATCATGGAGTGGGGTGTCGTATCGCTGCTTCTCATCTATCTTCTGTCGCGTGTTTTTCCGGGACGCGATGACACGGCGACCTCTTCGAATGCGGCTCGCCCGCGGCTTCTTGGCGTGTCGATGTCGATCGGGCTGTTCGTCGTCTTGTGCATCCTGCAGACCGTGCCCCTCCCGATCCGATGGCTACGGATCGTCTCTCCAGGTTCCGCGCGCATGTACGAGAGCATCGACTTCGGATCGTGGGAGCGCACCGAGGAAAAGACCGAGACCGTGAGACAGCGGCCCGGCGACCCGCTCCTCCAGACCCGCGCGAGCGAGCAACGACCGATCAGCGTGAACCCGGGCCGAACCGAGCGACGCACCCTGCAGCTCGTGACTCTGGTGGCGCTGTTCTTCCTGGTGGCGGCGTGGGCCGACGAAGAGAGGGCCGTCTCGATCCTGCGCTGGGTGGTCATCGTCGCGTTCCTGGTCTCGTTGTTCGGATTGGTACAGCTGCTGACCTGGAACGGCAAGATATACTGGGTTCGCAAGGTCCCGGCGGTGTCCGCGACCTATCCCTCGACCTTCGGCCCGTTCGTGAACCACGATCATTTTGCCGGCTATGTCGAGATGGCGATCCCCGTGGCCCTGAGCCTGGTCTTCTGGCTGGTCGACCGAAGACGCCGCCCATCGGTGTCCGCGCGCTCTTCGTCGACAGGGAGCACCTCGGGTTCTGCGCTCCTGGACACACTCGGCGAGGAGCGTGGACGCCTCGGCAAGGTGTCGCTGGCGCTCTTCGCAGGCGTGATCCTGATCGTGTCCCTGTTCTTCTCGCTCTCGCGCGGTGGAATCCTTGCCGCCTTCATCAGCGGAGCGGTGCTCCTGGCCCTGCTGTGCCGTCGCGTGACCTCGAAGAGCCTGCGGTGGTCCATGGCCCTGGCGCTGCCACTTGTCGTGGTGTCCCTGATCTCCTTCATTGGTGCGGAGACGGTCAAGAAGCAGCTGAGCACCTACGGGAACCTCACCGGAGAGGCCTCCTTTCAACTACGGGCGATCCTCTGGAAACGTGTCGTTCGAGAGTTGCCGGCGTATGCCTGGGTGGGGTCCGGCCTGGGGACTTTTGAGGACAGCTTCGCGCCTCTCACGCCGGCGGGCTCCGGAAAGCGATGGGACAAGGCGCACAACGACTACCTGCAGCTCGTGTGGGAGACGGGGATTGTCGGCGGCCTGCTCTTTCTCGCGGGGGTTGCGGTATTCGTCCTGCGCTTCTGGTGGCCGGCGTTGCGGGACTTCAGACACCCCATCGACGTTTTCCGCGTCGGCATCGCGGTGGCTCTCATGAGCATCGCTCTTCATTCCATCGTCGATTTCGGTCTCCAGATCGGGGCGAACGGCTTTCTGTGCGCGCTTCTGGCGGGGCTTCTCGTCGCGCTTCACGTTCCCTCGCCCACGGTAGCACAGGACATGCTCAGGGTCCGGGCGATCGAAGGGCCCTGGTCGGAATGAGATTGCCGGGCCACCGGTGGCGTCGTATATTCCTGGGCCTGACCCCGTGACGAGGGTGTGATCTCCTTGGCCCGCAAAGTGTTTCTGCTCCTCGGTTTTTTCGTCGTGTTCGCGGCGGAGAGCGCGTACTTCGCTCGCCAGTGCGCGGCGGGCATCCTGCGCCTGCGCGGGGAGCGCGCCTTCTTCAGGAACGACCATACAGGTGCCTGGACGTTTTATCGCAGGGCGCTATCCCTCGGGGGCGAACGAGAGACCCTCGAGAATGACCTGGCCGAGCTGCTCCTCTTCGGCCTGGATCAGACTTGGGCGGGTGTACGCATCCGCACGGCGTTACCCTCAGAGGACGCGGTCCGCGCCGGGCTCGACTTCGTGGCCCGCCGCATCCGGGAGACCCCCTACAAGGCCTACGAATGGTCGCTGGCCTCGGATGTCTACTTCCACGAGGCCCGTCTGCACCGGCAGAACACATCCCTCGACCTCTCGATGCTCACGGAAGACCCGCTGGACATCCTGCTCCCCGAGGAAAGGCTGGGCCTCGCCGCGCTCGAAACGGCGGCCCGGCTGGAGCCCACCAACTACATCTACCAGGACCTGCTGACAGAGAAATTCCTGGAGCTGGGGAGCGTCAGCCGGGCCGCGGTCTACTGCCGGCGGTCCGTCGCCTCGCTCCCCGTGCTCTCGGAGCACTCGTTCCTGGGCCGTCCCGACCTTGCCCCGGAGCTTCTGGAGGCGGCGATTGGCGGGGTCGAGGATTCGCGGCTGCAGGACTCGATGATCCCACGCGCTACGGTCGAGAGCGCCGCTGGGGACTTCCTGTGGCGCAACGGCCAGACCCAGCGCTCCCTGGACTTCCTGAAGCGGGCGGTGTCCCTGGCCCCGGACCTGTTCGAGGCCCAGTATGGCCTTGGGCTCGCCGCCTACACACTCGGAG
This sequence comes from Candidatus Dormiibacterota bacterium, assembly GCA_035635555.1. Classification (NCBI taxonomy): domain Bacteria; kingdom Bacillati; phylum Candidatus Dormiibacterota; species Candidatus Dormiibacterota bacterium. The sequence goes on from DASQAT010000046.1 coordinate 91,870, forward strand.
ACTATGACGAGGCCCTCCGGCACCTCGAGGAGGCCAGCCGGATCCAGCCGGACAATCCGACGCCGAACGTGCACATGGGGCTCTCGTACACGGCGCTGGGAGACCTGCCGGCCGCTATCGATCAGTTCCGGAGCGCGCGCGAGAAGGACGCCCGGGGTCTGTGGTATTTCCTTCTTCTGGGTGACGCTCTGGAGAAATCCGGGCAGATCCGGGAGGCTGAAAGACAGTTCGTGGCCGGCGCCAACGTCAATCCGGACAGCAGCGAGGCATGGGCCGCGCTCCTGACCTTCTATACACGCCACCGCGACCTTCGGCCTGCAACCGAGGCCTGCAGCCGGCTCCGGGTGCTGAGCCCCGCAGAGACCCGCTACAAGGAGCAGTGCGTCACGCTCGGACTGGAGACCCGTTGAGCCCGGTCGGCACCGCCCCGGGCAGGCCGGTCCTTTTCCTGGCGGCGATCGGTTATTTCGTCTTCCTGGGCCTCGCCCTGATCCAATGGCACCTCGCGCCGGAAGTCGTCCTCGGACTGACCCTCGCGGGGATCGGCATCGGGATCATGTCATTGCGGCCGTACCTCGGCCTGCACGTCCTCATCCTGACCCTTTTCGTGGAGAACGCTGTCGGTTCGACGGAAGCGATCTCGCCGATGAAAACTGTCGGGCTGGTCATTCTCCTCAGCTGGCTGGTGAACGTCGCCATGCGGAGAAGGACCGGCCTCGTGTTCGACGGATTTGCTGCCATTCTTCTCCTCTTCCTGGTCTGGTCCAGCGTCTCCGTGGTCTACGCGATCGACACCCGGGTGGCGCTGAACCGCACCTTCCAGTACGCTCAATATGCCCTCACGATGTTCATGTTCAGCTCCGTGGTGAATACGCCGGCCCGGATCCGGGGCGTGTACTGGAGCTTCGCGATCGCGACGACGATCAGCACGGTCGTGGCCCTGGTGATGTACTACCTCGGCATGACCCCCGCCGCCAGCGGACTGCTCGTCAACAGGAATCTCCTCGCAACCTACATCAATGTCGCCATTGTCTGCGCCTATCTCCTGCACCAGGGGACGAGATCAGGCGCGGGCCGCACGGTCCTCCTCACGGCGCTGCCCGTGCTCTTTCTCGGCATCGGATTGACGTTCTCGCGCGGCGGTCTTATTTCGCTGGCTCTGACCCTCCTGGTCGTCTGGTACAGGTTGGCAAGGAAGGGAGGATTCCTCCTGCTCGCGGTATCGATGGGAATGATCTGCCTGCTCACCTACCTGCTGCCGGACGCCTTCTGGGAGAGGGCCCAGAGCATTGTTCCCGCCATCAGCAGGGAACGGGGCACATTCGGTGCCCGGGTGAAGATCTGGCGTGCCGCGTTGCGCATGATCGAGGATCGGCCGGTGTTCGGCGTGGGGCCGGGGAACTTCGTGAAGGCCTTTCCGCGCTATGCCAGAGGCAAGGAGTGGGTCTATCAGAATCTGGCGAGCCACAACGCCTTCGTCGGTGTGACGGCCGAAAACGGACTGCCCGGGGGGGTGCTGTTCTTGCTCCTCTTCGGCTTCGCGCTCCGCAGCGCGCGGCGATGCATGCGGCTCGGAAGGGCGACGGCGCGATCGGACCTTGAGATGCACGCGATCGTCGCGGAAGTCAGCCTTCTCACATTCCTCGTGGCGGGTCTTACGGGTGACGTCTATGGGATCAAAAGCCTGTGGATGTTCTTCGGACTGGCGGTCGCGCTGGAGCGGATGGCGGAGCGGGCCGTCATCGACAAGCGAGCGAAGGCGGCGGAGGTGTCACCCACCGCGCCGATGGAAGGCTTGGCCCCATGGGCCCTGGCGCGACCCCGGCAGTAGGCGAGCGCGGGGAGCGCCCCAGGGTCTGCCTGGTGGTGGGGCAGCTCGCGATCGGCGGGCTGGAGAGGCAGGTCTACCTGCTCGCCTCGGGTCTCGTCCGCGGTCCCTTCGACGTCACCGTGGTTTCGATGGCGAGCGGAGGCGAATGGGCGACGGCTCTCAGGCAGGCGAACGTGAAGGTGGTAGAATTGCGACGCCGCGGTCGTCTGGACTGGAGGCGTTTCCTGGCGATGCGGCGTGCGTTCAAGACGATCCATCCGCACCTGGTCTACTCGTTCAATTACGAAGGGAACGCCTACGCGCGGCTCGCCGGTCTCGTGGCCGGTGTGCCGATCCTCGTGACCGGCGAGCGCGGGATCTATATGTCGTGGTTCATGGCTTTCGTCGAGCGGACGCTGATCCGATTCACCGAAGCCGTCATTTGCAACTCCGAGGCCATTCGACTGGATCTGGTGGATCGCGTCGGTCTCCCAAGGAACAAGGTGTTCACCATCCGCAGCGCCGTCGTGATCCCGCCCCTGGCCAGCCCGGTGGAGCGTCAGGCGGCCCGGCGCATGATCGGAGCGGGTGAAGACGAAATAGTCGTGGGCACCATAGCCAGGATGGCGGCAATCAAGAACCTTGCGATGTTGGCGAGGGCCGCGTCATTTTGCGCAGAGGGGCCGGTGCCGCTGCGTTTCTGCATCGTGGGAGGGGGCCCTGACGAGGAGGCGGTACGCACCGCCATCCGTGACTGCGGTGTTGCGGATCGCTTCACATTGCTGGGACTCAAGAAGGACGCCCGTTCCTTCCTCCCCGGCTTCGATCTGTTCGTTCTCACGTCGAAGAGCGAAGGGCTGCCCAACACGGTCATGGAGGCGATGGCGGCCGGACTGCCGTGCGTGTGCACCGACGTCGGGGGCTGCCGCGAGCTGGTCGAGCACGGCGTGACGGGATACCTGGTTCCACGGGATGATGCGCAGGCTCTCGCCGCGCGCGTCCTTGAACTGGCCGGCAATCCGGAACGACGCGCAGCGATGGGGCGGGCGGGCGTGCTGAGGATCTCGCACGGCTACTCTGTCGAGCGTCTCGTGTCCCAGGTGCAGAATCTCTTTCTGCGACTCCTCGAGTCTGCCCGGACACGCCGGCGCGGGCGCCGCCTGCCGACCGATCTGGCCGAGGCGAGGTAGACCTCCATGCAGGCCACACTGTACAGCCGCCCCGATCCAGCCGCGGGCGCCACCTGCCGGCTGGTCGCCGTGGGGGATCTGATGCTCTCGGGGGAGGTCAGCCGCCGTCACCCTCCGGATCGCGGCCCGGTGCATCTGTTCGATGACGTCGCGCCGATCCTGCGCTCGGGGGACATCGTCTTCGGAAACCTCGAGACTCCGTTGTGCGATCCTCCGGTCAAAAGAACGATGTTCCGGGCGCACCCGGCGTTTGCGCAGACCCTGGCCACGGCGGGATTCAACGTGCTTTCGCTCGCGAACAACCACATCCTCGAATACGGTCCGGACAGTCTGCAGCAATGTGCCCGTGTGGTTTCCGAGTGCGGCATCGCGGTGCTCGGCGCGGGTGAAAACCAGGCGGCCGCGTGCCGTCCGGTGATCGTGAATCGCCACGGGCTGCGGGTCGGTTTTCTCGGGTTCGGACGCACGCTGCAGACCCAGAAGGATCCGTCCCGGCCGGGCTTTGTCGAATGGGACGAGGATCTCGCGGTCCGGGAGGTGCGGGATCTCAAGGGTTCGGTGGACATCCTCGTCGTGTCCATCCATATCGGCTACATGTGGCTCGACTATCCCAGCCCGGAGTTCAAGGCGGCTGCCGACAGGCTGCTCGCCGAAGGGGCCCATGTCGTCCTGATGCACCACGCCCATGTCCTGCAGGGTTATCAGGTCCGGGACGGGCGCCTGGCGATCTTCAACCTCGGCAACTTCATCGCGGACATCACCGAGGGCGAGACCAGGGTCGAGCCGGTCCCGGAGCTGCAGATCGAGTCGGCCGTCTTCCTGATCGACCTGGATCGGCGCGGAGTCGTCGCGGTGGCGGCCGTGCCGATCGTGATGACACCCGACCTGAGGGTCGTCGTCGCCCCGGACGAGCACGCGCGGCGCATCATCGACAGGAACGAGAGAATCGCGCTGGAGATCGAGTCGGGAGCGTATCGCTCGGGGTTCTGGCGCCAGCGGGCGGAGCTCAACACGGGCCACACCCTGGACTGGCTCGTGGTCCACCTCAGAAATCGCGACTGGCGGGAGCTCGGGACGAACCTCGCGAAGACGCGGCCGCACCACCTGGCCATGCTGGCCCGCTATGCCGTCGGGAGACTGGAGACGCTGTGGAAGCGTCTCTGAAGGAACCGATCTTCGTCACGGTCGTCGTGCCTGTCCGCAACGAGGCGGCGTTCATAGGGCGCAGCCTCGGGGCGGTCCTCGACCAGGACTACCCCTCCGATTTCATGGAGGTCATCGTCGCGGATGGTCGATCTGAAGACGCGACCCGGGAGGCTGTGCGGGAGATGATGAAGCACCACGCCAACCTCAAGTTGATCGACAATCCTTCGCGCATCGTCCCCACGGGGTTGAACCTGGCCATCCGCGAGGCGAAGGGCGTTATCATCATCCGCGTGGACGGTCACACGCTCGTCGCCCGCGATTACGTCTCGGAGTGCGTCGACGCGCTGCGCCGCACCGGGGCGGACAACGTAGGCGGTCCGATGCGGGCCGGGGGGGAAGGCCGGTTCGGGCGCGCGGTGGCCGCGGCGACGAGCTCGCGGTTCGGGGTCGGCGGAGCCCGATTCCATTACTCGGACAAGGAGGAGTGGGTCGACACGGTCTACATGGGAGCCTGGCGGCGTGCGGCGCTCGATCGTGCGGGCCTGTTCGACGAAGAGATGGTGCGCGACCAGGACGACGAGCTGAATTATCGCCTTCTCGATCGCGGGGGTCGTATCCTGCTCAGCCCTCGCATCCAGTCGTCCTACACGGTGCGGGGGAATTCCCGTTCGCTGTGGCGCCAGTATTTCCAGTACGGATACTGGAAGGTGCGCGTCATTCAGAAGCATCCACGCCAGGTCCGCCTGCGGCATCTCGTTCCGCCGGCGTTCGCGGCCGCGCTGGTCGGATCGGTCATCGCCGCCTGTCTCGTGCCGCGCGCCGTATTCCTCTGGGCGGCGGTACCCGCGTCGTACGCCGCCGCCAACCTCCTTGCGTCGATCGCCTCGGCGAGGCGCGCGGGCGGGTCGCTGCTGGCGCATCTCGCGATGATCTATGCCATTCTCCACCTGTCCTATGGGGTCGGCTTCCTCGCAGGCGTGGCGAGGTTTTGCGGGAGGTGGCGCGAGCCGGCCGCCCGCCGGTCGAGCCCCGTGACGGGCGGTGACGCCTCGGCGTGAACCCCTGGCTGGAGACGATTTACGGGCGCAGCCCGATCCCGTTTCAGAACCTGTACGTCTCCTTGTACGGGCGCCGCGTCCGACGCCAGCGATTCAACCGCGCGTTCGACAGCTGGATGGCGCTCTTCGAGCGCTCGCAGTGGTGGGGCCCGGAGGATCTCGGCGCCCATCAGGATCAAGCGCTGGCCGGGCTGGTCGCCCATTGCTACGAGACCGTCCCCTTCTATCGCAAGGTCATGGAGGATCGAGGACTGCGTCCGGCGGACGTGACGACGCGGCGTGACCTCCACAAGCTGCCGATCATCAGCAAGGACACCATCCGCCGGGATCCGGCCGCCTTCCTTGCGCGGGGAGTGAAGGCCGGAGACTTGAAGGAATCGCCCACGTCGGGCACCACCGGGGCCTCGTTCACCGTCCTCTGGGATCGGGACACGGACGTTCTATGGAACGCCCTTCTCTGGCGCCACCGTTCCTGGTCGGGCTTCCGCTTCGGGGCTCGGTACGCGACCCTGCTCGGCCGGGTGGTGGTGCCTCTCCGTCAGTCGGGGCCGCCGTTCTGGAGATGGAACCGCCCCTGGAACCAGATCCTGTTCTCCTCCTTCCATCTCAAAGCGGACAACATCGGCGCCTATGTGGACGCCATGCGGGGGTTCAAAATCCGGGCGCTGGAATGCTACCCATCCACGGGGTACATCCTGGCCCGCTTCCTCGAGGACCGGGGAGAGGCCCTCCCGCTCGAGCACGTGGTCACGTCCTCGGAGACGCTTCTGCCGATCCAGCGCGACCTGATGGAGAGGGTGTTCCAGACGAAGGTCCTGGATTATTACGGGATGTCCGAGGCGGTGCTGTTCGCGGGGGAATGCGGCCGGGGCACCGGCGGCCATCTGAGCGCCGAAATCGGCATCGCGGAGGTCGTCGACGAGCGCGGGGAGCCCGTGCCGGCGGGGTGTCACGGCCGTCTGCTGGGAAGCGGTCTGGTCAACCGTGCGATGCCGCTGTTGCGCTACGAGATCGGGGACGTGTCCGCCCTGCGGACTGAGCGTTGTCCCTGCGGTCGCGGGCTGCCCCTCCTCGACCCGGTGACCACCAAGGCCGAGGACATCGTGATCGCCCCTGACGGCCGTCTGATATCCTCGTCCACTCTCACGCACCCGTTCAAGCCGCTGGCGCGGGTCGAGAAGAGCCAGATCGTCCAGGAGGCGATCGACCGGCTGCTGATCCGAATCGTCCCGCGGACGGGGTACGGCGAAGAGGACACGCGGCACCTGCTGCGCGAGATGCAGCGACGCGTGGGGCCGGACATGCGCATCCGCGTCGAGATCGTGGACGACATCCCTCCCGGGAGATCGGGCAAGTACCGCTGGGTCGTCTCGAAGATCCCGCTGGACTTCAGCCGGGGCCGGACCGGGAATCTGTTCGACGCAGGGACGGGAGAGAGCAGCAGGTGACGGTGAGAAGGAATCACATACCGTTCTACAAGCCCTGGACCGACGCTCGAGAGATCGCCCAGGCCAGCGGTGCGATCCGATCGGGATGGCTCACGACCGGGCCCAGGGTCGGGCGTTTCGAGGAGCGGATCCGCCGGATGGTGCGCGCGCGCCACGCGGTCGCCCTCAACTCGTGCACCGCCGCCCTGCACCTCTCCCTCGCCGCCGCCGGCGTCGGGCGCGGCGACGAGGTGATTACCAGCCCGTACACGTTCGCCGCCACGGGGGAGGCCATCCTGTACCTCGGCGCCCGCCCGGTTCTTGCCGACATCGATCCTCGTACGCTGAACATCGACCCCGAAGCGGCGGCGCGCGCGGTGACCCGCAGGACGCGGGCCCTCGTCCCCGTGCACATAGCGGGACTGCCGTGCGACATGCGTTCGCTCCTGGGTCTCGCGCGACGGAAGCGACTGAAGGTCGTGGACGACGCCGCCCACGCGCTCGGCTCGTGGGTGGACGGCCGTCCCATCGGGTCCCTCTCGGACCTGACCTGCTTCAGCTTCTACGCGACGAAGAACCTGACGACGGGGGAGGGGGGGATGGTCACGACGGACGACGCCGAGGCGGCGCAACGCGTCCGGCGCCTGAGCCTCCACGGTCTGACTCACGATGCCTGGAAGCGCTACACGCGCGCCGGATCCTGGAAATATGACGTCGTCGAAATGGGGTTCAAGTACAACATGACCGACCTTGCGGCCGGTCTCGGGCTGGCCCAGGCCGCCAAGTTTCCGGCCATGCAGGCGAGGCGTCGCCGTCTGGCGCGCCGATACACCGCCCTGCTCGCAGGTGTCGATGCGTTCGATCCTCCGCCCGAGCCGCGTGGCGTGGTGCACGCCTGGCACCTGTACATCCTCCGCCTGCGCCCGGGCGTCCTCCGGATCGGTCGCGACCAGCTCATTGAACTCCTCAAGGAGCGGGGCATCGCGACGAGCGTGCACTTCCTGCCCCTCCACCTCCATTCCTTCTACCGCGCGACCTTCGGATTCCGCAGGGGGAATTTTCCGCACACGGAGCGCGAATCCGCCCGGGCGCTCTCGCTCCCCCTGTATCCGGGACTGACCCGGGCGGCCCAGGACCGCGTCGCGGGAACGCTCCTGGACCTGGCTCGCCGCTACCGTAGATGACCCTGGGGCGCGCCTACTGCCGGGGGCCGGTCAAGAGGGTCTTCGATGTCGCGATTTCCGTCGCTGCCCTGATCGTCCTTGCGCCTGTATTCCTGATCGTCTCCATCGTCGTCCTCCTGGCGTCCGGGCGGCCCGTGCTGTTCACGCAGGAGCGCGTCGGGATGGACGGGCGTCCGTTCCGGCTGGTCAAATTCAGGACCATGCACCGCGCCGCGGCAGCCGGTCTGCCCCTCACCGGGAGGGGGGATCCGCGCGTCACGCGGCCGGGTCGCTTCCTGCGTGCCGCCAAGCTGGACGAATTGCCTCAGCTGTGGAATGTCCTCCGGGGAGGGATGTCCCTGGTCGGGCCCCGCCCCGAGGTGCCCCGCTACGTGGCGCTCTACACGATCGAGCAGCGACGGGTCCTGGAGGTGCGGCCGGGTCTCACCGACCCGGCCAGCGTGCTGTTCCGGGACGAAGAGGCGCTCATCGGCTCCGTTCCGGAGAGACAACGGGAGACGTTCTACCTCGAGACAGTTCTCCCGAAAAAACTGCGGATGAACCTGGAGTACATCGACCGGGCGAGCGTGGCCTACGACCTCGCTTTGGTGCTGAAGACGATCCGCATCGTCCTCTGGCCGGCTTCCTCCTGACCGTCCCCCCCTTACCAAAGTGTACGAAGCAGACGCTCCGCGAATAACCCCTGCCGCGCGCGGGTTCTTGTTGACAATGCGTTGATACGACGGTATATAGGGTTCATTCCGAGAAACAGGGAAGGCGGGTAAACGTGCCGCGTCGCATACGCCGTTCCCGGCGTGGCGCATCAAGCGAATGCAGCTGAACCGGCACAGAACCAGGATCCTCTTCGTGGCGGGCGATGTTCTTGCCGTCCTGCTCGCCAATATCCTTGCTCTTGCCCTCCGTTTCGACTTCAGGTGGTCCAGCATCACAGAGCCGGCCTTCCGGGCCACCGAGCTCCTCCTGATCGACGTCATCCTCACACCCGTCGTGTTCTTCACCGTGGGTTTGTACCAGAGCTACTGGAAGTACACGAGCCTGGACGACCTCCTGCGCCTGGTGCGCGCCGTGACCTACAGGACCGTGGGGCTCATCGTCCTGTTCTACGCCCTCGGATTCACCGGACTCTCGCGGGCGGTCGTGATCATCAACACGGTGCTGCTCCTGATGTTCACGGGAACGCTGCGGCTCGCGCCGCGCTTCCACTTCGAGTTCTTCTCCGCCCGCCGGCGCAGCCCCGGCAGCAGGACGCTGATCATCGGCGCCGGCGACACGGGGGAGTCGCTCCTCCGAGAGCTGAAGAAGACGCCCCATCTGGACTACAACCCCATCGGTTTCATCGATGACGACCTGGAGAAGAGGGGCATCAAGATTCACGGCGTGCCGGTCCTGGGGAACACCCGCTCCTTGGAGAAAATCATCGAGGAATTCGGCGCGCGGCAGGTGATTATCGCCATCCCTGGGGTGACGGGGACCGCGATGCGGGAGATCTTCGAGGTCTGCCGGCGGACAGGCGCGCATTTCCGGACGGTCCCGACACGGGGCGAGCTGCAGCGCGGTGCCGCCCGCGTGAGCCAGATCCGCCTGGTGGACATGGAGGACCTTCTGGGACGGGAGGTGGTCAGCCTGGACAACCAGTCGCTCCGCCGGAGCCTGAGCGGAAAGAGGGTGGTCGTCACGGGAGCGGCGGGGTCGATCGGCCGGGAGCTGGCCCGGCAGATCGCCACTTACGAGCCGGAGCAGCTGATCGTCCTGGACCGCAACGAGAACAACCTGTTCTATCTCGAAGCGGAGCTGCGCGAGGCGCACCCTCTGCTCAACCTCCTGGCGATCGTGGGAGATGTCCTGGATCGCAAGAAGATCGACCGGCTCTTCGCACACGCTCTTCCCCACGTGCTTTTCCACGCCGCCGCCTTCAAGCACGTGCCGCTCATGGAGCACAATGCCGCGGAGGCGGTGAAGAACAATGTCCTGGCGACGCGCGGCCTGGCGCTGTCCGCGCTCGAACACGGGGTGGAACGATTCGTCTACATCTCGACAGACAAGGCGGTTCGGCCCACCAGCGTCATGGGAGCGACAAAACGCCTGGGCGAGCGGCTGATCAAAAGCCTCGGGGGGGAGCGCACCCGGTTCATCTCGGTGCGGTTCGGCAACGTCCTGGGCAGCGACGGATCGGTCATCCCGACGTTTCGCAGGCAGATCGCAGCCGGAGGGCCGGTCACGGTCACCCATCCGGAGGCGTCGCGCTATTTCATGACGATCCCCGAGGCGGTGCAGCTCGTCCTGATGGCCGGGGCGATGGGAGAAGAGAACGAAACCTTCCTGCTGCAGATGGGACAACCGGTGCGAATCGTGGACATGGCGAGGAACATGATCGAGCTTTCGGGCCTGAGGCCTGAGGAGGACATCAAGATCGTCTTCACCGGCCTGCGCCCCGGAGAAAAGCTGCACGAGGAGCTGAAGAACGACTCCGAGGAGGCCCTCCCGACATCCAACGACAAGATCATGGTGCTGACCGGAGTCGAGCCCCTGGGAGCGGAGGATTGGCGCCATTACGAGACCCTGGAGGAGGCCGCCCTGGAGGGCGGGGCGGAGGAGGTCATCTCCGCCCTGAGACGGCTGGTGCTCGATTACGTCCCGGATTTGCCAGCCACGCGCCCCGGGGCGACGGCCGACCAGAAGGTCGTTGATCTCTTTCCGAAGAGGCGTCTCGATGCGCAGGCGTAGGAGTCCCTGAAATCGTATCTCCGCGTCCGGCCTTCATGCGCACCGCCCGTAGCACCGGTGCAATCTCCGGGTCCAGAGTCGCTTTCGGCCTCACGCTGGTGGTCTGGGTGCTCTCCGCCGGTATCGCGCGCGCGCAGGTCTTCCGCACCACGAGCGAGGGGCTGAACGTGGGGCACTTCGTGCTCTATCCTTCGGTCGCGTTCGAATACACGGACGACGACAATATCTTCTACGAGAGCCGGGAGCTGCCCGGCGATCAAATCATCAAGTCGGGCGTGAGGATTATCCGCCCCCGCATCCTGATGGACCTGCCGTTCAGGGCGAATCGCGTCCGCTGGGTCTACTCACCGGTCTACCGGGATTACACCAGCAAGAGCTTCGATCAGGCGCAGCGCATCAGCCATTTCTTCGATTTCGAGGCGACGCATCTTGGTCCTGTGTTCAGCATGCGTGCCTCGGATCACCTCGTCCTGGGCACCGTGGAGTTGCAGGAAGTGGACCGCGGAGGTGAGGCAGTCTTCGGGACGACCCCGTTCCGATCCTCTACGACGGAGGGGGAATTGACGCTCAACATGGGCGCCCGGAACGGCATCTCGTTCCTGCCCGTGTACACGGCGGTCACGTTCGACGACAGCAAGTCGGCTTCGTTCCTGGGCTACAGCAGGAAGCAGGTCGAGCTGCGTTTTCAGCACACCGTCAGCCTGCCGAGCCTGCTCTACGCCTTCTACTCCTTCGACGACACTCATCAGCAGCGCGAGCAGGTGCTTTTCGGAAAAGTCTCCTACGGCGCCCGCACCGCGGGCGTCGGCTTGCGCCGGTCCCTCAACCAGGAAGTCGTGACGTCTCTCAACGCGGGATACAAGGTGATCGATTTCACGGGCGGGTCCAGGAGCAATTTCGCGGGGCCTGTCTTCGACGCGAATGCCACCTGGCAGCTCGGCGACGCCACGGTGCTCGCAATGACGGCCGGACACCAGGCGTACCAGTCCTTTTATGTCAACAACAACTACTACGTCGATACGGAGCTGAGGCTCCACCTGACGCACCAGATCGGGCATAACGTCTTCTGGGACTCCTCGATCGCCTACACCAACAACCACTATGCGGACAAGCTGGACATATCGGTCACCCCGGAGACGCCGCCCAGTCAGGATCTGAATGCCGACGGGAGGATCGACGTCTATGAGTCGCTTCAGCCGTCGGTGGGCCGGCGACGACGCGATCACGTGTACCATGCCGAAATCGGCGCCGGCTGGCAGATCTCCCGGACCCTGCGGGTTTTCATCGGCTATAATTCCGATCGGCGCAGGTCGAACGTCGAACAGGTCGTTTCCGGAGAGACCATCGATCCCTTCGATTACAGCGTCAACCGCGTCCTCTTCCGGCTTGAAGCGGGGTGGCAGTGAGACTGCGACAGCTCGTCCTCATGGGTCTCGTGGTGCTGGTGCACTTTGCCACCGGGCCTTCCGGCCCGGTTTTTGGGCAGGGCCAGCCGGTTGCAACGACGCTCGAAGGCGTGAGCTTCAAGGAGGCCGACGACGGGGGGGTTCTCCAGGTCCAGATCGCCGGTCCGCTCCCGGCGTTTTCGTGCACGGTTCCGGCTCCCGGGACGAGGGACCTCGTCATCGAGCTGGCGGGCACGGGCACGCGCCTCCCGGATCGTCTCGACCTCAAGAATGCCGTCGTCCCTGAGGCCGTCATCGAGAGAGGAGCGAGCGGCGCGTCCGGTGTGCGGGTCAGGCTCGCGATCGAGCGGGGATTCCTGGCGCGCATCGAACAGTCGGAACACGGGCTGATCCTTCGATTCGCGCGCTCGAGTCCCCTGGAGATGACTGAGTACCGTGTCGGGGTGGGTGACAAGCTCGAGATCAACGTATTTGGCCACGAGGATCTCTCCAAGGTGGTGGAGGTACGTGCCGACGGGTCGATCAACTACCCCCTGATCGGAGACCTGCGCGTCGCCGGCAAGACCGTGGCGGAGATCGACGGCGAGGTCACGCGGATCCTGGGGAAGGACTACCTCGTCGATCCCCAGGTGAGCGTCGACGTCCGGGAATACCAGAGCCAGTGGGTGACGATCATCGGCGAAGTCCGGACTCCCGGGAAGTATGTCCTGAGGCGGAACATGCGAGTGATCGACGTCCTGGCGGAGGCCGGCGGGGCCTCGAAGGAGGCCGGGTCGCAGATCCTGATCACACGCCAGAGCGAAGACGGCGCACCTCGACAGATTGTCGTGGACCGCGATCGCCTGCTCAGCCAGAACAACCAGGACTCCAACATTCTCCTCCAGCATGGGGACATCCTGGCTGTCGGAGAGAAGGAGGTCTTCTACATCCGTGGTGAAGTGAACAAACCGGGCGCCTATCTTCTCGAGAGCGGAATGACGGTCCTGAAGGCGATCAGCCTCGCGGGCGGGTTCACGCAGTTCGCCAACCGAAAGCAGGTGGACGTTCTGCGGGCGGGCGGCAGCGGGGTCCAGTCGAAGTCCAGGGTCAACGTGAAGGCGATCGAAGACGGGAAGAAGGAAGACCCGCCGATCCGTCCGAACGATACCATTATCGTACCTCGCCGCATTTTCTAGCAGGGGAGATCTCACAAAGTCCTTGCAAACCGCGGCTTTGGTGATAGGATTACGTCATGCCTGACAGCCTCACCCCCGTCGAAGAAAAGCGGGAAGTCCATCTCCTCGATTACTGGCGGACCATCTGGCGCGGCCGCTGGACCATCCTGAGCATTTTCGTGGTGGTGTTCACGCTCGTGGCCATCGGCACCTTCACGCAGAAACCGTCGTACCGGGCCCAGGCTACGGTCGAGATCACGCCCCAGTCGCGCAAGGTCTCTCCGGTTGCCGAGGCCGCGGAGACAGGGATGGCGCAATACGGCTGGTTCGCAGAGGAGCGTTACTTCAACACTCAGTACGAAATCATCAAGAGCCGCGACATCGCCCGGCGGGTTTTCGATCGTCTCGATCTTTACAACCACCCCTTGTTCAAGGAGAGCACCGACCCGATCGGGGAGTTCACGCAGATGATCCTGGTCGCGCCGGTGAAGGACACGGGCATCGTTCAGGTCAGCATGGAGGGACTCAACCCGGAAGAAGTGGCGACGTGGGTGAACACGATCTCCGAGGCCTATGTCGATCGCAACCTGGACCAGGCCGTGGAGGTGACCTCGAAGTCGGTGAAGGCGCTCCTGAGCGAGATTGCCCCTCTGAAGGAGAAACTGGAAGACAGCCAGCGCACGAGCTTCGAGTTCGCCGAGAAGGCCAATCTGTACGTTCCGGAGAATCAGCAGAAGATCACCAACGACCGCCTGTCGACGCTGCAGAGTGAGCTCACGGAGACCCAGGTCAAGCGAGGGGAAATCGAGGGGCTGCTCAAGCAGATCGACTCGAACCATCAGAGCGGGGGGGCGTACGAGAGCATTCCTCAGATCAGCGGGGATCCCGTCGTCCGGGAGCTGTACGCGTCGAAGGTCGGCCTGGAGAGGGAGTATGAGCGCCTCCTGGTGACCTACAAGGACAAGCACATCCGCGTCCAGGAGAAACAGAAGGAGATCGAAGAAACAACCCAGAAGATAGCGTCGGAGGTCGACCGGATCATCATGGGCCTGAGGTCACAGTACGATCTTCTCAAGGACCGCGAGACGAAACTGGTCAGGGCAATTGATGAAACGCGGTCCGAGAGTCTCCAGGTCAATCGCAAGGCCTCGAGCTACGAGATGGTCCGAGGGGAGGCGACGGAGACCAAGCGCATCTATGACCTGATCAGCACCCGGGTCAAGGAGATCGACCTGAGCTCGAGTCTCATGAGCAACAACCTGAGAATCCTGGACAAGGCGCCCGTCCCGAAGGTGCCAGTCCGGCCACGCACCGTCCTCAACCTGACCGTCGGTCTGCTTCTCGGGCTTTTTCTGGGTGTGGGAATGGTTTTCTTCCTGGACTACATGGACAACACCGTGAGGACGGCCGAGGACGTGGAGCAGTATCTGAGGCTGAACCTTCTTGCGATCGTTCCCAAGCAGGCGGAGGGCACGCACTCCGCCGTCAAGGAGGCCTACCAGACCCTGCGGACGAGCCTTCTCTTCTCGCGGAAGCACCGTGGCGCCAACACGGTGCTGATCACCAGCGCCGGCCCACAGGAGGGCAAGAGCTGCACGGCCGTCAACGTGGCCCGGACGCTGGCCACGGCGGGCGAAAAGGTGATCATCGTGGACTGCGATCTTCGGCGCCCGGCGATCCACACGCGCCTCAATCTCAGCAGGGACGGCGGCGTGACCAACTACATCCTGTCGACGCAGGGGGATGATTGGCGCACCTACGTCAAGAGCACGGACCAGTCGAACCTGTTTGCCTTGACCTGCGGGCCGATTCCGCCGAACCCTGCCGACGTCTTCGGTCACGAGCGGTTCGTGAGTCTCCTCAAGGAGCTGCGCGCCGAGTTCGATTGGGTGTTCATCGACTCTCCGCCTGTCGTCTCTCTCGCCGACTCCATGATCCTCGCGTCGCTGGCCGATATGGTGGCCTTTGTCATCCGGCACAACGAGAACGACAAGGAATTGATCCGGCGGTGCGTGATGAACGTCCGGAAGATCAATCCCAACGTGATCGGCGCGGTGCTCAACAGCATCGATCTCGATCGCTCGCACTATAAGGATTACTACTACGTCGGCTACTACTACTATGGCGAGTCCTCCTCCACCAAAAAGAGCAGGAAGCGCAGGACGTCGCCGCCCATCGCCGCCGTGACGGATCCCGACTCGGAAGACAAGGTCACCCGTATCGTCGGGTGAGCCTGCCGCAGGGCACCCGATGGATCACGCCCGCGACCACCGGCCGCACCCCGTCGAGGAACAGCGGGCGGAGCGCAGCCGGATAGAGCGCGTCTACAGCGCCTATTCCTCAGATCCCTATTACGGAAAAATCTGGAGCGACGATACCGCCCGTTTCATCCTCGAACGGAAGTGGGAAGAGATCGGCCGCGTGCTGGGCGCAGAGGGCGTGGACACTTCCATGACGCGCCTCCTTGATCTGGGTGCCGGTAGTGGGGGAGATTGCGACCGATTCAGGCATCTCGGGCTTCGTCCCGAGCGTATCGTCGCCCTCGACCTCCTTCGGGAATACCCCCCCATAGCCAGGAGGTCCCACCCCTGGCTGGCTGCAGTGCAGGCGGATGGTGCGCTCCTCCCGTTGCGCGACGATTCGTTCGACGTCGTCTACCAGTCGACCATGCTGTCGAGCGTCCTTGACCGGGACCGGAGGACTCGGATTCTCCGCGAGGTCGGGCGGGTTCTCGCGCGCGGCGGGTTGTTCGTATCCTACGACACGCGTTACCCGAACCCCTGGAACAGGAACACGTGTCCCGTGTCGTCCGCCGAGATCGGCGCAGCCTTCCCGGGATGCCAGGTCCGCGTCCACAGCACGACGCCGATCCCCCAGCTCATTCGCCTTGTCCGATTCCTTCCCCGCGCGGTGTGGCGCGCCATCGAGAGGATTCCCCCGCTCCGCTCGCATCTTCTCGTTGTCGTACGGAAGGTGTGAAGGGGGATCGGTCGAGGGGACGGTGCGCCGTCTACCTGCCGCGGTCTTTTCCGACGCGTTTCCTGAAGTACGCGACCGTTCGGGACAGTCCCCGCTCGAGGGACACCGTCGGCCGCCAGCCGAGAACCTTTCGAGCGAGCGTGATATCGGGCTGGCGGACTTTAGGATCGTCGGTGGGCAGCGGATGGAAGACGATGCGACTCTTCGAATCGGTCTGCCGGATCACCTGGCGCGCCATCTCCAGCAGGGACAGCTCGTCCGGGTTGCCGAGGTTCATGGGTCCGGGGTGGGAGGACATCAGCAGCCGATAAAGGCCTTCGACCATGTCGTCGATGAAACAGAAGGAGCGAGTCTGGCTGCCATCCCCGAAGACGGTCACGGGTCTCCTGGTGAGGCTCTGGGTCATGAAGGCAGGGATGGCGCGGCCATCGTTCAGGCGCATGCGCGGGCCGTAGGTGTTGAAGATCCGCGCGATCTTGGCGTCGACACCGTGCGTGTCCCGGTAGGCCACGGTCAGCGCCTCCCCGAATCGCTTGGCTTCGTCGTAGACACCGCGCGGTCCGACCGGGTTGACATTTCCCCAATAGGACTCCTTCTGCGGGTGCACGAGCGGATCGCCGTAGACCTCGGATGTCGAGGCCAGGAGGAACGTTGCCCCCTTCGCCTTCGCCAGCCCGAGCGCCTTGTGCGTGCCGAGAGAACCGACCTTGAGAGTCTGGATCGGAAGCTCAAGGTAATCCCTCGGACTCGCCGGGCTGGCGAAATGCAGGATATAGTCCACCGGCCCCTCGATGTAGATGTAGTTCGTGACGTCGAGGTTGATGAACGTGAAGCGCGGGTTACGGATGTGTGCGATGTTGTCGGTGCTGCCTGTCAGCAGATTGTCGACGCAGACGACCTCGAAGCCGCGTCGAAGAAAAGAATCGCAGAGGTGGGAGCCGATGAACCCGGCGCCGCCGGTGATCAGGACACGGCGAGGACGGCGGGATCCCGATCGGCGCGAGCGGCGCAAACCTGACTTCTTCATGATTCCCAGGGCCCCCTCAACGCATGAAGCGCAGACTATATCACCAGGCCGAGCCCGTACGTTTCGCGGCGCCGCCTGCTGCGTCGCTCTGATGAGAGGCGCGGCTCAGGGCCCTGGCCGACACGGTCATTCCGCTCCTGGCGTCGTGGGGGCTGTCGTCCGGTCCCGGTCCGCCGCGCCACAACGGCCGAAACATGCTGCCTTTTCCAGGCGGTTGCTATAATGCCCGCCCAAGCGGCGACGCGTTCACGGACGACCGCAAGGGGGCGCCTTTGAGGGACCGGTTCTCACTCTGGCTGGGCCCGATCCTCGCCAGCGGGTTGATACGAACGATGCGCCACCTTCTTCGCTTGACCCGCGTCGGCGAGAACGTGGTTCTCGACCTGCACCAGTCAGGCCGTCCCTACGTGCACGCCTTCTACCACGACCAGCTTCTCATGATGACCTACTCCTACCTGGGGCAGCCGCACGGGCGGAGGCTTGTGGTCCTGAGCAGCCGCCACCGGGATGGAGAGTACGTGTCGCGCACCTTGGAGAGGTTCGGGCACCAGATGGTGCGCGGGTCCACGGGGCGCGGCGCGGTGGCCGGCCTGAAGGAGATGATCCGCCATCTGCGGGACGGCCGGGACGTCGCCTTCGCGACCGACGGCCCGCGCGGCCCGCGCCACCAGGTGCAGATGGGCGCGATCGAGGCCGCCCGACTGGGACGCGCCCCGCTGGTCCCGGTTGTCTTCGCCGCATCTAAAAAAAAACTCTCCGATCCTGGGACGCCTTCCAGATCCCGCTGCCATTCGCCAGGGCCATCATCGTCTACGGTGACGCAGTCGAGGTTCCGTTCGAAGCAGACCGCCACGTCATGGAGTTGAAGCGACTCGCCCTCCAGGGAGCACTCGATCGTCTGACCGAAGAGGCGGAGACACTGGCCCGCGGCGATCGCAAAGCATCGGCCTCGGGGTCGCGTGCCGTGGACACGCGATGAGCGTAGGCGGTGTCGCGCGCGTCCTGATCGTCGCGGGGGAAGCTTCGGGCGATCTCTACGGCAGCCTGGTGATGCGCGCGATGGCCGAGCCTTTGCATCCCCCCGGCGGCCGGATCGGCGCGTCGTCCGGAGCCGAGACGCCCAGTCCTGGTGTCCGGTTCACCGGCATCGGCGGGCCGGCCATGCGCGCCGCCGGTCTCGCGCCTCTGGGCGACGCCGGGACGTTGGGGGTCACCGGCTTTCTCGAGGTCCTCGGGAGCGCGCGCGCCATCTGGCGCGCCTACCGCGAGGCCCGGGCCCTCCTGTCTTCGGCGGAGCGACCCGACCTGGTGCTGCTGATCGATTATCCCGACTTCAACCTGCGCCTGGCGACGCATGCCAGGAATGCCCGGGTGCCGATCCTCTATTTCGTCAGCCCGCAAGTCTGGGCCTGGCGCAAGGGTCGGGTGAAGCAGATCGCCAGGACGGTCGATCGGATGCTGGTGATCCTGCCGTTCGAAGAGGAGATCTACCGGCAGGCGGGTGTTCCGGTGGAGTTCGTCGGACACCCTCTCCTGGATCTCGTCCATCCGGTGCTCACCCGGGATCAGGCGCTACGTCCCCTGGGTCTCGATCCGGGGCGGCCGACCGTGGCGTTGCTCCCCGGGAGCCGCCGGAACGAGCTTCGCGCCCACCTGGGGATCATGCGGGCCGCGGCGCTGCGTTTGCGCGAGGAGTTCCGCGACCTGCAGGTCCTTCTGCCCGTCGCGCCGACTCTCGCGACGGGCGACGTGGAGCAGATCCTGCGCGCGGGGCGCAGGCGAGGCCCAGGGGCCGGCGCCGGGGGGGCCGACTTCGAGTGCGTCCTCGTGCGCGAGGGTCGCTACGATGCCTTGGCGGCTTGTGATGCCGCGATAGTGGCCTCCGGAACGGCGACGGTGGAGACCGCCCTCCTGGGGGTCCCGATGGTGATCGTCTACAGGATGAACGCGCTCACCTTCGCCCTCGCCCGCCTCATCTCCGACGTGCCGCACGTCGGGATGCCGAATCTGATCGCCGGCGAGAGGATCGCCCCCGAGCTGGTGCAGAACGAGTGCACGCCGGAGCGCATCGCCGTCGAGCTGCGGCGCCTCCTGACCGATCCGCCCGCGGCGGAGACGATGCGCCGGGCCTTGTCCGGCGTGCGCTCGCGACTAGGCCGGCCGGGCGCCATCGCGAGGGTCGCGGCGGCCGCTTGGGATATGATCGGCGCGCGCGGCCGCAAGCACGCGGCCTGAGCCGTCACGAGGACAGACGAGGAACGAGGACGGGATGAGGAGGGAGGGCCATCTCGGGCAGGTCATGAGCATGACCGGGTTCGGCCAGGGAGTGGTCGAGCGCGACGGCGTACGGGTCCAGGTTGAGCTGAAGGGGGTCAACCACCGGTTCCTGGACGTCAAGATGAGGCTGCCGGGCGAGGTCGGTCTGCTGGAGCCCGCGCTGCGCACCGTGATCCAGGAGCGGGTGTCGCGTGCGCGCATCGACATCGCCGTGGTGATCGTCTCATCGCGCCCCGCGTCCTCGCAGGTCGTGATCAATCGGGGCCTCGTGTCCGAATACTTGCGCGCGGTCGACACCCTCAAGACGGAGTTCAGCCTGACGGGGGCAGTCGGTGTGGAGTCGATCCTGAGTCTGCCGGGGGTGGTTGTGTTCCAGGCGGAGGCGGCGCAGGCTGATGGTGTCGCCGCGGCCCTCCTCACCGAGGCTTTGTGTCGGGCGCTCGACGTGTACGACACGATGCGCGCTTCGGAGGGGAGGCGCCTGGCGGATGATCTCAAGGTCCGCCTGCAGGATATCCGCGCCGCGGGGCGCCGCATCGCGGAGGAGGCCCGTGGACTCCCGGAGACGTACGCGCGCCGGCTCAAGGAGCGCGTCGCAACGCTCCTGAGCGGCGAGCGGGCGCTTGACGAGTCCCGGCTAGCGCAGGAGGTGGCCCTTCTGGCGAGCCGAGCGGACATCACCGAAGAGCTGGTCCGGCTTCAGGGTTACCTGGACCAGGCGGAGGAGACGCTGTCCCGGCCGCAAGGGTCGATCGGCAAGACACTCGATTTCATCATGCAGGAAATGAACCGGGAGGCGAACACGATCTCCTCGAAGTCAGAGACGCTGCCAATCTGCCAGGGGGCGCTCTTGATCAAGGCCGAGGTAGAGAAGATCCGCGAGCAGGCGCAGAACCTCGAATGAGCGCGGGCGCGTGCGACGGAGAAAGGAGGGGCGCGTGACCCGGGCCGCCGGCGGAAGGGCCGCCGACCGGGATCGTGATCCGCAAGGATCGGTCCTGGTAATCTCCGCCCCCTCCGGCGCGGGCAAGACCACGCTCTGCAAGCGCCTCCTGGAGGAGGACCGGAAGGTTGATTTCTCCGTGTCGTTCACCACACGCCCGCCACGCGCCGGGGAGAGGGATGGCGCGGATTACTTCTTCGTGGATCGAGAGGAGTTCGAGCGCCGGCGCGATCGGGGGGAGTTCGTCGAATGGGCCGTGGTCGGAGGGCATCTCTACGGCACGTCGGTGGAGGGGGTGAAGGAGGCGGCGGCGCGCGGCCGCGACATCCTCCTCGACATCGATACGCAGGGGGCCGTGAACATCCGCCGCCTGATCCCCGAGGCGGTGCTCATCTTCATTCTTCCCCCCGGCAGGGCGGCGCTCAAGGAGCGGCTCACCAAGCGCGGCACAGACGGGCCCGAGGAGATGGCCCGCCGGCTGCGGCTGGCGCGGGGCGAGGTGGAGAGGAGTCCGACCTACGACTACGTCATCATCAACGACGATTTCGAGGTCGCCTACCGTCAGCTGCGAGCAGTCGTGGAGGCGGCGCGCTGCCGGACCGATAGGCAGAAGGCGCGCCTGGAAGCAATTCTGCGCGAGTTCACCGATCATTGCTAGAAACCTGACCGAAAAACGGAGCGGGCAAGAATCGTCCAGTGCGGATGATCGGTTGACGATGAGCGAGACTCCTGAATCCAGACGAAACAGTGTTCTCTCGCCTCCGCGCGGAACCGCCCGCAGGAGCGTCTTGTGGGTCGTGTTCGGTGTCGCTCTTCTCGCGCGTCTTTCGGTGTTCTCGGTCAATTCTTTGAGGGGCGAGCCTTTCTTCCAGCTGCCGGATTCCCACAGTTACATCGAAACCGCGAGGAGTCTCCTGGAGCACGGTGCCATTCAAGATGATGCGGGGAAGCCGGCCGAGGGGCGCGTCCCGGGCTACCCCCTGGTGCTGGCTCTCATTTTTGCGACAGGCATCGCCTCACCTCTTCGGGTGACGGGTGCGGTCCTCGTGCAGTGTCTCCTGGGGGCATGGGTCGTTGTTCTCGCCGCGCGATCGTCCCGGGCGCTGCCAGGATACCTCGGCGTTCTTCCTGTCGGGCTTCTTCTGGCGATGGAACCCTCAGCCATGGCCTACTCGAATGTGATTCTGTCGGAGATGCTGTACTCCCTGGTCCTTCTTCTGGCGCTCCAGGCCTGGGAACGTTATCTGAGACTTCAGGATACCGGTACCCTGCTGTGGCTGGGTGCGGTTCTGGGGGTCTTGCCTCTGGTTCGCCCGATCGGTCAGTTCTTTCCGCTGGCAGTCCTGCCGGTTCTCGTGTGGGCGCGGTGGGGCAGGGCGGGGATGGTCCGCGGAATCGGTATTTTCATGCTGGTTGCATTGTCGCCGGCCATCGCCTGGTCTTTGCGCAACTACATTGAACTGGGATTCTATGAACTGCACTCGACCGGCCCATGGGCCCAGGCCATATTCGCCCAGGACGTGGAGAGCCACAGCAGTCGGAACGACCCGTCTCCGACCGACAGCTACATCAAACCATGGGAGCCCGGTTTCGGCACGGACCAGGGCCTCACATCGCGGGAAGCCTCCGTTCAGCGCACGGCGTACTTCCGCACGACCCTCGCCGCCCATCCAGGTGTGGCTGCCCGACAGTGGCTGACCAACTGCATCTTCCTGATGGGTGTGCCGGACTCCATGCTGGCCGCGATCCTTCTGGAGCACCCGCCGAAAATCCCGGAGGGCAGTGTGCGTGGCCGGATCGGGTGGCTCGGCGAGCTGGGGCTGCTGGCTGTGCCGGTGGCCCTGGGCATGATGATTTCCCTCGGGGGGATGGCAGCCATCCCCTGGCTCCTGGCGCGCTGGGGACGGTGGACTCCTCATATGCAAAAAGTCATGTGTTTCGTCGTGATCGCGGTCCTGTATCACTGCGCAATCTCTTCGTTCGTGGGTCATCAGGGCGAGCGCTATCGCGTCCCCATCATACCTTTCCTGGCCCTTCTGCTCAGCTCGGGCGTGGGGCACCTTATTCGAGGAACGGAGTCAACCTCGGGAGGGTGATGGTCCACCCGACAGAACCTCACCCCGCGCGGGCAGCATGACATCTCATGACTCTTCCTGGAGCGTCTCCCCCGGCGGAATCGCCGGCCGGGGCCCGGACGGCCTTCTTCTCGATCCAGCAGCCCCTTTTCGTCTAGAATAAGGCCTGGAACGCCCTTCACTTCCGGTTCATGGAGGTTCGATGATTCCCACCGAGAACATCGGCAACAAGTTCGAGTTCATCTCCGTAGCGGGCGAACGCTGCAAGCAGCTGCAGCGGGGGGCCCGTGCGCGGGTGGAGACGATGGCGCACAAGCCCGTGACCATCGCGATGCAGGAAGTGATCGCCGGCGCGATTCCTTACAGCTACGGTCCCTTCCCCGAGGAGTACCCGGTCGAGGAGGTCGCCGAAGTGACGACGGAGACGTACCCCGCCGACGGCGCCGGTCTGGAGAACCGTGAGCCGGGAAGCTGACGGTCGGAAGCGACGGTCGGCCGGCGGGGTCGTGACGGACGGCAGGCGCCCGGACCTCTCCGAGGATCGTGGTGCGGAGGCGGGGCGCGCCGATCTGCGCATCGCCCTCGGCGTGAGCGGAGGAATCGCGGCGTACAAGGCGGCCGAGGTGGTGCGGGGGCTGGTGAAGGCCGGCGCGGAAGTGCACGTGATCATGACCCCGGGGGGGCAGCGGTTCATCACGCCGCTCACCCTGCAGACGCTCAGCGGGCAGCCGGTGATCACGGGTCAATGGGACCTGTCGCGGGGCGCCGACGTGCAGCACATCACCCTGGCGCGCGGACTCGACCTGTTCCTGGTCGCCCCCGCGACCGCCGACATTCTGGCCAAGCTGGCGCACGGCATCGCCGACGATTTCCTGAGCACCTTCTATCTGGCGGTGACGGCGCCGGTCGCGGTGGCGCCCGCCATGAACGTGTGGATGTGGGAGCACCCCGCCACGCAGGCCAACCTCGCCCTCCTGAAGACGCGCGGCGTGCGCGTCATCGAGCCTGGGATCGGGGACCTGGCGTGCGGCGACGAGGGGGTGGGCCGCATGGCGGAGCCCGATGTCATCGTCGACGCCGCGCTGGCGGTCGTTAAAAAAAAACTCCGCGGTCGCTTGAAGGCCGCCGCGTCCTCGTGACGGCGGGGCCGACGCGCGAGGCGCTCGACCCGGCCCGATTCCTCAGCAACCCTTCCACCGGAAAGATGGGGTACGCCCTCGCGTCCGAGGCGCTGGCGCGCGGCGCCGAGGTCACCCTGATCTCGGGCCCGACGATGCTCGCTCCGCCCGCGGGAGCCAGCCTCGTCCGGGTGATCACGGCGGACGAGATGTTCCGCGCCGCCCTCAACCAGGCCCCCGGCGTCGACCTCGTCCTCAAGGCGGCGGCGGTCGCCGACTACCGTCCCGAGGAGCGCTCCCGCGGCAAGATCAAGAAGGAGTCGCTGCGTCGCAAGGCACTCAAGGGGCGCGGCGCCGATCGCGCCATCCTTCTGCGCCTCATGCCCACTCCCGACATCCTGGAGGAGCTTGGACGGCGCAAGAAGCCGGGGCAGGTCCTGGTCGGATTCGCGGCGGAGACCGGCGACCTCGAGTCGAATTCGCTGAAGAAGCTCCGGAAGAAGAACCTCGATCTGGTCGTCGCCAACCGCATCGGCAGGGAGGGGGAGGGATTCGAAGCGGACACGAACCGCGCCCTGGCGATCGATGCAGGAGGACGCAGGACCGAGTTGCCCCTGATGTCCAAGGAGGCGATGGCGTCGAGGATTCTCGACCTGGCGGAGCGGTTGCTGCGTGAAGGGGATGCGGGGCGGCCCCGCCGTCGCCCGGCGGACGCCCGGCCGGAGGCGCCCTGATGCAGGCACACGACGACCTTGGGACTCTGCGGGCGCGGCTCGAGTGGCTGCGTCTCCTGGGCGTGGAGGATCTGCCGGTCCCCCGGGCGGCGAGCCGGTCGGTCGCGTCCGAGCCGCCGGCCGCCGCCCGCTCCGGGGCGGCCCCGGAGGATCGCCGCAGGGGCGCGCAGGCCGGCCTGTTCGGGGGGGTGGAGGATGTCGACGTCCCCGCGCCATCCGCTGCGGGGGGGCGCGGTCGTGGAGCCGAACGAGCGACTTCGCCGCTCGCCGCTGCGCGGGCGCCCGAGGCGCCGGACTCGGAAACGGCGCTGCGAATCGTCCGGGACGATCTCGGCGAGTGCACCCGCTGCGGGCTGCACCGCAACCGCACCAACATCGTGTTCGGCGTTGGCGATCCGAAGGCGCGTCTGTTTTTCGTCGGCGAAGGTCCGGGGGCCGATGAGGATCTGAGAGGGGAGCCGTTCGTCGGGCGGGCCGGCCAGCTCCTCACCCGGATCATCGAGTCGATGGGAATGGAGCGAAAGGACGTCTACATCGCCAACGTGGTGAAATGCCGGCCACCGGAGAACCGCACGCCGCTGCCCGACGAGATCGCCACCTGTTCACCCTTCCTGTTCCAGCAGATCATGGCGATCCGACCGCGCGTGGTCGTCTGCCTCGGAACGCCCGCTGCGCAGACGGTCCTGGGCACGCGGGACACCATCACGCGGCTCCGCGGGACGTTCCATCATATCGGCGGCATCCGCGTCATGCCGACCTTCCACCCGGCCTACCTTCTGCGTAATCCCTCCGCCAAGAGGGAGGTCTGGGACGACATGAAGAAGGTCATGGCCGAGCTGAAGACACCGGAATGAGCCTCCTCGTCGCCTCGGTCGCCGTGCCGCGGCCGGTGCGACGCCTGTTCACCTACTCGGTCCCTCCCGCGCTCGCCCCGCGCTGCCGGCCGGGTGTGCGCGTGATCGTTCCGTTCGGCCGGAGTCTGCTGACCGGGTACCTGCTCGACGTGCACGAGTCGGGGAAGGATCGGGGAACGTCCCCTCCGCTCAAGCCGATCGAGGAGGTCCTCGATTCCGAGCCGGTCCTGGACGCGCAGGTCCTCGAGCTGACCCGGTTCGCCGCGGACTACTACGTGTCGTCCCTGGGCGAAATGATCCGATCCGCCCTGCCGGGGATGAAGGCCCGCGTCGAGAAGGTCGTATCGATGACCGCCGCCGGTCGTGCCGCGCTCGGGGGCGGTGGCGGGGTTCTCCTGGACGCTTCGCTCCCCCGTATCGCGTCGGACCCTCTGGCGCGGGAGATCCTCGGGGTCGTCGCGGAGTTCACCTCCGCGCACGGTGCCGCGCTCCGTCTGCCCGACCTGAAGCGCCGGGTCGGCCCGCGGTTCAAGCCGGCCCTCCTGGAGAGGCTCCGCCGGGGGAGTCTCGTCGAGGTGACCGAGATCGCCACGTCCCCCGGGCTGCGACCGCGCGTCGAGGAGCATGCCCTGCTGCGGGAGAGACCCGGGGGAGGAAGGGTGCCCGTCCCTGGCGACGCGACGGTCCTCGATCTGGAGGAGGCTCCGCGTGGCAGGCGCCGGAAGCGTCTTCTGGACGTCCTGACCGGGCACGGCGGGACAATGCCGGTCGCCGATCTCCTCCGCCTTGCGGGCGCTCCGCGCGCGACGCTGCGGAGCCTCGAGGCGGCCGGGCGTGTGAGCATCGAGGGGGTCGAGTCACCCCGGCGTCCAGCGTCCCTCGAGATGGCCCTGGAGCCGCGGGTGCCTGTCACGCCCACTCCGGACCAGGCGCGGGCGATCGAGACGATCCGGGAAGCCCTCGAGTCGCAGAGCTTCTCCCCGTTCCTCCTGCACGGCGTGACGGGGAGCGGCAAGACCGAGATCTACCTCCGCGCGATCGAGGCGGCCGTCGCCTCGGGGCGCAGGGCCCTCTACCTGGTGCCGGAGATCGGACTGACCCCGCTTCTGGCGCGGCGGATGCGCTCGCGGTTCGGAGAGGTCCTGGCTCTCCTGCACTCCGGTCTGACGGACGGAGAGCGCTACGACGAGTGGCGGCGCATCCGCGACGGCAGGGTCGACGTCGTCCTGGGAGCGCGCTCGGCCGTGTTCGCCCCGATCCCCGGACTCGGGCTGATCGTCGTCGACGAGGAGCACGACGCCTCCTACAAGCAGGAGGAGCACCCTCGTTACAACGGCCGCGACCTGGCGATCCTGCGTGGCAAGCTGGCGAAGGCGGTCGTCATCCTGGGGTCGGCCACGCCGTCGATGGAGACCTTCCTGCAGGCGCGGCGCGGCCGTTACCGGATGCTGTCGCTTCCGGGACGGATCGGCAGCGCCGGTCTGCCGCTGGTGGAGCGTGTCGACATGCGGCGGGAATTCCAGGAGGTCGGGCGGGAAACGATCCTGTCGCGGCGGCTGATCGCGGGACTCGAGGAACGCCTGCGGCGGGGCGAGCAGAGCCTGGTGCTGCTGAATCGGCGCGGCTTCTCCACCTTCGTCCTGTGCCGTTCCTGCGGGGAGCAGGTCCAGTGCCGGCAGTGCAGCATCCCGATGACGCTGCACCTGCGCCGGAAGCGCCTGAACTGTCACTATTGCGACGACAGCAGACCGGTCCCTTCGGCCTGCCCGATCTGCGGCAGCGCGCACCTGCATTTCGGCGGGACCGGCACCGAACGGCTGGAGGAGGTCCTGAAGACCGCCCTGCCGGGGGCGCGCGTCGCCAGACTGGATCGCGACACGGCGCGCGGCCGGGGTGCCGTGGAGAGTCTCCTGACGCGCGTCGAGCGCGGCGAGGTGGACATCCTGCTGGGCACCCAGATGATCGCCAAGGGGCACGATTTCCCGAACGTCACTCTCGTCGGGGTCGTGGCCGCGGACGCCCTTCTCGCGCTCCCCGATTTCAGGGCGGGGGAGCGGGCCTTCCAGCTCCTGGCGCAGGTCGCCGGGCGCAGCGGCCGCGGTGAGCGGGCCGGTGAAGTGATCGTGCAGGCGTACTATGCCGACCATCACGCCATCCGTCACGCCTGCGATCACGACTACGCCGGCTTCGCGGCCCGCGAGCTGACCTTTCGTCGGGCCATGAACTACCCGCCCTACGCCGCGCTTGCGGTTCTGCTGGTCAAGGGACGAGTCTTCGAGCGCGCCCGGGAGGAGGCGGGGGGCATCGCGCGGATCCTCCGCGGACTGGCGGGGCGGCGCATCCAGGTCCTGGGCCCCGCGCCGGCCCCCCTCGAGCGTCTGCGCGGCGACTACCGCGTGCAGATTATCGTGAAGGCCCCGAACCGGAAGGACCTGCAGGCGACCGTCGCCGACACTCTGCAGGCGCTCGACCGGATCAAGCCGAACGTGGAGAACCTCGTGATCGACATCGATCCGATGTCGACGCTCTAGGACAGGTCGGCGGGGAGGTCTATTTCAGGAACTCGAGGCCGGGCCGGCCGTCGGCCGGAACGACCTCGCCGATCACCGCGGCGATCGCGTTGCCACGCTCGCGCAGTCGCGCGACGAGCGCAGGCGCCTGGTCGGCCGGCAGAGTGATGAGCAGGCCGCCCGACGTCTGCGGGTCGACGATCAGCCACTTCTCGTCGTCGCTGAACGTGCCGGAGAAGGTCATGGCGTCCTGGGCCACCTGCATGTTGGAGCCGGTGACGGATGTCGCGATACCCTGTCCGATCAGGTCCAGACTCTCCTCGTACTTCGGGATGTCCGGGAAGCGGAGCCGCATCCTGACCTTGCTCGCCTTGGCCATGCCCAGGGCGTGGCCGCTCAGACCGAAGCCGGTGATGTCGGTGCAGGCGTGCGAGTCGAACTCGAGCATGGTCTCGCAAGCCGTCCGGTTCAAGGCCGCCATCCAGTTCACGGCGCGCATCAGGAGCTCCTCGGACACCGCCCCCCGCCTGTACCCCGTGATGATGACGCCGGTGCCGATCGGCTTCGTCAGGACGAGATGGTCCCCGGGCCGCGCGGCCGCGTTGGTCAGGATCCTTCTGGGATCGATGAGCCCGGTGACCGACAGGCCGTACTTCAGCTCATCGTCACGCACCGTGTGCCCGCCGACCAGCGTCGCACCGGCCTCCTTGATCTTGCTGAAGCCGCCCTCGAGGATCCTGCGCAGGGAGGCCTTGTCGATGTTCTTAGCCGGGAAATTGCAGCAGTTCATGGCGGTCAGCGGGCGGCCACCCATGGCATAGACGTCGGAGATCGAGTTGGCCGCCGCGACCTGGCCGAAGAGAAACGGATCGTCCACGACCGGCGTGATGTAATCGACGGTCTGGACCAGCGCCAGGTCGTCGGTGAGGCGGTACACACCGGCGTCGTCGCCGGTCTCGAAGCCGACGAGCAGGTTGGGGTCGGTCTTGGCCGCCCCGGCGAATTCCCTGACGATTTCGCTCAAGTCCACCGGACTGAGCTTGGCCGCTCAGCCCCCGGA
This sequence comes from Candidatus Dormiibacterota bacterium, assembly GCA_035635555.1. NCBI lineage: Bacteria > Bacillati > Candidatus Dormiibacterota > Candidatus Dormiibacterota bacterium. The sequence goes on from DASQAT010000046.1 coordinate 120,546, forward strand.
ACGGGCGTGGCTCGTCAACTTGGCCGCGGTCTGCTCGGTCATCCTGCCTCCTCGAAGCGTGACGCGCAACGTGAAATGCTAGCGTCGCGCCGACGCTCTTGTCAATTGCGCCAGGGGACACGCTCTTCGACGGTGCACTATAATGCCGCCGCCATGGACGTTCCCGCCGCCTGCGACAGCATCCTCGACACCATCGGCAGCACGCCGCTCGTGCGCATCCGGAGGATGTTCAGCGAACCGGGTATCGTGATTCATGCCAAGGTGGAAGGGTTCAATCCGATGGGGAGCGTCAAGGAGCGGATCGCCCTGCGGATCGTCGAGGAGGCGGAGAGACGCGGGGAGCTCAGGCCGGGCATGACGCTCCTGGAGTCCTCCAGCGGCAACACCGGGATCGGTCTGGCGCTGGTGGGCGCGGTCAAGGGGTACCCGGTCGTCATCACCATGGCGCAGAAGGTTTCGGTCGAACGACGGCAGATCCTGCTGGCTCTGGGGGCCGAGATCGTGTTCACGTCGAAGGACGGCGGCTCGGACGAGGCGTGGGATCTCGCCGACCGGATGCATGCCGGGGATCCGCGGAAGTATTTCCGGGTGGGACAATACGTCAACCCGGACAACGTCCGCGCGCACTACGAGGGAACGGCGGAGGAGGCGTGGCTCCAGACGGGCGGGCGGATCGACTGGCTGGTCCTGACGCTCGGCACGTGCGGCACGCTCGTCGGCATGGCGCGCCGGCTCAAGGAGCGGAACCCGAGGCTGCGGGTCGTCTCGGTCGAGCCGCAGACGAAGCACACGCAGCAGGGCCTCAGGAACATGTCCGAGTCGCGCGTGCCGGAGATCATGGACTGGTCGCTCGTCGACGAGCGCATGACGGTCACGGACGAGGACGCCTGCCGCACCGCGCGCGAGCTGGCTCTCAAGGAAGGGATCTTCGCGGGCATCTCGTCGGGGACCGCGATGTTCGCGGTCCTCGCGATCGCCCGGCGCATCGGAACAGGGCACATTCTCACGCTCCTGCCGGACCGCGGTGAAAAATACCTGAGCACGTCGCTGTTTCCGCGCGGCGCCGACCCGTCCTGAGCCGCCGCCCGGCGGAGGATCCCGTGCCGCCCCGCTCCCTCGTCGTCCAGGTGGTGGCCTGCGACACCACCGAGGCGATGCGCAGCGCCTACCTGTCGCCCGATCCGCGGGCGGATATCGTTGAGCTTCGTCTCGACCTCGTCCGAGATCTGGATGCGGATCGTCTGCTCCGTCTCCCGGGAAAACCGAAGCTCATCACCGTGCGCAGCCGGCAGCAGGGTGGGCGCGCCCGGCCCGCCGATCGCGAGCCGCTCCTGCGCAGGGCCCTGACGGCCGGTGTGGACTACGTCGACCTGGAGTACGGCGGCCAGGACCTGCACCTGCTGACAGGACCGGGGCGCTCCCGGCGCATCCTCTCGTACCACGACCTCCAGGGGACGCCCGCCGACCTGCAGGGGCTCCATCGGGAGATGCGAGCGGCCGGAAGGGACGCGCTTCTCAAGATCGTGACGCTCGCCGATGCCGCCTCGGACGTCCTGCGCGTGCGCGACCTCCTGAGGACCGCGGAGCCCGGGCAGCTGGTGTCCTTCTGCATGGGGCCTAAGGGAGTGCCGAGCCGGATCCTGGCGCGCCTGTGGGGGTCGGCGGCCGTGTACGCGCCGCGCCGGGGCGCGCCCGGCAGCTCTTCAGGACAGGTGGCGCTCGAGGATCTGTTCGATGTGTACCGCTTCGATCGCATCGGCCCCACGACCCGACTGCTGGGTGTCCTCGGGTCGCCGATCGCCCACTCCCTGTCGCCGTGGGTCCACAATACCGCCCTGACGGCGCTCGGTCTCGATTACCGTTACCTGCCGTTCGAGGCGGGGACGCTCGCGGAATTCCTGCCTCTTCTGAGCGAGCTGCGCCTGGCCGGCTTCAGCGTCACGCTGCCCCACAAGGAGACGATTCTGCCGCACCTCGACGCGCTGGACGAGACCGCGCGGCGCGTCGGGGCGGTCAACACGGTCGTGAAGGTGTGGAACCGCCTCGAGGGGCACAACACCGACGTGGAGGCGGCTCTTCTTCCGCTGCGCCGGCGGATGACGCTGCGCGGAGCCCGCGTCGCGCTCATGGGCGCCGGGGGCGCGGCGCGCGCCCTGGTCTATGGTCTTTCCGCCGAGGGAGGCCGGGTCACGCTGTTCAACCGCTCGGCCGGTCGCGGCCGCGATCTGGCGCGGGCCTTCGGGGTTCGGCATCTTCCCTGGGATCGACTGCGGCGATTCCCGTGCGATGTCCTGATCAACGCCACCTCCGTCGGACTTGCACCGGACGCTGAGCAGTCCCCCCTGCCGGCCTCCTGGATCGCCGCCCCCTGGGTCTACGACATCGTCTACAACCCTCCCCGGACCAGGCTTCTCCGCGAGGCGCTGGCGCGCGGGCACCACATCGTCGACGGAGTCGAGATGTTCGTGGCGCAGGCGGCCGCGCAGTTCCTCCTGTTCACGGGCACAGAGGCCCCCATCAAGCTGATGCAGGAGACGGCTCTCAGGATCCTCGGACACGAGGCGCCCATCACCGGGCCCGCCCGCCCCCGACCCCGCGCGGCCGCGCCGGCGCGTCCTGCGAAGACTCGCCCGGCGCGGGCGCGCCCGGTGCGCCGGCGCTCCCGGCGGGCGCGACATCGCTGAGCGCGCCGACGGGCCTGTCGCCGCGGGTCCTGCCTCGGGCCTCTGCCTGTCCCACGCGATTGACAGCCCGGAGGGTGTGCAGTAGAGTAACGGCGCTTCTTTCGGGAGAACCGCCGTGTACGCCAGGCCCGCCGGCGAGGACGACTTTGTGGACCTCACGATCCGCGAGGCGGCACGGCCCCGTCGCTCCGCCCTGTTCCACATCACAAACTACTTTTATTATTGGTGGCGCTGACCGAGGCGCCGGCGGGACGCGTCCGACCCGCCGCTCCCGGGATGCGCAGGCACCCGGGGGAGAGTGCGTCCCGTTGCAGGGCGTCCGTGCCTGCCCCACGGCGCGTCACGCTGTCGTTCAGGATGAGGTCAACCGCGATGCATGAGACACGAGCGTCCCGTCGAGTGCCGATCACGTTCGCCCTGATCGGAGCCTGTCTTCTCTCCGGATGCGCGTCCGTCGAACGCAATCCCAATGTGGTGTCACCGTACAGCGACAAGCTGAGCCCGTTCAACTACAAGGAAGAGGGAACGGTCGCCCGCATGGTGGTCGGGGTCGAGGCCGCCCGGTTCATCCGCAACGAACATTACTTCCCGCTGTTCGTGCAGGTCATCAACCGGTCGAAGAAGACGTTCGAGATCACGCGCGAATCGTTCACGCTCGAGGATCCTCTGGGGAACCAGTACTCGATCGTGCCGGCCCGGGAGCTGTCGGAGAACTACCCGCGTCTCGAGCTGGACCGGCGGCTGTTTCGTCAGAACCGCCAGTTCACGTCCATCGGCGCCGGGCTCTACACCTATGTCGAGAGCGGGTTCTACCCGGTGTCCGGGCCGCGCTCCCTGCTCATCGACAAGGTATCGCTCCCGCCGCAGGCCTACATGGAGGATGTGCTCTACTTCCCGGTCCCGCAATCGGGTCTCAACGGCGTGCCCCTGCGCCTGCTCTTCAAGGTGAGCGGGCTCGACGACCCGATCCAGGTCGTCTTCGAAGTGCCGCGCACGCTCGGGATCTTCGAGAAGGACAAGGGCAGGGGGGACCGTTGACGAACGGCTTCAGCGTCGATGCGGCGGATCTCCCCGGACTGGCGCGCCAGGGCAATATCATCCCGGTGTGTCGCGAGATGGAGGCGGACCTGCTCACGCCGGTCGCCGCCTTCCTCCGCATCGCGCGGGGAGCGCGCCAGCCGTTCCTCCTCGAGTCGGTGGAAGGGGGCGAGGCGATCGCCCGCTACTCGTTCCTCGGACGCGATCCCACGGCGCTCGTGCGCTCCACGGTCGACGGCGAACTGTCGGGCGGCGATCCGCTGCGGGCGCTGCGACGGGCGATGTCCGGGAACCGGCCGGTGCGCCTGGGGGATCTGCCGCGCTTCACGGGCGGGGCGGTCGGTTACCTGTCATACGACGTCGTGCGGCTCCTCGAGCGGCTGCCGCGCTCGATCGAGGACGACGTGCGCCTCCCGGACATGATGTTCGGGATCTACGACACGGTCCTGGCGTTCGATCACCTGAAGCAGCGGATCCAGATCGTCTCGAACATCCGGACGGAGGAGGGGGGCCGTCCTCTGGGGGCCGGCGCCCTGCGCGAGCGCCACGGTGCGGCCTGCCGGCGCATCGAGGCGATGGAGAGGCTGCTGCTCCGCCCCGCGCCGGCACCGGCGCCTCGGCGGCACCGGCGGGGTCGCTGGAAGGCGAACATCAGCGAGGCGCTCTACAAGGAGAATGTCAGGCACGCCAAGGACTACATCCGGGCGGGCGACATCTTCCAGGTGGTCCTGTCGCAGCGCTTCGAGCGGCGGGCCGCGGCCGCGCCGTTCTCCATCTACCGCGCCCTGCGGCGCATCAATCCGTCGCCGTACATGTACTACGTCGACTTCGGCGAGGTGGCCCTGGCGGGCGCCTCGCCGGAGATGCTGGTCCGGGTCGAGGGGGACAGGATCAGGACCCGGCCGATCGCCGGCACGCGGCCGCGCGGGCGGGACGAGGAGGAGGACCTGGCCCTCGAGGATGAGCTGCGGACCGACCCCAAGGAGAGGGCGGAGCACGTCATGCTCGTGGACCTCGGCCGGAACGACCTGGGGCGCGTCAGCCGGCCCGGCACGGTCGAGGTCAGCCGCTTCATGGGCGTGGAGCGTTTCTCGCACGTCATGCATCTGGTCTCCGAGGTCACCGGACGGCTGCGGGCCGACCGGGACGCGTTCGACGGCCTGCTGGCCTGCTTCCCGGCGGGCACGGTCTCCGGCGCCCCGAAAGTGCGCGCCATGGAGATCATCGAAGAGCTCGAGACCAGCCGGCGCGGCCCGTATGCCGGTGCCATCGGCTACGTCGATTATTCGGGAAACCTCGATTCCTGCATCACCATAAGGACGACCGTCCTGGCGCGGGGGGTGGCGCACGTGCAGGCGGGGGCCGGGATCGTGGCCGATTCGGTGCCGCAGCAGGAGTACCGCGAGTGCGTCAGCAAGGCCGGGGCGCTCATCGACGCCATCGAGCGCGCGGAGGCCCGGGCGTGATCGTCGTCATCGACAACTACGACTCGTTCACCTACAACCTCGTCCAGTACCTTCAGGAGCTGGGAGCCGAGGTGGAGGTGTACAGGAACGACCGGATCACGGTGGAGGGGATCGCGGCGCGCCGTCCTGAATCGATCGTCCTCTCCCCGGGCCCCAAGACCCCCGACCAGGCGGGCATCACCCTCGAGACCGTGCGGACGTTCTCGGGGAAGGTGCCGATCCTCGGGGTCTGCCTCGGCCATCAGGCCATCGGACAGACATTTGGCGGGCGCGTCGTGCGCGCTCCGTCGCTGATGCACGGCAAGACGAGCCGGATCGCGCACGACGGACGCACGATCTTTCGCGGTCTCGAGAACCCGTTCGAGGCGACGCGCTATCACTCGCTGGTGATCGCACCGGACAGCGTCCCGGCGCAACTCGAAGTCTCGGCGCGCACCGAGGACGGGGTCCTGATGGGGTTGAGGCACCGCGAACATCCGACCGAAGGAGTGCAGTTCCATCCCGAGTCGGTGCTCACTCATGAAGGCAAGAGACTCCTGAAGAACTTCCTGGAGGAACCGTGGCCGGCGCGGAGGTGAAGGACGACGCTCTCCAGGCCATCGTCACGGGGCTTCTGGAAGGCGGCCGTCTGCAGCCGCGTGAGGCCCGGGAGGTGTTCGAGGGGATCATGGACGGACGGCTCCCGCCGGCGCGCCTGGCGGCCCTCCTGATCGCCCTGCGGATGCGGGGGGAGACCGTGACGGAGATCACGGAGTTCGCCCGCGTGATGCGCGAGCGCGCCACGCCGGTGCGCTGCGACGCCCGCGTCATCCTGGACACCTGCGGCACGGGAGGCGACGGCGCCGGAACCTTCAACATCTCGACACTTGCGGCGTTCGTGGCCGCGGCCGCCGGCGTCGTGGTGGCGAAGCATGGCAACCGCTCGGTCAGCAGCCGCTGCGGCAGCGCCGATCTTCTGCAGGGCCTCGGCATCCGCGTCGACGTCCCGGCCGAGACGGTCGAACGATCGCTCCGGGAGATCGGGATCGGATTTCTGTATGCGCCCCGTCTCCACGACGCGATGCGTCACGCGGCGCCGGTGCGCCGTGAGCTCGGCGTTCGCACCGTGTTCAACCTGCTCGGGCCCCTGACCAATCCGGCCGGCGCGCGCCACCAGCTCCTGGGACTCTACGATCCCGCGCGCCTCGAGATCGTCGCGGAGGTCCTGCGAGAGCTCGGCTCGGAGCGGGTCATGGTGGTGCATGGCGAGGGCCTGGACGAGATTGCCCTGCACGGCAAGACGCGGGTCGCCGAGCTCGATCGCGGCGAGATCCGCGTTCGCGAGATCGTGCCGGAAGACGCGGGGCTCGGGCGCGCCCGTCTCCGGGATCTTCTCGGTGGCGATCCCGCCGAGAACGTCCGGATCGCGCGCGGCATCCTGGACGGGGAGCGCGGCCCGCGCCGCGATGTCGTACTTCTGAACGCGGCGGCGGCGCTCCTGGTCGCGGGGCGCGCGACCGACCTGGTCCAGGGAGCGCGGCAGGCCGCCGAGGCGATCGACTCGGGGGCCGCGCGTAACGTGGTGGAGCGGCTGCGCGCGCTCTGCCCGATCGACGACGCGACGCGCTGACAGGCAGCGGGGGAGGCTCGGGCATGGCCGACATTCTCGACCGGATCGTGCAGGCGAAGCGGGCGCAGGTGGCGCGCGACAAGGAGAACGTGTCGCCGCGCCGTTTGATCGAGCTCGCGACCAGCGCCCCGCCCCCGCGGGACCTGCCGGCGGCCCTGCGCCGCGAGGGGCACATCAACATCATCGCCGAGATCAAGAAGGCGTCTCCCTCCCGGGGAGCCATCCAGGCGCGCGCCGACGCGGCGGGCGTCGCCCAGGCGTACGCGTCGGCGGGCGCCGTCGCGCTCTCGGTCCTGACGGAGTCGGGCTTCTTCCTCGGGACACCCGAGGACCTGGCTCAGGCCAAGAGATCCGTGGCGGTGCCAGTGCTCCGGAAGGATTTCATCCTGGAGGAATACCAGGTGTACGAGAGCCGCGTGCTGGGGGCCGACTCGCTTCTGTTGATCGTGCGGATCCTGCCATCCCGGGATCTGACGACCCTCATCGGCGTGTCGCGCTCGCTCCACATGGAGCCGCTGGTGGAAGTGCACACCGACGAGGAGGCGCGGCGCGCGGTCGACTGCGGCGGCACTCTGATCGGGGTCAACAACAGGAATCTTCAGACCCTCTCCGTGTCGATCGACAACTCCCTGCGCATCGCGGAGTGGCTGCCGGGCAGCGCGGTGCGGGTCAGCGAGAGCGGCATCGAGACGCGGCAGGACATCGATCGGCTGCGCGCGGCGGGGTACCACGCCTTCCTGATCGGTGAGCGGCTGATGCGCGAGCCGGACCCGGGCGCGGCGCTCCTGAGTCTCCTCGGGGACACGACGTCATGATCGTGCGCGTCAAGCTGTGCGGGCTCACGCGGCTCGAAGACGTCCTTCTGGGCGTGGAGCTGGGCGTGGACGCCTTCGGCTTCAATTTCGTCGAGGACAGCCCGCGGCGGATCACGCCGGCGCAGGCCCGGGACCTGTGCGCCGCGGTGCCGCCGTTCACGTCCCGGGTCGGCGTGTTCGCCGACCAGCTGCCGCGTGTCATGGAAGCGACGGCGCTCCTGGCCGGGCTGACGTGCCTGCAGCTGCACGGCGACGAGCCGCCGGAGTCCTGCCGCTCGATCGCCCTGCCGTGGTACAAGGCGCACCGGGTCGGCCCGGACTTCGTGCCCGAGTCGGTGTCGCGCTACCGCTCCTCGACCTGCCTTCTGGACGCCCACGTGCCGGGGAGAAAGGGTGGAACGGGGACGACGTTCGACTGGACCGTGGCGCGCCTAACGTCGGCGTACGCCCGGGTCATCGTGGCCGGGGGACTGACGCCCGTCAACGTGGGGGACGCGATCGCCGCGGCCCGTCCCTACGGCATCGACGTCAGCAGCGGCGTCGAGAGCGCCCCCGGGAAGAAGGACCGCAGGCTCCTGAGCGCGTTCATGAAAAGGGTGCGTGAGGCGGCGATGAACGTGGAGGAGAACGGATGACGACCCCCGACGCCCGCGGGCGCTTCGGTCCCTACGGGGGGCGCTTCGTCCCGGAGACTCTGATGAGCCCGCTCGAGCAGCTGGAGGAGGCCTGGCGCCAGGCGCGGAGCGACCCGGGGTTCCTGAAGGATCTCGACCGTTATCTGCGGACCTACGCCGGGCGCCCGACCGCCCTGTACCGGGCCGACACCCTGTCGACCCGGCTGGGCGGCGGCACGCGCGTCTATCTGAAGCGCGAGGACCTCGCCCACACGGGCGCGCACAAGATCAACAACACGCTCGGACAGGCCCTCCTGGCGCGCCGTATGGGGAAGAGGCGCGTCGTCGCCGAGACGGGGGCCGGGCAGCACGGCGTCGCGACCGCCACGGTCGCCGCCCTGTTCGGACTGCGCTGCACCGTCTACATGGGTGACGAGGACATGCGCCGCCAGGCCCTCAACGTCTACCGGATGCGTCTTCTCGGGGCGGAGGTGAAGCCGGTCCTGGCGGGCAGCCGCACGCTGAAGGAGGCGATCAGCGAGGCGATGCGCGACTGGGTGACCCACGTCAACGACACGCACTACATCCTCGGCTCGGTCCTGGGAGCCCACCCGTACCCCGCGATGGTTCGCGACTTCCAGTCGGTCATCGGCCACGAGGCACGGCTGCAGATCCTGGAGGCGGAAGGACGGATGCCGGACTGCCTTCTGGCCTGCGTCGGCGGGGGCAGCAACTCGATCGGGCTGTTCCACGCCTTCCTCGACGATCGCCAGGTGCGGATGATCGGCGTCGAAGCCGGTGGAACGAGCCTCGACCCCGGATGCCACGCCGCCCGATTCGCGGGGGGGAGTCTCGGGGTTCTGCAGGGCACCCGCACCTTCCTGCTGCAGGACGAGGCGGGCAACATCCTGCCCACGCACTCGGTGTCGGCGGGGCTCGACTACGCCGCCGTCGGCCCCGAGCACGCGTACCTCCGCGATCAGGGCCGCGTCGTGTACACGCACGTGTCGGACAGCGAGGCCCTCGAGGCCTTCCACGCCCTGGCGGAGACGGAGGGGATCATTCCGGCGCTCGAATCGGCGCATGCCGTCGCGTACCTGCTGCGGGAAGGGGGCGACGGCCGGCTGGGCCGCCTGATCATCGTCAACCTGTCGGGACGCGGTGACAAGGACGTGGGACATCTCGCGAGTCTCGAGGGAGAGGGAGCATGACCCCGTCCGTTGCACCGGAACCGCCCGGGGAGGGACGCATTGCGCGGGCCTTCGCCGAGGCTCGAGCGCACGGACGCTGCTGTCTCATCCCGTACATCACGGCGGGGGACCCGGATCTGGCGAGGACGCGATCGATCGCGCGGGGGCTCGCCGCCGCCGGCGCGGACCTCCTGGAGATCGGCGTGCCGTTCTCCGACCCCATCGCCGACGGTCCGGTGAACCAGAGGGCGTCGGAGAGGGCTCTGCGCAACGGAGTGACGATGCGCACCTGCCTCGATCTCTCGGCCCGGCTGCGAGCCGACGGGGCCCCGCCGATCATCCTTTTCACCTATTACAATCCGATCCATCGGATGGGTCTCGAGTCGTTCGCGGTGGCCGCGGCCTCCTCGGGCGTGGACGGTGTCCTCGTCACCGATCTCCCCCCGGAGGAGGCGGACGAGCTGCAGGCGGCCCTCCGCCCGAGGGGCGTCGACCTGATCTTCCTGCTGTCGCCGACCTCGTCGAAACAGCGGATCGAACGGATCTGCCGGAACGCATGCGGGTTCATCTACGTCATCTCGCGGACGGGCGTGACCGGGGCGCGCGAGGACCTGCCGCCCGGTTTGGAGGCGCAGGTGCGGGCGGCGCGGGACGCCTCGAGGCTGCCGATCGCCGTCGGGTTCGGCATCAGCCGCCCCGAGCAGGCCAGGAGGATCGCGGACTTCGCGGATGGCGTCGTGGTGGGCAGCGCCCTGGTGCGGCTCATCGAGGAGCACGCCGGCTCCGCCGGTCTGGAGGAGCGGGTCGAAGAGTTCTGCCGGACGCTGCAGGCGTCGCTGCATCTCCGTCCGGCGGCAGAATCCTAGATGACGCGACGGAAGCGTCGGGGGGAGAAGGATGGCGTCGAGAGGACGGGCGTCCGGCGTCTGCCGGCGCCGGTCGACCCGATGGAGGATCTGCGGCGGAGGATCGACGCCATCGATCGCAGGCTGGTGGCGCTGCTCAACGAGCGCGCCGGATGCGCCATCGCGCTGGGGCGCGTCAAGCAGGAGCGCGCCCTGCCGATCTACCAGCCGGCGCGCGAGGAGGAGGTCCTGGGCAACGTGCAGAGGACGAACTCCGGGCCGCTGCAGTCCGAGGCGCTGCGCAGGCTGTTCGAGCGGATCATCGACGAATCGCGCCGGATCGAGCGCATCGCGACCGACCGGGGCAGGGAGAACGACGCGGTCGGGGGGGTGTCGCCGGACCCGGCCGATCCGGAAGGGCATCAGGATTGAGAGGGAGTCGCTGCACGCCGTGAGAATGAGGAGCGAGGCAACGCCATGGTCATCGTGATGAACGAGCACGCCACCGAGGATCAGATCGAGAAGGTGATCGCCGCGCTGACCCAGAAGGGGTACGACGCGCACCGGTCGACCGGAACCACGCGGACGGTGATCGGCGTCGTGGGCGCCAGCAGGACACCGCTCGATTCCCGGGAATTCGAGATCATGCCGGGTGTCCACGAAGTGGTGAGAATCACCGAGCCGTACAAGCTGGCCGGACGCACGTTCCAGCCGGAGGACACGGTCATCCGGATCGGCGACGTCCTGATCGGCGGCCGCGACCTCATCATGATCGCGGGGCCCTGCGCGGTCGAGAGCGAGAAGCAGCTCGATATCATCGCCAGCTCCGTGAAGCGGTACGGGGCCCGCATCCTGCGCGGGGGGGCCTTCAAGCCGCGCACCTCCCCCTACGCCTTCCAGGGCCTGGGAGAGGAAGGCCTGCGCCATCTGCGCCGGGTGGCGGACCGGCACGGTCTCCTCGTGGTCACGGAGGTGATGGACACCAGCCAGGTCGGGTTGGTGGCCGAGCACGCCGACATCCTGCAGGTGGGGGCGCGCAACATGCAGAATTTCAATCTCCTGAAGGAACTGGGGAAGCAGCGCAAGGCTGTGATGCTCAAGCGCGGTCTCTCCGCCACGATCCAGGAATGGCTGCTGTCGGCGGAATACATCATGGCCGGCGGGAACCGCGACGTCATGCTGTGCGAGCGCGGCATCCGCACGTTCGAGAACATGACGCGCAACACCATGGACATCTCGGCCATCCCGATCATCAAGAAGCTCAGCCATCTTCCGATCCTCGCCGACCCGAGTCACGGCACAGGGCTCCGGGACAAGGTCATCCCGATGGCCCGCGCGGCCGCGGCGGCCGGCGCGGACGGCATCATGGTCGAGGTGCACCACGAGCCGGAGGCGGCTCTCTCGGACGGCCCGCAGTCGATCTACCCGGAGCAGTTCGCGGAGCTCATGGCCCAGCTCCGGATCATCGCGCCGGCCATCGGCCGGACCCTCTGACGGCCGTGAGCCGGACGTCGGCGCCGCCGTTCCGCCGCATCGCGATCGTGGGCGTGGGTCTGATCGGCGGCTCCATGGGACTGGCGCTGCGGCGGTCCCTACGCGGCGTGCGGGTGGTCGGCATCGACCGACAGCCGGTGCTCCGCAGGGCGCGCGCGCGGGGTGCCCTGGACGAGTCGACCACGAACCTGGAAGAGGGTCTCGCGGGGGCCGACCTGGTGGTGCTCGCCCTGCCGGTGGACGCGATACTTCGAGCTCTCCCGCGTGTGGCGCGCGGCCTCCCTCCGGGAGCGATCCTCACCGACGTCGGCAGCACCAAGCAGGAGATCGACCGCGTCGTCCGTCGCCTCGGTCTGCGGGCGCGCTTCGTCGGGGGGCACCCGATGACCGGCTCGGAGCGCTCCGGGATCGAGCACGCGGACGGCCGCCTGTTCGCGGGGGCCCCCTGGGTGCTCTGCCCCGCGGGGCGCGCGGCCGGGCGCCGGCGCGGCTCCGGTCCGGCGGGCCTCGCGGCCACCCGTCCCGTGCGTCGGCTGTCGGCCCTGGTGACGCGTCTCGGGGCCCGCCCGGCCCTCCTCGATCCGCGCGCGCACGATCTCATCGTCGCCCGCCTCAGCCACCTGCCGCAGCTCGTGAGCGTGGCGCTGACCAACGCCGCCTGCAGCCGCGAGGCTCGACCCTTCCTGCACCTGGCCGGTCCGGCGCTGCGGCAGATGAGTCGTCTCGCCGACAGCCCCCCCGACCTCTGGAACGGCATCCTGAAATCCAACCGTCGGGCCGCGGCGCGCGCCCTCGACGACGTCATCGGGGAGCTCGGGCGTCTCAGGGCTTCCCTGAGGACGGGGACGTCGGCCCGCTTCCGCAAGGCGGCCCTGGCGCGGTCCCGCTTGACCGCCGCCGTGCGCAACGGAGGCCTGCTCGGTTAGAATCCACGGACCCCGCCGACTGGGGTGAGGTGTGGGCATGGGATCTTCGGGGTGGAACGGACCGGGGCGGCGCCTTCGCGCTTCGCTGATCCTCTGCGGTCTCCTGACACTGCAGGGAGTCTGGAGCGTCGCCGCCGCGCAGGAGCCGGGAGAGACTCCCTCGGAAGGACGTCTCCTCGTCCTCAACAAGGGCGAGGACAGCCTCATGGTGCTCGACGTGCCGTCCTACAGGCGTCTCGCGACCATCCCCGTCGGGAAGGAGCCGCACGAGGTCGTCGCCACGCCGGACGGCCGGAAGGCCTACGTGTCCAACGTGCGCGACAAGACCGTCTCGGTGGTCGACCTTGCGGCCCTGCGAGTGACGCGCACGCTGCGCTCGGACCGATTCGACACGCCGCACGGACTGGCCATGACGCCGGACGGTCGATCCCTGCTCCTGACGAGCGAAGGCAGCCGGCGCTTCTTCCTGATCGATGCGGCGCGCGACGTCGTGATGCGCTCGGTCACCACGACTCAGGCGCGGCCGCACATGGTCGTGGTCCTCGAAGGAGGGAAGAAGGCGTACGCCGCGAACGTCGATTCCGACAGTGTGACGCTTCTCGGGCTGCCCGACCTGCGCATCCTCAAGAATGTCCCCGTGGGGGACGGGCCGGAAGGGATCGCCGCGACCGCCAACGGCAAGTGGGTGCTGGCGGCGCTGCAGAGGACCGACCAGGTCGCGATCCTGGACGCCGGCAGCGGCGCCGTCCTGGCGCGGCTGCCGACGGGCCAGACGCCCATCCGGGTGGCCGTCACTCCGAACTCCTTCACCGCCCTCGTGACCAATCGCGCCTCGAACGACGTCACCGTCCTCGACGTGCTGGCGCGGAGGGTGAAGACGACCGTGACCGTCGGGCGGAGACCCGGCGGCGTGACCACCAACGCCAGCGGCTCGCGCGCCTATGTCTGCAACAACGACTCGAACACCGTGTCGGTCATTTCCATTCCCGGGTTCGAGGTGGCGCAGACGATACCGGTCGGCGCGCAGCCGGACGGTATCGCGTTCGTGCCCCGCCGCGAGCCGCCCGGCCGCAAGCGCTCCCGTTCGTCCTGACTTCGGCCACGGAGACCCTGATGATCGCGACGAACAACGGCTCGTTCCCCTGGAGGACACCGGACACTCCCGACCGCCTCGAGGGGGCGGCGCTCGATCGGGTCACGCGCGAGGCGATCGACGCCCAGATCCGGGCCGGTCTCGACCTCGTGACCGACGGCCTCGTGCGCAGGACGGATCCGGTGACCCACGTGGCCGGGAGCCTGGAGGGGGTGGCACCGGGAGAGCAGCGGCAGGATCTCCCAGGGAGCGGTGGGTCGTACCGTGTGCCCGTCGTCCATTCGGAGGTCGCCTGGAAGAAGCCCATCCTGACCGAGGATTTCCTGTTCGCGAAGGGAGGCAGCAGCCGGCCGGTGAAACCGGTGCTCCTCGGCCCCTATACCCTCTCGCGCATCGCCGAGGACCGCGCATACAACGACCCGATGGCGCTGGCGGTGGGGTTCGCCATCGCGCTCAACCTCGAGCTGAAGGCGCTGCAGGCGGCCGGCGCCACCTGGATCCAGGTCGACGAGCCGGCGATTCTCCTGGAGAAGGAGGACTTCCCGACCTTCACCCGACTGTGGGAGGTCCTGGGACGCGGCGTCACCCTGAGGCTCTGCCTCCACCTCGAGGGCGGGGACATCCGGGGGATCTATCCCGGCATCGCGCGCCTCAAGCGTCTCGCCTGTCTGAGCCTCGACTGCGTGCGCGGTCGGGCGAGTCTCGACCTGCTGCGCGACACGCCGTTCCCGGAGACTCTCATGCTCGGCCTGGGCCTGGTGGACGGCGGGACCGAGCCCGCCGAGAGCGCCGAGGAGATCGCGTCGCTGCTGCGGTCCGTCCCGGGACTGCCGCCCGCCGATCGGCTCGTCCTCGGGACCGCCTCCGACCTGGGGCGGCTCCCCCCGGAGGCGGCCTTCGCCAAGCTCCGGGCGCTCGCGCGCGCGCGCGACCTGGGCTAGAGGCGTGTCCGGGGACGCATGCTATACTCCCTGCGAGGTCCGACACGAGTGTGGAAACAAGACACATTCCGAGCGTACCGCCTCGCGGCCGTCCTGGTGTGCGGGACGCTTCCGTCTGATGCTCGGGCGGCGGCTGCCGCCGCACCGCCTCCCGTCCCGCCGGCCGCACGCTCGGACGTGCGCCTCACGATCACCGAGAACGCCCTGCTCGACTGGCTCAAGGCGGCGACACCCTACACGTTCAGCGTCGGTAACCAGATCCTGAAGGTCGAGCTGACTCTCTCTGAGCCTCGCGAGCTGCAGCTGCTCGACTCGCGGGCGACCCTGAAGATTCGCCTGAGGGGGAACAGTCTTGGAGTGGACCAGGTGATCCAGCCGGTGTTCACGCTGAATCACGACGCGGCCCGGGGCAGGTATTACATCGTGGTCTCCAGTCTGCCGGTGCAGCTCCCGGGGTTCGGGGGCATCGACCTCAAGGATTCGTTTCCGAAATTCGAGGTCCCGGAGCTCCTCGAAGACCTCTACAGGTTCGGCGACCGCCCCATCGCGCTGAACCTCGATATCCGCCGCATCGCCGTGCTCGAGCACGCCCTCGAGGTCGGCGCCGATGTGAATTTCGCGCCCGCATCCACCGCGGCGACCCGCGGCGCCCGTTAGGAGAGCGCACATGATCGTGGACCTCGTGACTTTCCGCGTGAAGAACGGCAAGGAGCAGGAGTTCGAGGCGCTGAATCAGGACGCGCTGAAGCTGATGCGCAGGTCCAGGGGCTTCATCAGCCAGGTCATGCTGCGCAGCCTGGAGGACCCCGGGGAGTACCACGCGGAGGTCCGCTGGGTGAGCAAGGAGTATCGCGATCGTTTCACAGCGCGCGCGGACAGCGATACCACCGCACTGATTCAACGGGGCGCCTCGATCCTCGAGAGCGCCCCGGCCCACCGCCTGCTCGAGCCTGTTTGAGAGGGGAGGGGGCTAGCCCCCTCCGCCCCGACCCGCGGCGCGCCCCTGCGAGGCCAGGCGTGTCTCAAGAAAGGACACCAGGGTCGCCATCAGCCCGGGGTCCGTCGAGGTGAGCTCGAAGTGCGCCCCCGGTCCGGAGACGATCAGACTGCGCGGGGCTTCGCCGCCGGCGGGAACCGCCAGCGCGCGCGTCGTCGCGAGGGGTGTTCCCTCCTCTGAGCCGGCGATCAGGAAGACCGCGCCGGCGGGCAGACGCGCGAGAGAAGCGCGGTAGGCGTCGGGGCGTCCCCAGGGGGACATGAGGACCAGGGCCCTCGGGCGCGCGTCGTCTCCCTCCGGGAGCTCGGCGCGCGCCGCCAGGAGCGCCCCCAGGCCCCCACCGACGATCCCCAGCCTGCGCCGGTCGACTCCGGGCTGACGGGCCAGAAACACGAGACCGGCGCGCACGTCCCCCTCGGCGTCGCGCAGGCTGTCGCCGAGATGAGCGCTGAAAGCGTGCGCGTCGGGGAGGGACGTGCTGACGCTGGCCCCGTGGCCGCGCAGATCGATGGCCAGCGCCACGAGACCCCTCCCGGCCAGGGCGCTCGCCGCCGCGGCGCAGGCGGACCGGCTCGATCCCAGAGGATGGAGGAGGAGGACCCCCGCGGCCGGCGCGCTCGCGGCCGAGGCTCCACCGGCCGGACGATCCCGCGGACGATAGAGGGACCCGTACAGCGTCTGCCCGTCGGCGGCCTGGAGCCTGACCAGTCTTGCCCCGGCCGCTTCCGTCTCCCTGCGGTCCGCGTCCAGGAGATCCCTCAGGCCGGATTCGATGCGTCGATCGATCTCCCTCGCGTAGGCGCGTCCCCCCTCCCGCCCGATGGCGCGAAGCGTTTCGCGCAGGGCGGCGTCCGTGCCTCGTGTCTTCAAGTAGAGATCGAGGTCGATCGCGACCGCCTTGTCCCGCTCGCCGATTGCGTGGTACGCCTCCGCCAGGTGTTCCTGGATGACGCCCACACCGGGGGCCAGTCTCGATGCCTCCTCGAGGAGGGCGACAGCCAGGGGCAGGTCGCCCCGCATCCTGTAGGCCCACCCCAGAGAGTCCTTGATGAACCCCATACGCCGGGGGGCGTACTGCCGCTCCTCGGCCAGGCGCACCGCCGTTTCGAGGACGGTGACGGCCCGGTCCGGGTTCATCCGGTTGCGCGCGTAGAGGTACCCGAGGGCGTTCAGGAGATCGGGATCGTCCGGGCTGGCCCGCACCGCGCGCTCGTACCACGACGCCGCGATGTCCGGCCGGCCGGCGCGGGCGTGGAATTCGGCGAGGATGCCGCAGGCGCGCACCAGGCTCGGGTTGGTCTTCGGCTCGGGATAGGCGCGCACGAACTCTTCGAGGGCTGCGGCCTCCTCGGCGGCGGGCAGATCGCGCGCCAGGATGTCCTGGAACGCCCTGCGCGCCGCCCGGTGCGTTTCCTTCTCGCAGGCCAGGTGAGGGATCAGGGCCGCCAGGATGATGCCGACGGCGACGCGGGCGGTCACACCCCTCATTCGCCCGCCTGCCGCGGACCGGGAGCGTGCGCGGGTCCCGGGCCGACCGCAACCGCGCTCGCCGGCAGCGTGAGCGTCACCACGGTGCCACGCCCCGGGCGCGATCGAATCTCGATCGTGCCGCCGTGCTCTTCGACGCTCCGGCGCGCCAGGCCGAGGCCGAGGCCCGTGCCGCCGCTCTTGGTCGAGAAGTAGGGCTCGAACAGCCGTGGAAGGATATGCTCCGGGATCCCCTCGCCTGTGTCCGTGACCAGGATGGCGACCCGGGCGTCTCCGCGTCTTCCGCGAGCGACCGAGGCTCCGACCACCAGCCTGCCGCCAGACGGCATGGCCTGCAGCGCGTTTTCGATCAGGTTGATCAGGGCGCGCACCATGACCGCCCTGTCCACCGTGACGAGCGGCAGGTCGGCCGGCACGTCGCTCTCGATCACGATCCCCGCCGGCGAGGCCTTGACGTAGGGTGCGAGCGCCTCCGCGATGAGAGCGGCGACCGCGAGAGGTTCCGGACGCAGCTGCGGCAGCCGTGCGTAGGTGGAGAACTCGAAGGCGATCTCCCGCAGCACGGCCACCTGCTTCTGGATGTTGTCGAGACAGGCGTTCAGGACCGACTCGAAACGCGCGTCCTTGGCCTTGAACACCCGTCGCACGTGCTCGACCGACAGCTGGATCGGCGTGAGCGGATTCTTGATTTCGTGCGCCACCCTCCGGGCCATCTCCGCCCAGGCGGCCAGACGGCCGGAGCGCACGATCTCGGTGACGTCCTCCAGGAGGACGATCAGCCCCGGCGGCCGTCCTTCCTCCGGAGCGAAGGGTATGAACACGGCCCGCATGCGGCGCGGCCCCGCGCTCTCGAGGCCCGAGGGTGGGTCCGCGCTCGGGCGGGGCATTTCCACCTCGACCTCGCCCTCGGCCTGTCCCAGAAGCGCCCGGCGCAGGGCCGCGAGGAGAGGCGCTACGGCGGGATCGCGCGCCAGGTGCCCGGGGAGATCCTGCCCGCCCTGCGGCGCGCCGAGGCTCCCGGTCAGGAAACCCTGCGCGGCGGGATTGATCGTGATTATCGTCCCCGAGCCGTCGATCGACACGACACCGGTCGTGGCGCTGCGCAGGATCTTCTCGATGTAATCGCCGCGACGCCTGAGGTCGTCGCGTTGACGCTTGAGGGAGCCGGCCATGCGGTTGAAGGCATCGACGAGGACCCTCGTCTCGTCCCCGCCGGATCGTTCGACCCGGACGTCCAGATCGCCCGTCGCGACGCGGCGCGCGGCGCGCGACAGCAGGGCGACCGGCCGGGACACCCGCCGCGCCAGGAGGTTGCCGACGATCGCCAGAAGGAGGATGGCGAAGCAGGTGACGATCAGGACGGCGTCCTCGATCTCTCCTTCGCGGCGGGCGGCCACGCGGCTGTGCTCGATGAGGGGGATGGTGATGGCGCCGATGGTCCCCTGGCGGTCGATGCGCATCGGAGCCGCCAGGGTCAGGAAATCGAGGTCGCCCGACTTCTCCTCGGCCAGGAAGAACGGCTCCCGCTCGAGGTAGATGGCGCGGTAGGACTGTCCGTTCATGCGCTCGTCGAGCAGACCCGAGCTGTAGAGCTCGCGGGTGCTCGTCGCCAGCAGCTCGGCGTCCCGGTACACGTTGATGTCCTGCCGCACGATTCGCCCCAGCCAGAAGACCACGTCGTCGTCGATCACCCCGCCCTCCTCCGGGCGGGTGACGGTGAGGTAGTCCTCGGCCACGTGCCGCGCCACCTGCAGCGAGGCGAGCCCGGACGTAGTGATGTCCCTGTCGATCTCGCGTGTCGTCGATCGTGTGGCGAAGAAGGCGAGGGTCAAAAGAGGCAGCAGTCCGGCGATGAGGAACACGGTCACCAGACGCCGCGAGTAGGTGGCCCCGAGGGTCAGCCGCGGCAAGCGGGGGCGGGCGGCCCAGGCCACGGCGCGGGCGACCCCGGCGACCAGAAGCGCCAGAAAGCCGTTCAGGAGGAAAAGACGCAGCGTACCGGCCAGGATGGTCGTGCGGCTCGGGTGCAGGTGGGCCAGGGCGAAGATCTCCTTCGGCCCGCGGAAATACAGGATGAACGCCTGGCCTCCCCGCAGATCGTCCGTGCGCCAGGCGCGCCCGGACTTGTCCACCGCGGCCAGCGTTTCCGGGGAGGGTGCGGGGATCTCGCCGCCCGATTCGTAGAGCGGTGCCAAGGACGGCGTGAAGACGGCGACGAGCGGCTCCGTTCGCAGGATCTCGGGACTGCCGCGCGAGGGGGCGGGCGCCCGGAACAGCCCGGCGCCCAGAGTCCCGCCGCCGAGGATCGGCAGGTTGTCGTAGTCGTCCGACACGGTCAGGACGACCAGGAGCGGCAAGCGCGCGCCACCGACCCAGAACGCCCCGACGATCGCCGGCTTGTGCACCGTCATCTCGGGGCGCGACGGCAGCTCGACGACGCCCCGACCGACGGCGGCCCGGGCCTCCTCGAAGGGAACCTCGAGCATCGGCGCGAAGTCCAGGGCGAAGCGGCCCAGCAGCGCACCATGGGAATCGAAGACGCGAAGGGACGAAGCCAGGCCGCGATCGGCGACCGGTGTCGCGTGCCAGAGACGGTAGGGCGCCGAATCGGATCCCTCGGCGGCGAGGGCCGCGACCGCCGCGAAGTCCGGATCGCGGGCCAGAGACAGGGCCTCGCGCAGGGCCTGGCGGCGCATCTGCTTCTGGTCCAGCACCAGAGGCCGCAGCTCGTGATCGAAATAGGCCCGGCGCAGACGATCGTACGAGTGGTGCAGGACGGGGCCGTACGCGATCGTCAGGAGAAGCACCAAGCCGGCCGACCGGAGCGCGAACGGGATCCCCTCCGACTCGGCCCCCCGCAACAGGCGGAGCAGTCTCCAGTCGCCGGGACGGTCCGCGTGACGCAGGGCCAGCTCGAGAAGCGCGAGCAGCACGAATCCCGCCCCCAGGACCAGCAGGAAGAGCGACGCCTGCAGCAGGAAGCGCGGCGACAGCAACTCGCCCGGCTCCACGCGGCTCACGTCGACCCGCGCGTCGACCACCAGGCGATCCAGCACCACACGCAGGGTGGCCCCGGCCGCGCACGCGACTACGACGGTCGCGAGGAGCGCAGCACGCCGTGTCCGCCGACGCCGGCCGGGATGCTCCTCGGTGCGCATCGAGCGCAGCGCCAGCCCGAAGATCCACGCCTGGGCGCAGCAGATGGCGGCGGTCAGAAGAAGATCGGCGGGCGAGCGCAGAAGTCCCGCGTACCCCGAGGAGGCGTAGATCGAGATGTCGTAGGCGGCGAGGCGAGGCAGACTCGAGGGGTCGGCCATGATGAGCAGGATGAAGCGGATCGTCCACAGTGCGAGCGACCCGGCGAGGACCCGCCCGATCGGAGAACGGATGACGCCGGCCCGGAGCGGAAGACACCAGCCGAACAGGACCGCGGCGGCGGCCGCGAGTCCGCCTGCCAGGCGCAGGTGGCGGCGACGATCGCCGATCTCCTGGGTTGCGCGGCGATCCCGCAGGTTGACGATCGCGAGCCGTCCGCCATCCGGGGCGCGCAGCGGAAAGGCGAGGGACAGCGCCCCTTCGCCGCCCAGGCGTCCCCAGTGGCGGTCTCCCTGCCGCTCGAAGAGCTGCGCCAGGTCATCCATCTCGGAAGGGTTCTCCCGGAATCGGACGGTGGCGGGGCCCGCATCCCGCCAGCGCGGCAGGAAGGACAGCTGCGCTCCCGCGGCGTCCCGGGGCTCTCCCTCCCCGGGCGGCTCGAGCACGAACTCCGCGACCCAGCGCGTGCCATCGCCGGAGCAGACCGCCGCGTACAGGCGGCGCGAGGCTTCGCGGCCCCCGATCCCGTAGACCGGCCCCGGACAGGGCCGGGCCAGGAGGGTCCGCGGCGCTTCCGAGCTGTTCCCGTCCCACGCCACGACGGACCCATCGTCCCGGTAGATGGACGAACCCAGAAGCTCCTGGGGCAGGACGCTCGACGAGCGCACGCGCTCCGCGAGAACGAACGCGGAGCGACGATCTGCGAATGGAGCGCGGCCCCGCTCGAGCGGCCGGGACAGGTCGGCGAGGAACGACCCGAAATCCGCTTCGATGGCGCGGGCCTGAGTCTCCAGCCGCTGCCGCGCCGAGGCGTCCCAGCGCTCCCGGATGAGACGGGCGCCGCGGTTCTCCAGCAGTCCGAGCCCCCCGAGGGCGAGGCACCCCGCGGCGATCGCCAGAAGAGGCGCGCGCAGGCGTCCGGCGCGGGGACGCCATGGCCACACGGCGACGAGCGGGGGAATGCCGGCGCACACCATCAGCGCGATCCGCTGCGATGGTCCCAGCAGGGCGAAGCCCCGCGACAGATCGACGCACGACGCGATGAGGACCAGCCCTTCGAAGACCAGGAGGAGGATGGGGGTCGCACGCAACAGGGCCGCGGCGGCGCCGGGGACGGCCGTGTCGCTGGGCAATCGCGTGGCTGACATCGGGTGTCGGAGAGGAGGCTGCTCGTCTCCCCGGGCGAATCGTTATGCTAATCTACGCCCGCCCGTGAGTCAACAAACGTGAGCCCCGACACGCGCATCGTCCGCGGGCATCCTGTCCGCGCGCATCAGCCGGAATCTTCCCTGGACCGGTGGGGCCTGCGCGCCATGTGCGCGACGCTCGTCGTCCTGGTCCTCTCGTCTCTGCCCGCGCGCGCCGGGAAGCCGGACGGCACGGCCGGAGCCGCCGCCTTCCGTCATGTGCTGGAGCTGGCGGGCAAGGTCGGCCCGCGCAGGAGCGGCACGGACGCGGACGGGCGCGCCATCGAATACGTGGCCCGCGAGATGGAGAGCGCCGGGCTCGCCGTCACCCGGCAGGCCGTGCCGATCGCGACCTTCGACGAGGGGGAGCGATCGGTCGGCTCGTGGAACGTGATCGGCGAGCTGCCCGGAGCCACGCGCGACACCATCGTCCTGGCGGCGCACCACGACTCGAGGAACGTGGCGGTCCCCGGAGCCAACGACGATGCTTCGGGTCTGGCGGTCCTCCTGGAGGTTGCGCGCATCGTGGTGCGTGGGCCGCACCGGCTGACCTATCGCTTCATCTCCTTCTGCGCGGAGGAGGAGGGGCTCCTCGGATCGCGTTACTACGCCGAGCACTCCGACCTGTCGCCGGTGCGCGTCATGATCGCGCTGGAGATGGTCGGCCGGGGGGAGCTTCTCGTCGGTCCGGTCCCGGAACCGCCCGCGCTCTGGGCCCAGCGTCTGCTCCTGCGCGCCGCCCGGGAGACCGGGACGCGGGACGTCGTGGCGCGACCGCTCTGGACTCTCGCTCCGAGGTTCCTCGATCTGCCATTCAGCGCCGACCACGAGGCGTTCCTGGAGCGGAAGATCCCGGCGTTCCTCGTCCTCGGAACGTTTCCGGCCTGGGCCTACCACACCACGGAAGACGGGGTGAACGGGGTGCGCCCGGCGGCGCTCGATCGGGCCGTGCGGGTCGTCGGCCGAATCCTGCAGGACCTCGACGCGTCGCCCGCCACGGATGAGGACGATCCGCACTATCTTCCCCTGATGCTGTTCGGGAGGGGATTTCTGCTTCCCTCGAACGCGCTGCTGATCCTCTCGTGCGCGGCCCTCCTCGGCTGGGGTCTCCTGGCGCTCGTCCGCCTCCGGGTCGTCGCCAGGCCTCGCGCCATCATCGAGACCTTGCGGGTGCTGATTGTGACCGGGGCGGCGACCGCGATCGGTCTGTCCGGCCTGTTCCTGTCCGAAAGGGTCATGGAGCGGATCCACGAAGTGCGCTATCCCTGGATGGCGCACCAGGGACTGCACGTCGCCCAGGGGATCGCCTGGACGCTGCTCACCTCCTGGCTCGGTCTCAACCTGTTCCGACGGATCAAGCCGACCGTCGAGCCCGGTCCCTATCTGGCGGCGGCGTTCATCGTGCCGGTCGCCTGGGTGGCGGCGGCCCTGCGGGGAGGGTTTCCCGAGATCGCGGCCATCATGGCGGTGCCGATCCTGATGCTCCTGGCCTCGCGCAATTTCGACAGCACCGGCCGGAGGCTCGCACTCGGTCTGGGCGCCGCGGCGCCGTTCTTCTGTCTGCTGGCGCTCCGGGACTACCGCACGCTGGTCGACCTGGGCGGCGTGTCGCCGTCCCCTCGCCTCCTGTTCGGCATCCTGTTTTCGGTCACGTTCCCTCTGGCGTTGTACCTGGCGCACGTCGCCTCGTACCAGGACTGCCTGCACAGCCGCGTCTGGTGGTGGCTGTCCGGGCGTCACGTCGGTCTGGCCGCTCTCGCCCTGTCGCTCGTCCTCCTGGGTGTCAACGCGATCCTGCCGTCCTACGACTTCCGGAACCGCCAGGTGGTGAGAGTCCGGGAGCGGGTCGATCTGAACGGCAGACGGGCCGTGGCGACGATCCGATCGACCGACCGCCTGCGCGGCGTGCGCCTCCAGGGTGGGGGAGGCCACGCCGTCGATCCGGAGGAGACGACGGAGCGCATCGAGATGCCGTTCCCCGGCGATGAGATCGACTTCGCGGCCGACGCCGTCCAGACGACCGGCGCCGGCGAAACACTCGTCACGACGCACCTCACGGCCCCTCTCGCGACCGACCGGGTCAGCTATGTCTTCTCCTCCCGCTCCGGGTTCCGTGTGCCGGGACGCGGCGAAACACTGCGCCACCGATACACCTTCAGCGAGATCGCACCGCGGCGCGACCCGATCGGCACGTTCCGTCTCGTCCTTTCCGAGGGGGGCGACCTGTCGCTCGAGCTGAGGGCGGACTTCGAAGAGGATCTTCTTGGGCTCCGGCCGTCCTCGGACCTGCCGCGCGTTTTCGTGCACCAGGCGACCATCGAAGGATCGCGACACCTCCTGGGCCCGGCGCGCGCCACAGCACCGCGCCCCGCGGAGGGCGCGCCCGGCGACCGTTGATCTGATAAGATCACGCCCTTCCCCGACCGGCCGCGCGCCGGCGGGCGGGAGTCAGCATGGACGCGCCGCTCGAGGCGGATGAAAGGATCGACACGGTCGGCCTGTACTGCCCCGTGCCGATCATCAAGACCGCGGAGAGACTCAGGAAGATGGGAGCCGGACGGACCCTGGAGATCCTGTCGGACGACCGCGTCATTTTGATCGACATGCCGGCCTGGTGCCGCTCCACCGGGAACGACTATCTGGGTCACAGACAGGAACGGGGAGAGTACCGGTTGTTCGTGAGAAAGGCGCGCCAGGGAGGGTTCACTCGATGACCGATCGACCGGCGGGGCGACCGGAGAAGGTGCGGGCGATCGGTCTGCTCTCCGGGGGCCTCGACAGCACGCTGGCCGCACGCGTCCTTCTCGAGCAGGGGATCGAAGTCATCGGGCTGCACTACTCCACCGGGTTCTGCATGAACGATCATCGCCGGGCGATGGCCCGACCCGACGAGGATCCGAAGCGGATGCGCAACGAGGGGCTGCGGGCCGGTGCGGATCTCGGCATCCCGATCGAAGTCCTGGACGCCGGCGAGGCCTATCTCAAGATGGTCCTGAATCCGAAGCACGGATACGGCGCCAAGGCCAATCCGTGCATCGACTGCCGCATCTTCATGATCCACGGAGCCGCCGAGTACATGCGCGAGCATGGCGGACACTTCGTGTTCACCGGTGAAGTCCTCGGGCAGCGGCCGATGTCGCAGCACATGCAATCCCTGCGTCTCATCGAGAAGGAATGCGGGATCGAGGGATACCTCCTGCGGCCGCTGTCCGCCAGGCATCTGCCGCCCACGCTGCCGGAGCAGCTCGGCTGGGTGGAGCGCGACAGACTCCTCGGGATCTCCGGCCGATCGCGCAAGGAGCAGATGGAGTGGAGCCGCACCTGGGGGATCAGCGACTACCCGCAGCCGGCCGGGGGATGCTGCTATCTGGCCGATGAGAACTTCGCCCGCCGCTTCCACGACAAGAAGCTCTACAGCGAACCCGATCAGATCCGGCAGGACGAGATGATCCTCCTCAAGGTGGGACGGCACTTCCGTCTGTCGCCTCAGGTGAAGATCATCGTCGCCCGCGACCAGAGCGAGAACCAGTTCCTGTCGCGCTTCGAACTCCCCGGCTGGCGATTCGAGGCGCTCGACTGCGGCAGCCCGATCACCGTCGTCGAAGGGGAGCCGGACGACGACCTCAAGATCCTGATCGCTTCGATCACGGCGCGTTACTCCGACCGCCGCCACGAGGCGCTCGTCGAAGTGGCGGCCCGCCGGGACGGCCGCGAGGAGCGGCTGCTGGTGCCGCCGGTCGCCGACCAGGTGCTCGAAGGGTACCGCCTGTGAGATCGGACCCGGCGTGTCCGCGGGCGCGGCCCGCCGATGCTATAATCCCGCGCGGTGCGGGCCGTTAACTCAGCGGGAGAGTGCTATCCTCACACGGTAGAAGTCGCTGGTTCAAATCCAGCACGGCCCACCACGCCTTCATCGCGCCGTTCGTTTCCGAAAGTGGGCGGCTAGCTCAGCTGGGAGAGCGCCGCGTTCGCAACGCGGAGGTCGAGGGTTCGATCCCCTTGCCGTCCACCAATCCTGTCCCTGAACGGAACCGCCTTCCCTCGAGACGGCCTGGCGCCCGCACCCCGATTCGTGGTAGATGAAAAGGGACAACCCGCGGTCGACGGTCGACTGCGGGCGATGCAGGAGGTCCTCGGATGCGCCGTCCCTCGAACCTGGCTGTGCGTTGTGCGGCGTTGGTGTTCGTGACGGTTCTCCTGGCGGCGGTCCTTGCTGCGGCCCCGATGCCGGCACCGTCGCCTTACGCGTCCGCACTGTCGGGTCTGTTCGCCGGGAGCGTGTACGCCGCACCGTCCACCTGCGGAAACACCGGCTGCAACCGCTTCGGGCATTGCTCCAAGGTCCACGGCTACAACTGCCGGTTCGCAGGCGGCGAGTGCCAGCAGACGGCCTGCTGATTCTCTGAGCACCCCGGGTAGCCCGGCGATCCGCGGGCGCTCTTCCCCCGGCGCCTGATGCGGGTGTGAACGCACGATCCGCCGACGGAAGAGGAGACGACTCCCATATCCCTGCCCGCCGACCGCCTACGGGGAGAGTTCCCCGCGCTCGAGACCGGCATTCATCTCCTCAGCCACAGTCTCGGCCCGGTGCCGCGGGCCGCGCGCCGGGCGCTTCTGACCTACGTGGATCTCTGGGAACGCCAGGTGCGCGAGGACGTCTGGACGGAGCACTGGTGGGACCTGTCGGCCGAGGTCGGCGATCTCATCGCGCGTGTCCTGGGCGGGAGGCCCGGCACCGTGCAGGTGCAGCCCAACACGTCCGTGGCGCTCTCCACCGTGATCTCGTGCCTCGATCTGGGCGCGGGGCGCAGACGGAAGGTCGTGACCTCCGCCCTGGACTTTCCGACCACGGGGTACGTCTGGCAGGCGCAGCGCCGGTCGGGCGTCGAAGTGACGATCGTTCCCTCCGACGACGGCCTGACGACGCCGATGGACCGGCTGCTGGACGCCATCGACGAGAGCACGGCCCTGGTGTCGCTGTCGCACGTGTCGTACAGGAGCTCGCACCGTCTCGACCCGCGGCCGATCGTCGAGAAGGCGCGCCGCGTCGGCGCCCTCGTCCTCCTCGACACCTACCAGTCGGCCGGTGTCCTCGAGATGGACGCGGACGGCTGGGGGGTCGATTTCATGATCGGCGGCACGATCAAATGGCTGTGCGGAGGTCCCTCCTGCGGCTACCTGTACGTGAGGCCCGATCGGATCCAAACGCTCGAGCCTCGACTGACCGGCTGGTTCGCGCACGCGGAGCCGTTCCTGTTCGAGCACGCCCCGATGCGGTACGACGCCTCGGTGCGGCGGTTCGCCCAGGGGACGGCCAACGTTCCCGGCCTGTACTCGTGCCGGGAGGGGCTGCGCATCGTCCTGGAGGTCGGGCTGCAGGCGATCGCGACCGAGTCCCGGCGCCGGACGGCATGGCTCATCGAGGCGGCCCGTCAGCGCGGCTTCACCGTGAACAGTCCGGCTCAGGACGGTGAGCGCGGCGGAGTCGTCATGATCGCCGTCGAGCGCCCCGGAGACATCGCCCTCCGCCTCAGGGAGCGCGGCGTCCTGGTGGACTGGCGTCCCGGTGTCGGTCTGCGTCTCGGGCCGCACTTCTTCAACACGGACGACGAGGTGCGGGAAACCCTGGATGTCCTCGGGCGACTTCTTCCCTGAATCGCCCGCCCGCGAATGGGCGGGTGGGAGGGCGTCCCCGGGGAGACCCCTGCGCGCGGCGGCCGGGGACGCCATCCCGGGCGATGAGCCCGCGCATCCCGCCGACCGCGGGGCGGCGGCGGGGGACACTCGCGAACGCCGCGCCCAAGGCGCGCCACATCCTTCTTGACGCACCCCCTCCGGCGACGTATATCTGGCGGCGATTCATCCGGGAGAACAATCGATGGCCGGTCCGCTGACGCCGGCCGCGCGGGCGCAGGACGCCGACCTGGCGCGCTGCCCTGGGTGCGGCTCCGGGGATCTGTTCACGATCGAGATCGCCCGCCCCCAGGGGATGGCCTGGCGCGGCGTGTACTGCGCCGGAGAATACGATCGCGATCGCCGGCGCTTCCTGAGGCGGAGCTGCGGCTACGCCGGAGCCGCCGTCGAAGAGGTGCCCGAAGCGAGCGGGAGCCGCCCTCCGACACTATCCGTGGCGGGCGGGGAGGACGTGCGCGCCTCGTGACGCGGGAGCGCGCCTATTTCCCCGACGTGGTCGAGGTCGCCGCGAGGGCCGAGGCCCGGGCGGCCGCGAACTCGTCCCCCTTGTTCCACCGCGGCATGCCATCGACCTGGGCGACCCTGTACCCGACGTAGAGCGCGATGCGCGCGCTCTCTGCCGACCCGGAGAGATCGAAGGACGGATCGTACTCGTCCTTCGGCCGGTGGTAGCGCTTCTCCTCGTACTCCTTCCAGATCGTCTCACCGTATCCCTTGGGTTTGCCGATGTAATCGAGCCCCGGGTCGAGGCTGAAGGCGGGAATTCCGACCTTGGCGAAATTGAACTGATCGGAGCGGTAGAACGAGCCCTGCTCGGGATGCTGGTCGGCGACCACCTTGAAACCGAGCGCCCTGGAGGCCTCGTCGACGACGTCCCTCAGAGTCGAGCGATCGGCCCCGAGGAAGGTGAAGTCGGCCGGACGGCCCCACACGGGCGTCCCGTCCATGTTGATGTTGGCGGCGGTCAGGTGCGTCGGGATGATCGGGTGCGTGGCGTAGTACTCGGAGCCGCGCAGACCGCCTTCCTCGGCGGCGCAGGCGATGAACAGGACGCTGCGCCGCGGCGCTCTCGGGAAGAGCGTGAACAGCCGCGCGGTTTCCAGGAGCGTGGCCACGCCCGAGGCGTTGTCCTGGGCGCCGTTGTAGATATCGTCGCCATCCTCGGGGTTGCCGCGCCCGAGGTGATCGTAATGCGCGGTGTAGACGACCGCCTGATCGCGCAGCTTCGGATCGGAGCCGCGCAGCAGACCGACGACGTTCCACGTCATGATCGGCCGGATCTTCGTGACCATCGTCGCCTGCACGCGCAGCGACAGGGGCACCGGACGGAACTCGCGGGTCGCGGCCGCCCGGCGGAGGACATCGAAGTCCTGGCCGGCCGCCTTCAGGATGTCGCGGCCGAAGGACTCCGTGATCCAGGAGGCGATCTGGAGAGCGGGCGGGCCGCCGGGTGACAGGGCGACGTAGGGCCGCTCGCGGCCCCAGGAATTGCGCACGACGCTCCAGCCGTATCCCGCCGAATCGTCGGTGTGAATCAGGATCGCACCCGCGGCCCCCGCGCGCGCGGCGCTCTCGAACTTGTAGGTCCAGCGACCGTAGTAGGTGAGGGCCTTGCCGCCGAACAGCGCGGAGTCATCGGAGGGTGGATCGTTGACCAGCATGACCAGCACCTTTCCCCGGACGTCCTCCCCTTTGAAATCGTCCCACCTGTACTCGGGCGCCGTGATGCCATACCCGACGAAGACCAGGGGCGCGTCGATCTCCTCGGTCTCCTTCTGCGTCTCCGCGCTCGCGACGTAGTCCTCGAGCCAGCGGGCCTCGAAGGTCCGCGCGCCGCCTTGGATCGCGAGGCGGCTTTGTCGATCGGTCTCGATCCCGACCAGGGGCACCTCCTGCAGGTAGGAGTCCTTCGAGGCGCCCGGCGCGAGCCCGAGGAGACGGAACCGGGTCTCGAGATAGAGCGCCGCCAGCCGTCCACCCTTCTGGCCGGTGCCCCGGCCTTCCATGACGTCGTCGGCGAGGAAGCGCAGATCGGCATCGATGCGATGCGGGTCGGCTGCGTCGAGAACACGCTTCAGGCCGGCGACCGGCGGGGCGGGGGCGGCGTAGGCCGCGAGCGGCTGCAGCAGAAACATAAGGACGACGATCGGGCGGTGGGGGGTCCGCATGAAGTCTCCTCTCGGGTCAAGGGGTCGGGCGCCGCACGTGCGGCGCGGGGCGAGTATAGCGGCCGGCACCGGGCGCGGCAATACGTCAGGGGGCGGTCGTGGCGCGCGAGGCGTCCCGGCCGCCGGTCTCGGGAGCGTAGAGCACACGCTCGAGGAAGAGACCCGAAGGAGGAGCGGTCCAGGCGGCGGGGTCGTCAACGGTTTCCGACAGGAACCGCGTCATGGCCTCGACGGGGAGATTGTGGAGACCGATCTGGACCAGGACCCCCACGACCCGCCGCACCATGCGCGGCAGGAAATGATCCGCTTCGAGGGTGAGGGAGGTCAGGAAATCTCCGCGCCGCACTGCGGAGTGGAAGACCCGCACGCGCGGCTCGGTGATCTCGGCGCTGCGGTCCGCGAACGAGGTGAAATCGTGGCGGCCGAGGAGGGTCTGCGCCGCCTGCTCCATCGCCCGGGGGTCGAGCGGCTGCCGGACCCACCAGATGAGACGCTTGAAGAAGGCGGAGCGGCGCGTGGCGATCTGGTAGCGGTACCGGCGCGCCGTCGCATCATGCCGCGCGTGGAAGGACATCGGCACCTCGCGGGCCTCCAGAACGTTGATGTCCGCCGCCAGCGTCCCGTTCAGCGCCTCGGCGATCGCCGGGGAGGGCAGCGTCGAGCGGGTGAAGAAGTTCGCCACCTGCCCCTCGGCGTGCACGCCCTGGTCGGTGCGTCCCGCTCCGATCAGCTTCGGCGCCTCTCCGAAGAGGTCATGGATGGCCGACAGGATTTCGCCCGCCACGGTGCGCTGCCCCTTCTGGACCTGCCAGCCGGCGTAGCGCGTCCCTTCGTACTCGACGAGCAGGCGGATGTTCCGTGTCGGTCCGCCGGGGCCGCCTGGCGTTCGGCGCGGAGCGCGCGACCCGCGGTTCAGCGCGGCACGATGGCGAGGACGCGCGCCGGGGCGCCTGAACCGCGGCTGATTTTCATCGGCGCGACGATGACACTGAAACCCCGGACGGGCAGGATGCTGAGATTGTCGAGGTTTTCCACCTGATAACGCCCGGCCAGGAGGAGCGCCTTGTGGGCCTCGAAGGTGGCCGACTTGCCCGGATCGATGCTGGCGGTGTCGGTCCCGAGCCCGTTCACGTCGCGCTCCTTGAGGAGGAACCGGATCGCGTCGGCTGAGAATCCGGGAAAGTGCATGGCGCCGGTCTCATCGCGGTTCAAATAGCGGTCCGGGCTCTCCCAGCGGTGGTGCCAGCCGGTGTTGAGGATCACGAGGGAGCGCGCCGGGATCCGTCCGTTCGCCTTCTCCCAGTCCTGCAGCTCGATGAGCGTCAGGATGTAGTCGGAATTGGCCGCCGACTTCGACTGCACGTCGATCATGACTCCCTGGCTCACCAGGCGCGTCGGCGGGATCTCGTCCACCGTCGGGAGGCCCTTCCCGAAGTGGGCGGGGGCGTCGACGTGCGTGCCGGTGTGCTCGCCGCACACGAACGAGTTCATGTAGTAGCCGTCGGCGAGCTGTGTCAGAGGCTCCAGGCTGAAGGGGACGCCCCCGGGGAAGAGCGGCGTGCCTTCGCGGAGAATGTGGGTCAGGTCGACCACTTCGGCGCGGCCGTTGGCGACCTCGTCCAGGCTCAGCGAGAACATCTTGGCGGCACGGACCGGGACGGCCAGGACGAGAAGAAGGAGGGCCGCGAGAAACAGACGCGCGCGGGTCCTGCCTCCCGGGGCGATCGGCGTCATGGCTCGAGACCCCGGGTCCGGAAGCGATCCTCGGCATGCACGGGCCCGGCAGGGAGAGGCTCGTCGCCGGCCGGCGTCTCCGCCAGGCTGGCGAACTGCTGGAGCCTGTCCCCCAGTCTTCCGGCGTGCTGTCCGGCCTCGTCGAAGGCGCTCTGGGCGTTGAGCAGGTGTCTCTGGGCCTTCTTGAACGAGTCGCCGAAGATGACGAAATCCCCGTTGAGCTGCTGCAGCCCCTTGAGGATCTCGCGCGCCCGCTGCTCGATGCGCAGCCCCATCAGCCCGTACGCCACGGCCTGCAGGTAGGCGTAGATGCTGTTGGGGGAGACCGGAATCACGCGGCGCTTCAGGGCGTACGCGCTGATGTCCTCCTCGCCGGCCTCTTCGGACCGGGTGATGAGCTCGTAGAAGATGTTCTCCGCAGGGATGTACATCAGGGCGATATCGAGCGTCCCCTCCGAGGGGCGGAGATACTTCTCGGCGATGTCGTCGATGTGCTTTTTGACCTCGCGCGCGAACTGCCGCCGTGCGCGATCCTTCTGCTCGGGCGCGGAGGCGTCCAGCATCAGGCGGAATCCCGCGAGCGGAAACTTCGAGTCGATCGGCACCATGCCGCCCGGCATGCGCAGCACCGCGTCCACCGTCTGTCCGTCCTGGAAGGTGTACTGCAGGGTGAACTGCTCGGCCGGGAAGATCTGCTGCAAGAGCGACGCGAGAGCGATTTCGCCCAGGCCCCCGCGGATCTTGGGAGCCTGGAAGATCTGCTGCAGACCGCGGATGTCCTGCCCCAGGGCCAGGATCTCCTGGCTGCTCCGCCCCAGCTCGCCGAGACGGTGATTGATGTCGGCGATCAGCCTGCCGGTGTCGGCGCTGGCCTTCTGCAGGGACCGGGCGTTCTCCGAGAGTCGCTGCGACATCTGCCCTGTGATCTGCTGGAGCGAGACACCGACGTCCCTGGGAATCTGCGCGCCGATCTGCGCGACCTGCCCGGCCAGACGTCCGATCTCCTGCTGCAGGAAGACGACCGTGGGGTCGGGCCCCGGCGCCACGCGCGGTGCGCGGCGCAGCAGCGCGAGCCCGAGAACGATCGCGGCCGCCGCGAGAAGTGCTGTGACGGCTAAAAGGGCAGGGTTCTCGATGGCCATGTGGACCCGGGACCGGCCTGGAGGGAAGCACCATCCCCGCGACACCACGCGGTGCGTCCGGACCGGTCGGGTAGTCTATCGGCGCCCCCCCGGGGTGTCAACTCGCGCGGCCGGGGCGGCAGGGACCTCAGGCGCGCACCAGAAGGAGGGCGAATTTCAGATACCGCGTCTCGGGGACGGAGAGGTGCACCGGATGATCGGGCGCCTGGCTCCGCATCTCGACGAGGGTGACGTCCCGTCCCGCGTCGGCGGCGGCGTCGCGCAGCACCTGCAGGAACTCCTCCGGTCCGAGATGGTAGGAGCAGGAGGATGTGGCGACGATCGCCCCTGGCGCCGCCAGACGGAAGGCGCGCAGGTTGATCTCCTTGTAGCCGCGGACGGCGGCCTCGACGGCGCCGGCGCTCTTGGTGAACGCCGGTGGATCGAGGACGAGGAGCCCGAACCTTTCCTTGCGCCGGTCGAGATCCTTCAGGTGATCGAAGGCATTGCCCTCGACCCATTCGCAGCGCTCGCCCAGTCCATTCAGGGCGGCGTTGCGCCGCGCCAGGTCGAGGCACTCCGCCGAGATCTCGATCGAGGTGCAGCGCTCGGCGCCGGCCTTCAGCGCGTAGAGGCCGAACGATCCGGTGTTGCAGAAGACGTCGAGCACCCGGCGGCCGCGGGCGTGAGGCTGCAGGGCCCGCCGGTTGAGACGGTGGTCGAGGTACAGGCCGGTCTTCTGGCCGGAGCGCAAGCGGACGAGAAAACGCAGGTCGTCCAGGACGATCTCGATCTCGTCCGGCACCTCCCCCGACAGCAGCCCGGTGCGCGACTCGAGTCCCTCGCGCGCGCGCACCGGCAGGTCGCTGCGCTCGTAGATGCCCCGGGGGTGCACGGCGTCCTGGAGCGCCGAGACGATGTCCGCGCGCAGGCGCTCCATGCCGAGGGTTGAGATCTGCACCGCCAGGCAGGTTCCGTAGCGATCCACCGTCAACCCCGGGAGCATGTCCCCCTCGCTGAAGACGAGACGGCAGGATTCACCGGCGGGATAGAAGTGACGGCGATAGGCGACGGCCTGGGCGATGCGCCGGCGCAGGAGCTCACCGTCGAAAGGCTCCTCCTTCCTGCGGGTCAGGAGCCGGACCACGATGTTCGAGGCGGGGTTGTAGTAGCCCCCCGCCAGGAAGCGGCCGCGGTGATCCACCACCTCCACGGGGTCGCCCGGCGCGGTGCCGTCGCCGACCTTTTCGATCTCCCCCGAATACACCCAGAGGTGCCCGGCCTTGACGCGCCGTTCGCGGCCTTTTTTCAGAACGACCCGTCCGGGTCTCGGCGCCTGCATCGGCGCATTCTAGCGCGGCGGCGACGGTTCAGATCATCGGCAGCTTGAGACCGCTGCGTCTGGCGAAGAGGATCGCTTCCGGGTAACCGGCGTCGGCGTGGCGCATCACGCCGGTTCCAGGGTCGGTGGTCAGGACGCGCTCGAGGCGGGCGGCGGCCTCCTTCGTGCCGTCGGCGACCACGACCATGCCGGCGTGCAGCGCGTAGCCGATACCGACCCCCCCGCCGTGGTGCACCGAGACCCAGGAGGCGCCCGCCGCGGTGTTCAGGAGGGCGTTGAGGATCGGCCAGTCGGCGATCGCGTCCGAGCCGTCGCGCATCCCCTCGGTCTCGCGGTTGGGGGAGGCGACGGAGCCCGCGTCGAGGTGATCGCGCCCGATCACGATCGGAGCCTTGAGGTCGCCGCGCGCCACGAGCTCGTTGATCTTCAGTCCGAAACGGGCCCTCTCGCCGTATCCCAGCCAGCAGATGCGCGCCGGCAGCCCCTGGAAGGCGACCCGGTCGCGCGCCAGGCGGATCCAGCGGCCGAGCGCCTCGTCTTCGGGGAACATCGAAAGGACCGCCTCGTCGGTGCGGTGGATATCTTCGGGTTCGCCCGACAGGGCCGCCCAGCGGAACGGGCCTTTCCCTTCGCAGAACAGCGGCCGGATGAACTCGGGAACGAAACCGGGAATCTCGAAGGCGTCGTCGACGCCCGCCTGCTTCGCCTCCTGGCGGATGTTGTTGCCGTAATCGAAGACGACGGCCCCCTTCCTCTTGAGGACCAGCAGGGCGCGCACGTGCGCCGCGACGGACCGGTTCGAGCGGGCCAGGTATTCGCGGGGGTCGTCCTGGCGCAGGCGCAGCGCCTCCTCGTACGGAAGACCGTGCGGGACGTAGCCGTTCAGGAGATCGTGGGCGCTGGTCTGGTCGGTGACCAGGTCGGGCACGAGCGGTCCTTCGGCCAGACGGGGCAGGACGTCGGCCGCGTTCCCCAGGAGCCCGATCGACAGCGGCTCGCGTTTCTCGATCGCCGCCCGGGCCAGCGCGAGCGCCTCCTCCAAGGTGTCGGCCTGGCGGTCGAGGTAGCGCGTGCGGAGGCGGCGGCGGATGCGGTCCGGATCGACCTCGACGGCGATCACGACAGCACCGTTCATCGTCCCGGCGAGCGGCTGGGCGGCCCCCATCCCCCCCAGGCCCGAGGTCAGGAGGAGTCGTCCCGCGAGGCTGCCGCCGAAGAATCTCCTCGCCGCCGAGGCGAACGTCTCGTACGTCCCCTGCAGGATCCCCTGGCTGCCGATGTAGATCCAGGAGCCGGCCGTCATCTGGCCGAACATGGTCAGCCCCTTCCGGTCCAGCTCGCGAAAACGCTCCCACGTGGCCCAGGCCGGGACCAGAAGGGCGTTGGCGATGAGCACGCGCGGCGCGAGCCGGTGCGTTCGGAACACGCCGACCGGCTTGCCGGATTGCACCAGGAGGGTCTCGTCGTCCTCCAGGTCCCGCAACGTCCTGACGATCGCGTCGTAGCACTCCCAGGTGCGCGCCGCTTTGCCGGTGCCGCCGTACACGATGAGCTCGTCCGGCTTCTCGGCCACGTCCGGATCCAGGTTGTTCATCAGCATCCGCAGGGCGGCCTCCTGCGTCCATCCTCTGCACGTCAGGGACGCGCCGCGGGGGGCGCGGACCAGGCGGGCCCCGGCGGCCTGGTGCTTCATCGCAGTCTCCCCGCGGCCTTCTCGGCGGCCGCGCGGACGGTCCCGTCCTGGATCGCGCGATCGACGGAGCCGATATCGTCGGCGATCACGCGGTCGGTCTCCATGAACGGAACGACGCTCCGCACCGCCTCCCAGGCGGCCCGCGCCCCCCGCCCGGGGCGCAGGGGGGCGAGAAAATCGAGCGCCTGGCAGGCGGACAGGATCTCGATGGCCAGGACCTGGCGCGCGTGCTCCACGACCAGTCGCGCCTTGCGCGCGGCGATCGGTCCCATCGAAACGTGGTCCTCCTGGTTCGCTTCGGTCGGGATGGAGTCGACGCTCGCCGGATGGCAGAGGATCTTGTTCTCCGAGACCAGGGAGGCGGCCGTGACGTGCGCCATCATCAGGCCCGAGTTGACACCGGCCTCGCGCGTCAGGAACGGCGGCAGGCCGCTGAGGACCGGATTCATCAGCCGGTCGATGCGCCGCTCCGAGATGGACGCCAGGGATGCGGTTGCGATCGCCAGCAGGTCGAGCGCCAGCGCCGGCGCCTCGCCGTGGAAATTGCCTCCCGACACGACGTCCCCCTCCTCCGGAAAGACGATCGGGTTGTCGGTGACGGCGTCCACCTCCACCTCGAGGATGGATCGGGCGAAGCGCATGCCGTCGCGCGCGCTGCCATGGACCTGGGGCATGCAGCGCAGCGAATAGGCGTCCTGCACGCGGCTGCACCCCGCGTGGGACCGCGCGATGTCGCTGTCCTCCAAAAGGGCCCGGAGGTTGGCGGCGCTGTCCAGGTGTCCGGGGTGCGGCCGCACGTCAAGAAGACGCGCGTCGAAGGCGCGGTGGCTCCCCTTCAAGGCCTCGAGCGTCAGGGCCCCGGCGATGTCGGATACGGCCGCCAGGTTCTCCGCTTCGAGGAGCGCCAGGACGCCGACCGAGGCGATGAACTGCGTGCCGTTGATCAGAGAGAGACCCTCCTTGGGTCCGAGGCGCAGAGGCTCGACCCCGGCCTTCTCGAGGGCCGCCGACGCCTTCATCCGCGTGCCCCGGAGCACGGCGTCCCCTTCGCCGAGGAGCGCCAGGACGAGATGGGACAGCGGCGCCAGGTCGCCGCTGGCGCCGATCGAACCCTGCTCCGGGACGATCGGCAGGAGGTCGGCGTTGAGGTGGGCGAGGAGGGTCTCCACCACCAGGGGTCTGACCCCCGAATGACCCCGCGCAAGGACGTGCGCGCGCAGCAGCATCAGCGCGCGGGTTGCGTGAGCCGGCAGCGGGCTCCCCACCCCCGCGCAGTGACTGCGGATCAGGTTGAGCTGCAGCTCCTCCAGCCGCTCGCGCGGAATGCGGATGTCCTTGAGGAGGCCGAACCCGGTGGTCACGCCGTAGACCGTCTGGTCGGCGGCGACGATCCGGTCGACGACCGCGCGGGCGCGCTCGAGCCTGGCGCGCGCCGCAGCGCCCAGGGTCACGCGCGCGCCGCCCCTCGCGACGGTCGCGATCTGCTCCAGACTGAGGTGTGCTCCGTCGAGCTCGATTATGGAGGGCATCCCGGCGTGGCTCCGTGCGCTTTCCAGAGCGGAAACTCGCGGAACGGCTCGAAGTCTAGCACAGCGACCGGGGGCCCACAATTCGGGGGGCGGGCGTGCAATCGCTCCGGATTGGACCTAACTTATTGATTGCGGGCCCCGTGGCGGGGCAGGCCGGAGCGCCCCCGGGGTCTGCAGGAAGGCCGCCGTGGTCGTGCGCTGCCCGCATTGCAAGACCGTGATCCGCCTGCGCGAGGTGGACGGGCAGTCCCGCGTCGTCAAGTACCTCTGCAACACCTGCCAGGAGATCGTGCGGATCGATCTCGTGCAGGACGAGGTCAAGTCTTCGTCGAGCGCCGATTCGTTCGAGAAGACCGAGCACCGGAAGAAGATCCTGGTGGCGGACGACACAGCCACGGTGCGGAAAATCGCGGCGCGCCTCCTGGCCTCAGCCGGGTACGACGTCCTCGAAGCGGAGGACGGCCGGCAGGCGCTCGAGCTGGTGCAGAACGAGCACCCCGACCTCATCCTTCTCGACCTCCTGATGCCCAAGATGACCGGCTTCGACGTGCTGCGGGAGATCAAGAAGACCGGCCGGGTCAAGGAAATTCCGATCCTGATCATGAGCGGTGTCTTCAAGAAGGACGTCCTCGACTTCCTGCAGGCGGCCGGGGTCACCGGCTTCCTGGACAAGGAGCAGATCAAGGATTCTCTGCTGTTCAGGGTGCAGCAGATCCTCGCCGCCTGATCGTCCCGCCCGCCCTCGATCGGACCTCCCCGTTTTCTGCTAGCATATCGTGGCAAAGGAACCCTCCCGCGGGCCCGTCCTTTGTCGATCCCGGCGAACCAAAACGGAGAACGGATGTCCGGATACGTCGTAGTCGGTACGCAATGGGGTGATGAAGGCAAGGGAAAGATCGTCGACCTGCTGACCGAGCGCGTGGACATCGTGGCGCGCTACGGAGGCGGCCCCAACGCGGGGCATACGATCTGCGTGGGGTCCCGCCGCTTCGCCCTGCACCACGTTCCGTCCGGCATCCTGAGGGACGGCGTCCTGTGCGTCATCGGAAACGGCGTCGTGATCGAGCCCGCCTCCCTCCTCAAGGAGATCGCCGACCTGAGGGAGGCCGGCGTGCGCGTCGAGGACAACCTGCGCATCAGCGACCGGGCGCACCTCATCCTCCCGTACCACCGTGGCCGCGACATCGCACGCGAGGAGGGGGTGCCGAACGGCAAGATCGGCACGACACGGCTGGGGGTCGGCCCGACCTACGAGAGCAAGGCCGGTCGCTACGGCCTGCGGGTGGCCGATCTGGGGGACGCGGCGGGTCTAGGCGCCAAGGTGGAGAGCCTGGCGCGGATGGCCGGGGGCGCAGGCGGCGGCCGGCTTCCGGCGGAGTGGAGCCCGGATCCCGGCGCCGTGGCGGAGCAGTTCCTGGAGTTCGGGGCCCTCATGAAGCCGTTCGTCGCCGACACCTCCCGTCTCCTGAACGAGAGGCTGGACGAGGGGGCCGTCGTCCTGTGCGAGGGGGCGCAGGGGACGATGCTCGATCTGGACCACGGAACGTACCCGTTCGTGACCTCGTCGAGCTCGACGGCCGGGGGAGCCTGCACCGGCCTCGGGATCAGCCCGATCCGCGTCGACGGCGTGATCGGAGTCCTGAAGGCGTACTCCACGCGGGTCGGGGAGGGGCCGTTCCCGACGGAGCAGGACAACGACACCGGTCAACGCATCCGGCAGCGAGGGCGGGAATTCGGCAGCACGACCGGCCGGCCGAGGCGTTGCGGCTGGTTCGATGCCCTGGTGGCGCGCTACTCGGTGATGATCAACCAGGTCGAGTGCCTGGCGCTGACCCTGTTCGACGTTCTCGACGACTTCGACGAGATCCCGATCGCCGTGGCGTACGAGCACGACGGCCGCCGGATCGACTTCCCGCCGACCGATCCCGCGGTGCTCCGCGCCTGCCGGCCGGTGTATGAAGTTCTGCCCGGCTGGAAAAAGGACACGTCGACGGCCCGCCGTTTTGCAGACCTGCCGGAGCAGGCGCGCCGCTACGTGGAACGCCTGGAGGAGGTCGTGGGATGCGGGATCGGCATCATCTCGACCTCGCCGCAGCGGGACGGGACCATCGTGCGGCCGGAAGGGCGCATCGATCGCTGGCTGCCGGTGCGCCAGCCGGTCCGGGCTTCTTCCTGACGGGGGCTACACCGTGTCCAGCGCCTGCCGGAAATCGTCGACGAGGTCGTCGGGGCTTTCGATCCCGCAGCTCACCCTCACCAGATCGTCCGTCACCCCGAGCCGCTCCCGGTCCTCCCGCTTCATCCCCGCGTGGGACGAAAGGGCCGGCTGGGTGATGAGCGACTCGACTCCTCCGAGACTGGGCGCGAAGTAGGGGATGCGCAACGACGCGATGAGCCGCCGGGCCGCCTCCGCTCCGCCCGCGAGGCGCAGGCTCAGCATCCCCCCAAAACCGGACAGGAGACGACGCGCGTGCGCGTGGTCCGGATGCGTCTCGAGACCCGGGTAGTTCACCTCGCTCACCTTGGCGTGCGCCGCGAGGAAGCCCGCCACCGCCAGCGCGTTGGCGTTCTGCGCCCTGACCCGCAGAGCCAGGGTCTTGGTGCCGCGCGCCAGCAGGAAGCCGGCGTGCGGATCCAGGGTGCCGCCGAGGAGATTGAGCATGCGGCGCACGCGCTCGACCCGCTCCGCGCTGCCGAGCACGCAGCCTGCCACCAGGTCGGAGTGGCCGTTCAGGTACTTCGTGGCGCTGTGGAACGAGAGGTCGAAGCCGATCGACAGGGGCCGGAAGTTCACCGGGCTCGCGAAGGTGTTGTCGATGACCGAAGTGAGGCGCTCGCGGCGCGCGAACTCGACGACCTCCGTGAGGCGCGGCACCCGCATGAGCGGATTGCCGATCGTCTCGACGAGGAACAGGCGGGTCGAGGGCCTGACGGCCCCCTTCCAGGTCTCGGGGCGCCGCTCGTCGACGAAGGAGCAGGAAAGCCCGAGGTCGTCCAGGTGCTGCGTCAGGAAATCGTGCGTGCCACCGTACAGGCAGCTGCCGGCGAGCAGGTGATCCCCCTTCTTGAGAAAGGCGAGCAGGATGGTGGTGACCGCCGCCATCCCCGAGGAGGTCGCGACGGCGGCCTCGGCCCCCTCGAGGGCCGCCAGGCGATCGTGCAGGGCACGCTGCGACGGAGTGCTGTTGAGACGGATGTAACGGATGTCGTGGTAGTCCGTCCCCGGCTCCATCGAGAAGACGGTCCCCTGGTAGATCGGGAACACGACCGAGCCCTCCGGGCCCGGACGGCGCTCGCCCGAGTGAACGGCAACGGTCTCCATCCTGTAGTCGGTCCTGTCCATGGACCCTCCTTGCGGGATTCGGGCCTTCCGCGTGCGCCCGCACCATGCTAGCCTTCCGTCCCCGAAATTGAAAGCGCTCCGCGGGCTGCGACGCGCGGCGGGGAGAGAGATCATGAAGAGTCCGGGTCGCGACCTCATCACCGTCGAGGACCTGCGCAAGAGCTTCGGCGAGGCGGAGGCTCTGCGCGGCGTCGGCTTCTCCGTCCCCGAGTCCGCGCTGGTGGTGATCATCGGCCCGTCCGGCTGCGGCAAGTCGACCCTGCTGCGCTGCCTGAACGGTCTCGAGCTGTTCGATTCCGGCCGGGTGCACATCGCCGACATCACGCTGGAGCGGCACAACGGCGCGGTCCCGGGCGACATCAAGCAGAGACTCCGCCGGCTTCGGGAAGAGGTCGGAATGGTGTTCCAGAGCTTCAACCTGTTCCCGCACATGACCGCCCTGGAGAACGCGGCGAAGGCGCCGATCGTGGTGAAGAGGATGAGCCGCGAGGAGGCCTACGAACGGGCGCGGGGGCTCCTGATCAAGGTCGGCCTGGGGGATCGGCTCGACTACTATCCGTCGCAACTGTCGGGGGGCCAGCAGCAGCGCGCGGCGATCGCGCGCGCCCTCACGATGGCGCCCAAGGTGATGCTGTACGACGAGCCGACGTCGTCGCTCGACCCCACCCTGGTCAACGAGGTCCTGCAGATCATGCGACGACTGCACAACGAGGGAATGACGCAGGTCGTGGTGAGCCACGAGATGCGCTTCGCGCGCGACGCCGCGGACACCATCCTGTTCATGCACGAAGGCCGTCTCGTGGAGTCCGGTCCTCCGGCCCAGATCTTCGGCGCGCCGCACGACCCGCGCACGCGCGAGTTTCTCAAGGGCTTCCTGTGAGCCCCACCCGTTCC
The DNA here is from genome assembly GCA_035635555.1 of Candidatus Dormiibacterota bacterium. Classification (NCBI taxonomy): domain Bacteria; kingdom Bacillati; phylum Candidatus Dormiibacterota; species Candidatus Dormiibacterota bacterium. The sequence goes on from DASQAT010000046.1 coordinate 161,766, forward strand.
GCCCGCGCGGCCGCCGCGCGGAGGGGCCGGCGACGATTCGCGGCGCTGGCCGCCCTGGCGATCGCGGGCGGAGCGACGCTGGCGACGGCCGCCGAGCCTCTCCGCTGGGGCGCCGATTCCGAGGGAGGAGCGCCCTACGTCTATCCCGATCCCAAGGATCCGGGGACGATCGTCGGTTTCGAGGTCGACCTCGCCACGGCACTCGGGCGCGGCCTCGGCCGCCCGCCGGTCTTCGTGCAGAACCAGTGGGACGGGCTGATACCGGGACTGCTGCGGGGCAACTACGACGTGGCGCTCAACGGCCTGGAGATCACGCTCGATCGCCAGCAGGTCATCCGTTTCTCGATCCCCTACTACGCCACCTCCGAGCAGCTCAGCGTGCGCAAGGACGAGTCCTCGATCAACGGCATGGCCGATCTCAAAGGGCGGACGGTCGGAACACTGAAGTTCTCCCTGGCGCAGCGGATGCTCGAACAGGAGGGCGGCATCGAGATTCGGAGCTACGAGGGGCAGATCAACGCGTACGAGGACCTGGCCAACGGCCGGCTCGACGCCGTCCTCATGGACTGGCCGATCGCGATGTACTACAGCCGGCCGAACCCCGCGCTCAAGTTCACCGGGCCGCCGATCGGCCATCTGGAGTACGGCATCGGAGTGCGCCCGGACGATACGCGGTTCCTGAAGGACCTGAACGAGGCCCTCGTCGGGCTCGTTCAGAACGGAGAGCTGCGCCGGATCTACGACAAGTGGGGGTTGTGGAACGTGGAGACCGAGACGCTGTTCGGAAAACTCGCGGGCTCCTCGAGCGCTCTTCAGGAGTTCACCCGGACCATGGCGGAAAAGCGCCCCTGGCGCGACCGGTTCCGCCAGTACCTCGGCTATCTCCCGCTCCTGGGCCGGGGCGCGACGATGACGCTCGTGATCTCGATCACCGGAATGACGCTGGCCGTCACACTCGGACTCCTCCTGGCCCTCACGTACCTCTACGGGCCGCGCCCCGTGGCCCTGATGTCGCGGGCCTACATCGAGGTCGTGCGCGGCACGCCCCTCCTGATCCAGCTCTATCTCATCTTCTACGGACTGCCGAACATCGGCATCAGGCTGACACCGTTCTTCGCCGCCGTGTTCGGACTCGGTCTGAACTACGCCGCCTACGAGGCGGAGAACTACAGGGCCGGCATCCAGGCGATCCCGCGCGGCCAGAGCGAGGCCGCCCTGTCCCTCGGGATGACCCAGACCCAGGCGCTGCGTCACGTCATCGTGCCCCAGGCCCTGCGGCTGGTGATTCCGCCGGTGACCAACGACTTCATCGCCCTCTTCAAGGACTCGTCGATCGTTTCGGTCATCACCATGGTGGAGCTGACCAAGGTGTACGGTCAGCTCGCCTCCACTTACTACGACTACATCGGCATCGGACTGCTCACCGCGGCGATCTACTTCGTGCTCGGCCTGCCGTTCGTGAGGCTGGCGCGCTGGGCGGAGGCCAGGATGGCGGTCGACCGGCGGGTCGCGGTGACGGCGCGGCGGCGCTGGTTCGGCGTCGGATCGAAGCCGGCGGCGGGGTGATCCTTCCCTCATGGCACATCCTCTCGATCCCCTCCTTCTGACGCGCGGGCAGGCGGCCCGCTTCGGACGGCGGGTCCTCGATGCCACTCTCGATCACATCTACAGCCGTTCGCGCGCGACCTACAGCGGAGCCTCGAAGGCCGAGCTCGATCGCCTGTTCGACGAGCCGCTTCCCCAGAGCGGACGGTCTCCTGTCCGAGTCCTGGAGGAGTGCCGGCGGAAAGTGTTCCGCCACTCCATGCACATGTCGCATCCGAGGATATTCGGCCTGTTCAATCCCGCCCCCCTTCCGGTCGCGGCCTTCGCCGAGCTGCCGGTCGCCTTCCTCAACCAGTCGGTCGACGCCTGGAAGGCGGGCCCCTCGGCCACGCACCTGGAGATGCGGCTCGTCCGCTGGATGAACGACCTCATCGGGTTCGGTCGCGACGCCTTCGGCGTTTTCACGAGCGGGGGAGGGGTGGCGAACGCCATCGCTCTCAAGATGGCCCGCGACCGGGTGACCGGAATCAGGACGAGGACCACCGGTCTGCCGCGCAGGATGGTGGGTCGGCTGAGGGTCTATGCTTCCGAGCAGGCGCACTTTTCCATCGCCCGTTCGCTCGATCTCCTGGGATTGGGTGAGGAGGCGCTGGTCCGCATCGAAGCCGACGCAGGAATGAAGATGCGTCTCGATCATCTCGCCTCCGCAATCGCGCGCGACGTCGGAAGGGGACTCGTGCCGATGGCCGTGGTGGCGACCGCGGGGACCACCAACACCGGGAACATCGATCCGCTCCGGGGTGTTGCCGCGATCGCGCGGGCTCATCGTCTGCACTTTCACGTGGACGCGGCCTACGGCGGTGCCTTGCTCTTCTCCAATCGCTTCGCGGCGCGCCTGGACGGTCTCGACCTCGCCGACAGCGTCACGATCGATCCGCACAAGTGGCTGTTCCAGCCGTTCAGCCTCGGTGGTCTGTTCGTGCGCGACGGACGCAGGCTGAACCGGAGTTTCACGACGGAGCCCGGGTATCTCAAGAAGGACCTCGAGGCGGAGGCGGGCCGGCTCGACTTCTATCATTATTCCCTGGAGGGCTCCCGTTCGTTCCGGGGTCTGCGGTTCTGGTTCAGCCTGAAGTCGCTGGGCCGTCAGGGCCTCGGCCGGCTGGTGGATCACACGATGGACGTGGCGCGTCACCTGGAGGGGGAGGTGCGTCGCAGGAGCTGGCTGGAACCGCACCCTGCCCCTGTGGAGTGCGCCAGCCTGTGCTTCCGGTACCTGCCCGGCTGGGCGAGCCGTCTGGCGCCGAGGGGGCGCGCCGCTCCGTCCCTGCGGGCCCGCCTGAACCGCGTGCAGGTCCTGATCCAGCAGGAAGTCGAGAGACGCGGCTTCGCCTGGTTTCCGACCATCGCGATGGACCGGACCGTCTATTTCCGCTTCGGAGTGTTCAACTACCTGACACGGAACGCCGACGTCGATTCGGTCCTGTCGCACATCCGTCGCACCGCCTCCACCCTGGGACTCTGACGGCGACGGCGCGTCCCCCTCAGGAGGGGCCGCCCGAAGGCCTCTCCGGAGGCTCCTTCCGGAGGGGGCGGGAAGACCGCTCGAATCAAGTTGACAGCGGTACCGTTTCACCGTACATGACGATGGAGAGACGGGCGGCCTGACCGCACGGGGACCCCCTTCCCTGTTCGTCGCGCCTCTTCCGTCGTGGCGAACTCTGCTTGAATAAAACAGACACGTTGTCCACCGGCCCTAATCCCGCTAAGCATTCGTCCATTTCCAAGGAGGTCTCCATGGGTTGCAGCCTGAAGCGGCGGTCGCTTGCCAGTGCGGTGCTGGCGTCGGCGCTTGTTTTCGGCGCCCTCGCCCTCGTCAGTTTCGCCACCTGGGCGTCCCGCGACGGCAGCGTGCAGGCACGGCAACAGAACCTCGATCCGGCGCAGTACGGCGAGATGGAGTTCGCCAAGAAGGTGTTCCGGCCGCCGGCGAACGAGCGCAAGCCCGGTCTGTCTCCGCTGCTGGCCATCCAGCCTGTCCTGACCCCTCCGCACGACAAACGAAAGCACATGATCGACACGGCGATCGGGTTCATCGATCCGGGCGCCATCGCGGATCTGCGATCGAAGGCGCCTCTCCTCGCGGACACGCCGGGGCGGCGTCTCGGGGCCGGCAAGCGGGGGGAGATCGCTCCCGGCTTCGATGCCCTCCAGATCAGCGAGGCGGCCCTGAAATCGCGCTCCATGGATGACATCGCGAGCGATCTGAAGGGCATGGGGGTGAAGGTCCACGACCTGATGGAGAGCCGCACGCTGCTGGTGGAGATCCCGCAGGGAGCGGAGTCCGCCGTCGGGGCTGCGGGGTTCGTCGAGGCGGCGATGCCCTGGTTCGCGGCGTTCCGCGTCGATCCCCGCCTGGGACGGATGCCGATGATCCAGGCGTCACGGGCCAGGAGCGAGGACCTGGACGTGATCGTGGTGTTCTTCGGAGGCACGTCCGAGAGCGAAGCGCGGCGTGAGGTCGAAGAGGTGGCCGGGCCGGGCTCCGCCGCGCAGTTTGCGATCGACGGACTGTCCTACGAGACGAGCGTGCATTATTCCAAGATTTCCCGCCTGGCGCACCAGAAGCGGGTCCGTTACGTGTACGAGCGCTCCGAGTTCGCTTTGATGAACGTCGAGACTCCCACGACCGCGATGGTCGGAAACATCAAGGAGAACCTGCCGTTCCAGAAGCCGTACCAGGACGTCGGTGTGGACGGCGGCGGGAGCGGCGCTCTGCTGTGCACGCAGTCCCCGACCCGGACCTGCGCGACGAACAACGACTGCACGAGCAATACCCAGTGCGTCGCGGCCGGAAACCCGACGGCGTGCTGCACGGGGGCGGGCACCGGCACCTGCACCGGCCCGGCACCGGGGGGCGTGTGCACGCTGCAGAGATATAACAACGATACCGCGGCGGTCCCTCCGCAGATCGTGGCGGTGACGGACAACGGGATCTCGGCCGACTCCGTGCAGTTCTCGCACACGGCCACCCAGGTGGGCGACATCACCCATTCCATGCCGAGCGCGGCCCACCGGAAGGTGCACGCCATCCAGAACGTCCAGGACAACGGCACGAGCTGCGACGGAACCCTGTCCGGCAGCGGCACCCATGGCAACATCGTGGCGGGAGTCATCGCGGGCGACGGGACCTCGGTCGGGTTCAGGGTCACGAAGACCACGGTCAACATCCGCCCGAAATACGAGAACCTGGAGATGGACGGCGTCGCCAGGGGCGCCCGCATCCTCCTGCAGGACGCCGCCCTGCCCCTTCTGTGCACGACCAACGAGATGATCGAGCACGGCGGCAACGTCCTGCCGGGCTCGCTCCTGGATCGGCTGAATCTGGCGATCTGCCCGAAGAGCGGGGGGACCGGCACCTGCGCCGGGATCACAGGTGGCGCGAACGAGGTCCACCTGCACGTGATGCCGTTCGGCACCCCGAACTTCGACCTGCTCCTGCAGAACCTGTCGGACGGGACCTATCCGCAGGAGGCCCACGACATCGATCAGTTCCTGGTCAACAACCGGGACTACATGGTGTTCGCGCCGGTCGGGCACGAGGGAACGAACCAGGTGCAGAAGTGGTTCTCGAACTTCAACGGTCAGCAGCACAATCAGTATCCGGACCTGTTCGACGGCTCGGTCGGCGACAACGATCCGAACATCCCCCGCCCGCTGCAGGTCTCGCCCCCGGCGACGGCCAAGGACCTCATCTCGGTCGGCGGGCACTTCCAGGACGTGCAGACGCAGTTCAGCTCGAATCTCGAGGAGAACGTCCTGAACTTCACGTCCAAGGGACCGGCCACGGCCGGATCGCTGCGGACGGCGCCCCTCGTCGTGGGAGTGGCCGCGGACGTGACCGGGTTCTTCAACGCCGTCAACACCATCTCGGTCGCCGTCTGGAGAAGCCGGGACAACGACAACCTGGGCCCGGTCGACGCCATCCTCGACGACGCGAATTTCGGGACCTCCTTCGCCTCGGCCGAGGTGGCCGGGCAGGCGGCCCTCATCCGCGACTATTTCGCGCAGGGGTTCTACCCGACCGGGGCGCGCGTGACCGGGGACCGCGTTCCGAACGTCTCCGGACCGCTGGTGAAGGCGGCGGTCGTCGCGTCCGCCAATTTCCTCGAGTTCCTGGAGACGGAATATCCGAACCCCAACGACTCGACCTTGGCGTTCACCCGTGCGTTCAATTTCGCCAGTCCGATCGGGGGGGTCACCGTCGGCGTGATCGGCAACAACGAGCAGGGGTACGGCCGGCCGGTCCTGACGTCCGTGCTGCCGCTCGCGAACTGGCCCAAGGGGAAGGGAATCGGCACGCCGAACACCATCGAGTATCCGTCCGCCGGTCTGATCGTCTACGACGAGATCGCCACCGGAGAGCAGGGGATCAACAACACGCGGACCGTCATCGAGCACCTGTTCAAGGTCGATTCGGACAGCACCCGCACGGTCGGGAGCTCACGGGTCGTGGACCGCGGTCAGCTGCGCATCGCCCTGGCGTGGGCCGACCCGCCGAGCGCGGCGGGATCGGCGGGGGCCCTGGTCAACGATATCGACCTGGAAGTGGTCTCGCCCGGCCCGGACGGCACTCTGGACACCCCCGATGACGTCGTGTACGACGGTAACAGCTACATGGCGGGGGGAGTCAAGAAAGGCCAGTGGAGTCTGGCGCGTCCGCCCGCGGCCACCGACGTCTCCGACACGCGCAACCCGGTCGAGGCGGTGCACCTGTCCGCCGATCCGGACGGGGACGGCAATCCCTCCGACTCTCAGCTGGTCGCCGGCACGTGGCGGGTGCGGGTGAAGCGCGGTGTCGGAGGTGCCACGGCGGGTCAGATCACAGTGCTCACGGGCGCGTCGGAGGACACGTCGAACGCCCAGTGCAGAGCTGCCGGGGACCCGGCGGCATGCTGTACGGGGTTGCTTACGGGCACCTGCACCGGAAACGGCAACGGCCGCCTGGATCCGGGGGAGGACACGGATGGCGACGGGTTCCTGGACGCCGAAGGGCAGCCGTACGGTCTTGTGATCGCCGGCCCCGTGCAGGGCATCGGCACGCAGACGATCGCCGGCACCGCGCGCACCTTCCCGGCGAGCACCGCGACCCTGGACAAGAGCCTGTACGGCTGTGCGGACCAGGTCAAGGCGACCATCTTCGATCCCGGGGCGAGCGCGGGCGGCGTGACCGCCGGGTCGGTCTTCGAGGTCGTGAACAAGAACGGCGTGGTCGTGGACACGGAGAACGGCTTCGGCTTCAGCGGAGCTGGCAGCACCTTCTCCTCGGCCCCCTTGCCGCTGCGCGAGGGAAAGCCGGCGGTGCCCGGGAACGGCATCCTCGAGACCAATGGCACCACGTCGGACGAGCCGTACTTCGTCCGCGTCCGTTACACCGACACGCCGCGCGACGCGCAGGCGTCCGCACGCATCTCCTGCACGCCCAACCTGCTCGCCTGGCGTTTCCTCATCGAGAACCAGGACGACACGCAGCAGGACTTCATCGGCGGCGGCTGCGACAACGACCAGTTCCTCGACTCCGGTGAGAACATCACCTACTCGGTTACCTTCCTGAATTCGAACCGCGACCAGGACTTCTCGGACGTGTCGGCGACGCTCACCGCCGGTGGGCCGGGCGCTTCGGCGATCCGGGTGCTGAACTCGCCGCAGTCGATCGGACACCTGCCCGCCGGTCAGATCTCCGGCGTGACCTTCGCGCTGCGCGTGGACCCTGCGGCGCTGGGCGCTGTGGCCGTAGCGAACCGGGTGGTGGATCTCACGGTCACGCTGCAGTCGACGTCGGGTCAGATCCAGCTTCCGCGCCAGGCGTACACGTTCCGCCACGCCCTGAACTCGGACAACGAGACATTCCACTATTCGACCGATTTCCCGGGGGGCGGGCGGGAGATCCGCGACTTCAACAGGAATCTCCAGATCGACCGGCCGGACATCACCGACCCGTTCCTGGGAATCGTCAACCCGGACGAGGACATCACCTTCAGCTCGATGTTCATCCCCGGGACCGCGGGCGGCCTCGTCACCAACACCCTCGGCGAGGACCTGAACGGTAACGGTATCCTGGACGGCGGGGAGTTCGACGTCATTCCGAACGGAGTGCTCGACAAGGGTATTCTGTTCTCGAGCACCGGACCGACACCGACCGCCGCCGGGGACAAGGTGCCCTGGAGCTTTGATCTCAACAGCGGCGGCTGGAATGGCTTCCGGCACCCCTCCAGCCGGCCCGGGCCGACCGCCCGATCGCTGACCTGGGAATACGTGACCTTCGGGCAGTGCGGCTTCCAATCGGCCATTCGGGATCTCGTCGACCCCAACCTTGCCGGGTTCCAGAACAACGGGGCGGGCATCTGGCACACAGGGGACGGCGATCCCACGACCCCCGGGACCGGCAACAACTGCGACACCTACATCCTCGCTGCGAACCCGGCGACACCTCCGTCGGCCGAGTTCATCGAGGACTTCCTGGTGTCGCCGATCATCGCCAAGGTGCACCAGACGCTCGACGGCCGCAACCTCCCCTATTCCGCCGAATTCCAGCGCCTCGGCTTCAATCTCAACATCGAGACGTTCGACTCCCTGACCGGCGGCAGCTTCAACGTCGACAACAACGTCGACGACGACACCGGGGCGTGTCTCATGTGCCAGGAGTTCGATCTCGCCTACGGCGGCATCGACTACCAGGTCGGCTTCTTCGGGGCCACCGGCGACTTCGGGTTCGATTCCTCGCAGAAGAACGCGACGCGCACCTTCGGGAACACGACCGACCCGAACGGTTCGGTCGCCGCCAACAAAGTGGACGGCGACGAGACCGGGTTCAGAGGGTTCGTCTCGGTCCCGACCCGCACCTCCCCCATGCCGAGCGCTCCGCCGGACCTGCTGCCGTACCCGCTTTCGACCGCGCCGGTGATCCAGTCGTGCCTGCAGCAGCCCTGCAGGGATTGGGACAACGGCGCCAACGGCCCCGTGCGCAACGTCGATTTCACCCTGGTCGGCTACGCGGGCGGCTTCGTCTATTCGGTGACCGGGCAGGGCGGGCCGTCGGGCGCGGTGACCCCCTTCAGCGTCAACCCGGGGGTGCGCTGGGAGATCGGCATCGGCTTCTACAACGTGGAATTGGAGGGGGCGACCGCCGACTATGGCATGGGCATCGACGACGTGGTGTTCGAGTGGGACGAGCGGCACCCGGTTGACGAGGCCCAGTTCGTCCCCCCGCATACCCCGGCCTGCAACCGCTTCCTGAACCGTTGCACTCTGACGGGCGTGGCCTGCACCAGCAACGCGCAGTGCACGGGCGGCGTGAACGACACGTGCCAGTTGAGCGGCTCTGCGGCCGGCGGGCAGTGCGCGACGCTGTCGGTCGACAGGAGCGTCCTCTATGAATGCAACGACTCCCTGACCGTCACGGTCAACGACCCCAAGCGTGCCGGCGTGGGCTCGGTGCAGGTGCTCGCTGCGTCCAACAGCGACGCCCGCCTGTTCAGCACGGGGGTGGTGACGGCGCTCCATCCGCATGAGTCGTTCACGATCCCGGAGGTTCCGGCGAATTCCGGTCTGTTCACGGGGACGGTCACGGTGAGCCAGTCCCTGAACGAGCCCGGGCTCCTGTACGTGTCCACGAGCGACACCCAGCTCATCTTCTACTACCTGGACCCCGGGTGCGATGCGAACGGCAACGGCACGACGGGACAGACCGATTTCGACAACCTCGACGGTGACGGTGTCGCCTTCAACGCCGACAACTGTCCGTTCGACTACAACCCGCTCCAGGAGGACGGCACCTGCACGGCCGGCACGAACTCCGGCAAGCCGTGCAGGGTTGCGGCCGACTGCGGGACCGGCGGCGTCTGCCTCGTGGACGGTGACGGCATCGGCTCGATCTGCGACAACTGCCCCGGCAATACCAACGTCGACCAGAAGGACTCGGACGGCGACGGCGTGGGAGATGCCTGCGACCTCGACGACATCGACTTCGACGGGGTCGTGAACTCGCTCGACAACTGCCCGGACGTCTACAACCCTCTCCAGACTCTGGCGCAGGGGAGCACCACCAGGGGGGCGGCGTGCAATCAGAACGGCGACCGGGACGGGGACGGCGTCCAGGACCGTCTCGACAACTGCGTCCGGACTGCGAACACGAACCAGCATGACGCGGACGGCCCGGACGGGATTGGCGACGCCTGCGACGGCGACTGCGTCGGAGCGGTCAAGACCACGCTGGCGACGGGCTCGTGCAGCCGCTCCAGCGACATCATCTGCACGACGAACAGCCAGTGTCCCGTGAGCGGCGTGTGCGCGGAGAATATAAAGAACATCTGCACGAGCAGCACGCAGCAGTGCACCTGCATCAAGACCTGCAGCCTGTCGGCTGTGATCTGTACTACGGACACGGACTGCCACGGTGGCGCGGGCGACCTGTGCGGCGTCGAGACCTGCGAGAGGCAGGGCATCACCAACAGCGGGAGCTGCGGGCTAGTCAACGACGACCTCGATACCGACGGCGTCCCCGACGCCCTCGACGACTGCCCGACGATTCCCAACCCGGCGATCATCCCGAACACCAACCGCCAGGCCGATCAGGACAACGACGGGGTGGGGGATGCCTGCGATTCCCCCTTCATGGTGGACGGCGACAACAACGGCATCCCGGATGACGCCCTGTCATTCGCCCTGCTGGCGAACTGCGGCCGGGTGGCGCTGCCGAACATCGTCGTCGAGGCGGCCATGGTGCACGACATCAACGGCGACGGCGACGCATTCTGCGACAGCGGCGAGAAATGCCGGATGACCATTGCGGTGCGCAACGCCGGTCCGTTCCCGTTGACCGACGTGACCCTCTTCCTGGCGACGGACGATAGCGACATCCAGTGCGTCAGCAAGCCGTCCATGGTGGTCGGCTCTCTGCCGGTCGGCGTGACCCTCGACACATCCACACTACCCGGCGGCCTGGGGTACTTCGAATACACCGTCTCGGCCTCCACGCAGACGACCTCCTCCGCCAACCCGGCGAGGGGGGACTTCACCCTCAGCCTGAGCTCGCGCGAGGCCCGCGGGACGACCCGAAAGGTCGGCATCTCGACCCTCCTGGATCTGGACCTCCCGACCGGAGCGGTCGTGACAGCCCAGCCCAGCAATCGTCCGGGCGTTCCCGCCGGCACGCTGGTCGAGGACTTCGACACCGACTTCGACGGCAACGGCAAGGTGGATCTGAGCGACGGGCGCAACCTCCAGCTCAACGACACGTTCGGATACACGGTCGGGTCGGCGCTGGGCGGTCTGAACTCGCTCGCCGGCATCGGCTGCTTCGGGTATCCAATCCCGCCAGCCGACAACGAGTGCAGTATCCAATCGGACAACGACATGGACTGGCACATCCACTGCCCCGTTGGAGAATGCGACGCGCCACACGTGGTCGGGTCAAGAACCGACCTGATGCGGACGCCTCCGGACGGTGTGATGGCGTTCTCGGGCAGAAACTCGCTGCATTGGGGACGCCACGTTGATTTTTCGCGACGTCTGTCCGACACGACGTCGTTCCGCGCCCTGGCCGCGTACACCACGAACCCGATCAACCTGACGCCGCTGCCGGTGGGGACGGACCTGCTGCTCTCCTTCTACCACATCGCCGACATGATGGATAACAGCCAGTCGAACGTCCATACCGGCCAGTCCCAGGACTACGGCGACGTCCAGATCCGCTCCGACAGGAACCCCGATCCGACCCCGGGATCGGGGGACGACTGGGGACCCTGGGACAAGCTGGTCCCGTTCGAGAACGTCTACGATCACACGCCGTACGTCTGGAGCCAGTACGGCAACGTGTTCTACTGCAACTTGACGCCGACAGACACCGGTTCGGCGCCGCCCGCGCCAAGGGGCGTCCACGAGACGATGTGCTACCCGCTCGGCGTCTGGTCGCACTGCGGCAACGCCTGGGGCACAGGCTCGACGATGAGCTGCCCGGGTCCCGGCGTCCAGGGGTCTCTGGCGCCGCCGAGCGGTGCCCTGTGGGTGAGCAGCAAGTTCAACCTGTCGAACTACCTGGGCGCGCGCGTCCAGATCCGCTGGATCGCCCAAGGCTGGGAGTTCGACAATAGCGGAACGTCGCAGGACTACCAGACGTATGGCTGCGGCGGCGGCTCGTGCTGGCAGGACAGCCTGAACGAGGACGGCTGGTGGATCGACGACATCCGCATCACGGGTGTGATCACCCAGCAGGTAGTGCCGGTGGGCGATATCAAGGCGCCGCCAGCCTCGACCTGCCCGGTCACCCCGGCGGGCAAGTGCGACCCGACCCCGGGCGACAAGGGTCTCGTCGTCGCCCTCACGGCCGACGACGCCAACCACAACGGCATCTACGAGAATGGAGAGAGCATCACGTTCTCGACGGCCGGCACGACCAATCCTGGCGGCTGCGTGGACGGCGAAGTGCAGTACCGCGTCCTGAAGAACGGCGCCCTCTTCCACGATTACTCCGGGAATCCGACCTTCAAGGACTCCCCGACGGGCGACGCCACGTACCAGGTCCTGGCGCGCTGCACGAGCAACCCGGCGTGCACCACGCTCACCGGCACCAGCATGACGATCAGGGTCTACACCGGGGACGGCGCCGACATCGTGCTGGCCAGCACGGCGCCGACGAACTGTCCCTCGACGAGAGGTGCGTTCGATTGCGGCGTGACTCACGACAGGACCACCGGCATCACCACGATCAGCTGGGCCTCGCGGCCGCAACCCGCACCGCTGGCGGGGTACGACGTCTTCCGAGGCGCGCGGTCGGACGACGGCTCCTCGGGGACGCCCAACCCGCCGGATACCACCCTCGCGACTCTGGCGACGCTGCAGTGCAACATGCCGCAGGTGCTACCGATCGGCAGCAACATGTCGGTCACGAGCTCCCTGGTCCCGGCCGTGAACAACGCCATCTACTACCTGGTCGGACACAGGAACACCACGGGGTCGAAGACGGTGCTCGGCCGCGGCCTCAACAACGCGGTCGAGATCTCCCCGATCAGCTGCCCGTAGCCGGCTGAGCGACGAGAGTATCGAGGGGGTCCTTCGGGACCCCCTCTTTTTGTCTGCCATCGCGTGCGGATAAGATGGCCCCGAGACTCACCCGAACCCCGGTGACGGATGTCGACGGACTCGGTTCCCGCATCGATGAACGCTCCAACCCCGGCGAGGCTCCGCCGCGGTCTCGGCGTCGTCACGCTCGCCGGCACGATCTTCGTGTTCGTGTCGTCGGGGCCGTTCGGCCTGGAGGCGATGGTGCGCGACGGCGGCCCCGGCGCCGCCGCCCTCATGCTCGTCGTCGGACTCCTGTTCTGGGGTCTGTCGCATGCCCTTGTGGCCACCGAGCTGTCGAGCGCCATCCCCGAGGAGGGCGGCTTCTTCCGCTGGGTGGAGATGGCGTTCGGCGGCTTCTGGGGCTTCCAGGCCGCGTTCTGGTACTGGATCAAGATGCTGGCCGACACGGCGATCTACCCGATCCAGTTCGGACAGTATCTGAAGTACTGGTGGCCGGAGCTCGGGTTCTGGGAGGAGCGCCTGGTGCGGGTGGCGCTCGTGTGGCTGTTCGTCGGCATCAACCTGCGCGGCATCAAGGCGGGCGGACGGCTGGCGGTCGGGTTCTCGCTCTTCATCATGGCCCCCTTCGCCGCGTTCGTGCTCCTCGGGGCGCCGCACTTCACACTGCACGCCCTGACACCCCTCGTGGCCCAGGGGAAGGGCACGCTCGAGGGACTCGGTCTCGCGCTGATGCTCGGGATGTGGTGCTACAACACGCTCGATTCGGTCTCGGTCGTCGCGGGGGAAGTGGAGGACCCGACGCGGACCTACGGCCGCGCGTACCTTCTGGCGATCCCGTGCGTGTTCCTCGGATATCTGCTTCCCGTCGTGGTCGCCTCGGCGGTCGATCGCGACTACGCGTCGTGGCCGGACCACCACTTCTCGACCCTGGGCCTCCGGCTCGGGGGGGAGTGGCTCGGCGCCTGGATCGCCCTGGCGGCGCTCTTCGCCAACGTGTCGTTGTTCCATGCCGCTCTCATGGTCAACACCCGCGTGCCGATGGTGCTGGCCGCCGAGCGCCGCTTTCCCGCGGTCTTCTCCGCCGTCGGAAGACGGCACGGCGCGCCCTGGGTGTCGCTCCTGTTCGACGGGGCGGTCTATACGGCGATCGCGCTGGTGACCGACGGATTCGTCGACATCGTCGTCTACAACCAGTGGCTGAACGTCGGAATCTACACGCTGCTCTACATGACCTTCCTGCGCCTCCGGAAGACCCGCCCCGATCTGCCGCGCCGCTTCAAGGTCCCTGGAGGATGGCCCGGCGCCCTGGCGATCTGCGCGGGACCGTTCCTAATCTGCTGGCTGGGGGTGCCGATCGGAGGGCGAAAAATGCTCTGGCTGGGGCTTCTGGGACTCGCGAGCGGTCCTCTGGCCTACTTCGCGCAGCGGGTCTGGCGGCGCCGTTTCCCGGCGCCCGCTACGTCTGCAGCCGCTCCAGGTACCAGGCCTTGAACCTGCCGGCGTGCATCTCCTGGGGCACGTAGACCCCGTGCCGGTGCGCTCTCGAGGCGACCCCCTTCTGCACGAGCTCGCACACGTCCCAGTCCTGGCGCGCGATGCGGTCGATGAACTCGATGGCATCCTGCGGGTCGAAGTCGTCCCGCGCCATGGTGGAGGGCTCGAACAGCCACTCCGTCACGACGAGCGTCCGGGCCGGCGCCAGCGGCCACAGGGCGCGGTACTGCGCGTAGTCGGGGAACAGATTGAGCATCAAGGTGGGATAGATCATCTCGCCGTCGTACTTTCTCTTCTCCTCGTCGTCGAGGCCCGACAGGAACGGCCGCCGGGTCGTTCCGGTCAGCGTGAATGTGCAGGCCCCTTCCCGGAAGTAGGCGACGTCGTCAGACCCGGAAGCATCCACGACACCCCTGCGGTACAGGGGGACGAGGTCACACAGCTCGGGATGCACACCCGGGCAGTGGTAGCACTCCTGATAATTCTCGACCAGGATCTTCCAGTTGCACTCGACCTCGTGCGCGGCGCGCGCCCCGACGCGCAGGGTCGCCAGCGGATAGCGCCGGAGGCGCTCCGGGATCGACCCCAGGTGCTCCGCCAGAGGCGTGGCCCGCTCCCCTTCGAGGTTGATGAACAGGAACCCGCCCCACGCCTCGATCGCGACCGGATGCAGGGAGAATTCTTCCTTGCGGAACCCCTCGCACTCGTGGAGATGGGGCGTGCCGATGAGCCTCCCGTCCAGGGCGTAGGTCCACGCGTGGTATGGGCAGGTCACGGCCCCCTTGAGACGTCCCTCGTCCACATTGCACAGCCGCGCCCCGCGATGCCGGCAGACGTTGTAGAAGGCGCGCGCCCGCCCGTCCCGGTCACGCACGACGATCACGCTCTCGCGTCCGACCGGCACGGTGAAGAAGTCGCCCGGATCCTTGATCCTCTCCTCGCGCCCGGCGCACAGCCAGGAGCGGTAGAAGATCAGCTCCCGTTCGCGCTCCAGGACTTCCAGGTCGCAGTAGGCGGATCCGGGCAGCGTGGCATCGAGCCGCATCTCCCCTCGCGTCATCGTCTCGGCCATCGTCGCTCTCCCTGAAACGCCTGCGGGGCCGCCGTTGCCGCGATGATACTACAGACTCCCCGCCGTCCCTGCGGGGGGGCGCAGATGAAGGTCGGCTCCTGACGTATACTCCACCGCGGGCGGGCCGTTAGCTCAGGCGGTAGAGCATCTGACTTTTAATCAGAGGGTCGCTGGTTCGAGTCCAGCACGGCTCACCATCCCGCTCCCCACGCCGATGGTATCCGCATGCGACGCCCGGGTCATGCCGGAGCGCGCCTCAGGGGGTCTGGTTCGGACACTGGCCGTTCTCGATACCGGGCGCGGGGCAGCCGTACCAGCATCCGATCGCGAAGGGTGCGGCAGGGAAACAGAGATTGAGGTGCGGATCGAGAGGAGTTTCAAGCTGGAGGATGGGGCCGGAGCCGTCGCACGAATAGCAGGCGATGGTGACGCTCGCGGGAGTGATGCCGCCGATGCGACGACCATTGTGATTGCAGCCCATCAGCAGACACAGCGCCATGACGAGAACGCAGCGCTGCGCGAGGTTTTCCGACACGCGCCTCTCCCTTCCTTCACGTCCATATACCCCCGCGCCGCACGGCTGTCAATCGACCCGAGCCGTGATGGGCGGGGATAGGAGCCGGGCGGAATCCGGCCACGCCCGGTCGCGCTGCGCCTCATGCTAGGATACGCCCCCCGGTCGTCCCCATCGTCTAGCCTGGCCCAGGACACCGCCCTTTCAAGGCGGTAACACGGGTTCAAATCCCGTTGGGGACGCCAGACTTACGCGCCCTGCCCCGTTCCAGTGGCCGTTTTAGGGACCAAGCTGCGGCGCCGGAGACGAAGTATTGTCCAGGCGGGTTCTCGTGGTACTAGAATCTCTTTGGATTCCGCAATCTCCGCCTGCAGGCAAATCTGCACCGGCGGCCACCCAGCGGGAGGAGGAACTATGAAGCGCGCATTACGATTCGCGATTCGCGTTCTTGTCCTGGCGGCCGTCATCTCCGGCATCACGATCTTCAGCAGTCTGTCGCCAAAGCCGACGATGCCCTACCTCTCTGCGCTGGCCGACCTGGGAGCAGTCCAGGCGCTGGCGGCGCAGCGTTGCGAATTCCGCGCCTGCTCGAAGGGGCCGGGTGGAGGGCCGAGCTGCAAGAGCTCCGGTTCGCCCTACAACTGCAAGAACGTCGCCGGCGGCTGCCAGCTCAGTCCCTGCTGAAACCTGCGCGCGTCAGAGCGGGCAGTCCCCGGAGAAAGGGATCTCCTCCTGTCCATCGCTTGAATGTCCGTAGGTGGTGTCGCCGCTGGGAAGCCCGAAGGCGCGCACCAGGTAGAAATAGGCCGATCCCAGCGGAGGCAACTCCGGGTCGCTCGGACCGGTCACGTACCACCAGGCTGCCTGCGGGACGTCGTTGGCCAGGCACGACACGCGTCCCAGATCGATGATCGATCCCCCGGAGGACAGCCCCGGAAGATCGCCGCGAATGACATCGTGAGAGACGGCACAGGTGACATGGTTCCAATTCACGCGCGGAGGCGTGTCGGCGCTGATCCAGAGATCCGTGAACGGGATGGGGCACGGGGGCTGCGACACGAGGACCGACTGCGGTGCGATGATCTGACACTCGATGCCGACGTTCGGTCCGTCCACGGCGACGTACTCGCACAGATAGGGATCCATGTTGACAGCACCGCGGTCGTCGAGCAGGTACTGAGGGTTCCCCGTGCAGGGATCCGTCAGGAAATGAGACTCCTGCAGACAGAAGGTCGGCACCCAGGGAAGCTCGACGTATCCCCGGTAGGCGGCCGAAGACACGCCTGACGTCGCGAACAGAAGCGCCAGCAGGAGGGCGAATCGGTGAACGTGTGGAGGCATGGGCTTCTCTCCTTCCTCTTGGGTTCCCGCGGGTGCGGCGCCGAGCGGGGAGAGAATTGACCAACGTCGTTCCATCATTTATACGACCAGGATGCGCTTCGGTCAACCTGCCTTTTACGGGCCGATTTCGAGGAGGGAGGACCCGATGTACGCGATCGCGATCGTGCGATATCGCAAGCCGCTGGACGAGGTTCTCAAGGTCGTCGAGGCCCACCGGGACTACCTGCGGGACTTGAAGAAGAAGGGCTGGCTCCTGGCCTCGGGTCCGCTCGACCCGCGCAACGGCGGTCTGCTGCTCCTGCGTGTTCCTGACGAGCAGGCCCCTTCCCATCTCGACCGGGTGAGGGACGACGATCCCTTCGTCGCGACGGGGACGGCCCAGTACGAGATCTGGCCGTGGCTGCCGAACATCGGCCGGGAGGATCTCGATCGCCTGTGAGTGCCGCGGTCGCAGCGTCAGCCGGCGGCCGGCGGCACGGTCTCGCGACGACGCACCAGCTTCATGATCGCGTAGATGACTGAACCGGTCAGGAGGGCGATCGTGCCGGCGAACCAGTCCTGGCGCGCGGTGGCGTAGAGCGCCACGACCCAGGTGCACGCCGGCAGGAGAACGACGACCCAGGCGCCCGCCTTGCCTCCCGGCACCTGGAACCCGGAGATGGGCTCGGGCGCCCTCGAGCGCAGACGCACCAGGAGGGCCAGGGTCAGAGTGCAGTACGCCCCGGTCACCCACATGTCCACCACCAGGAGTCTTTCGAACGGGACCCAGACGAGCACTGAGTAGATCCCCGCGTACAGGAGAAGCGCGACGTAGGGAGTCCCGTAGCGCGGGTGCAGCCGCGACAGAATCCTGGGCAGCGATCGGTCCTCGGCCATGGCCCAGCAGAGGCGGGAGTACCAGACGAGGTAGGCCAGGAAGATCACCATGTAGCTCGCCACGCTGCCGAGGAACGTCCAGGTCTCGAGGGGCCGGCCGCCGAGCATCCGGCCGATCTCGGCGAAATAGCCCGACGTCCATCCCTCCCAGTGACCGACCGCCGCCAGCCCCGCGAGGGTCGGGGCGGAATAGCTCAGGATGATGATCGGCACGATGAGCACCAGCGCCAGCGGGATCGTGCGGGCCGGCCGCTTCACCTCTTCGGCGGCCGTGCTGATCTCGGTCATCCCGGAGTAGTACCACATCGCCAGCGCCAGGCCGGAGCCGAAGCCGTCGAGGCCGTCCACCCCCGGGGCGCGGAACGGCACGAATGGATTGAAGTGGGCGTGGAGCGCCCCGACGACCACGATCCAGACGAGCGGCGCCATCAGGAACAGGCTCAGGAACACCGAGGTCGCGCCGACGATCTCGATGCCCCGGTAGTTCAGGAAGGTCAGAACGAGGATGAATCCGACCGCGGCCAGGTTCTGCTGCCACGACGGCATGTCGGGAAACCAGTGCACGAGCGACTTGCCGAACAGGACGGGGTAGAGCGCGTTGTCGAGGAACGAGGCGATGATCGCCCAGGCGCCCGCCTGGAAACCCCAGTACTCGCCGAAGATCTCCCGCACCCAGCGGTAATAGCCGCCCTCCACGGGGCGCCGCGTCGACAGCTCGGCCGTCGCCATGGCCATCGGAACGCTCCAGACCCAGGGGAGGACGAACAGCAGGAGGATGGTCAGTCCGGGACCGACCTGGCCGATGTAGTCCTCGGTCCCGTAGGGGCCGCCGCACCCGGAGGCGTAGATCAGGCCCATGACGGCCAGGAGTCCGGCGCGCGCCTTGAAGCGCCCGGCCGGGGGAGCGTCGCTCAACGAGAATTCCTCTCGCTGCGCTCCTGGCACGGGACGCACTGGGTGGCGAACGGCACCGCCTGCAGCCTGGCGAGCGGGATCGGGTCCGAGCAGGAGGAGCACGCGCCGTACCCACCGGCGTGCAATCGGGCGAGCGCCGCGTCGATCTGGCGGAGGGTTCGATCCAGGGTCTGGAGCACGGCGAGATCGGCCCCGCCCTCCCGGCTGGCCTTCCAGCCGTGCACCCCCTCGTTGTCACCGGCCGCCGAGCCTGAAGTCTGCTGCGACAGGGCCTGGCGGTAGCGTGTCTCGGTCTCACGGCGGCGCTCGGTGAGGAGCCGCATCAGATCGTTTTTCCGTTGCTGGGCTTCCTGATCGCCGGGCATGACCGTCCACTCGCGCGGGGCCCCGCTTCGTCCGCCGTTGCGGCGCGCCGGGACGCTCGACTAAGATGCGGCGCCCCCGCACCCGCCCCTCGAGGAGACCGCGCGCGATGGCGATCTGGCTCGTACCGACGCTCGTCAGCCTGTTCCTCTACGGGATCGGCCAGGGACTGGTCAAGAAATATATCTCAGAAGTGCCGCCGGCCCGCTTCTGTCTTTACTTCGTCGTGGCGAAGATCGTGCTGAACCTGTCGTACTACGCACTGTTTCAGAGGACGGAACTCTTCTCGTCGGCGGCCGCGCGCTTCGATGCGTTCTGCCTTGTCGCCTACCTGCTCGACGGCCTGGGCTGGCTGCTCTACTTCCAGGCGATCGTGCACGGACCGATCGCCATCGTCGGGACCCTCAGCGCGGCGTACCCTGCGCTGACCATCCTGTTCGCTCGCATGTTCCTGCACGAGCAACTCTCCTTCCTGCAGTACGCGGGGGTGGCGCTCGTCATCCTCGGGTGCCTCGGGCTGTCCTACGCTCCGTCCCCCGCGGGGCAGTCCATCACCGATCCGCGCTGGATTCCTCTGTCGTTCGTCGCCCTTCTCCTCTGGGGCTGCTCGTCGACGCTTCTGAAGGCGGCGTACCGCCTTCCCGGCGCCGACGAAGTGAACGTCCTGGTGTTCAGCACCCTGGGAGGCATGGCGACGCTGGGGCTGTACGGCGTCGCGCGCGGGCGGCGGGGATCGGCGGGCGCGAGCGAGTGGACGCGGTCCTTCGTTCCGATGGGGATGCTGGCCGGCGGCGACATCGGCTTCATCGTCGCCACGCGCTACGGACCGGTGTCCCTGACGACGCCCTTGAGCGGCGCCTATCCGGTGATCACGGTGATCTTCGCGCGCCTCGTGCTGGGTGAGCGGATCGGCCCCTTGCAGGGTCTGTGCATTGCGGCGATCCTCGGCGGCATGGCGCTCACGCCGGGCACCGGCGGATGAGCCGCCGGGCCGGTCTCTTTCGTCAGTAGCGGTAGGCCAGCGACACGTAAGGGAAGGCGTGCCCGCCGTCCGTCCCCAGCCCCCGTCCGTAGTCGACCTTCACCACGAACGGATGGTGCGGCACGAGGAACCGGAGACCGATCCCGACACCGGCGATCTCCGCCGCCCCGCCCACGGTCGTGCCGGACAGGTAGCCTCCATCCGCGAACAAGGCCCACTTGAACAGACGGGCCGCGGGCGGCTCGAACGGCGCGTTTTGCCGGTCCCAGGGCTGTCCTTCGGGTGGAGGGGCGATCGGTCCCTGGCGCAGGAACGGGAACCAGATCTCCGCCTGCACGGCGGCCAGGCTGCGTCCCAGAAACGAGTCCTCACGGAAGCCGCGGACGGTGTTCGCGCCTCCAAGGCTCCACTGCTCGAAGGACGGGACGTGCCGATCGATCGTCCCCCCGACCGCGTGCAGGTGGGTCTCGATCCCGGACGGGAAGCGTGCGTGCAGCGTTGCGTCGAGGCCGGGTCTCACGAAGGTCCTCTCGCCCCCGCGGGCGCGCAGGGAGAAATCGACGCGGGGCGTCAGCCGGGCGGTCAGGCTCGGCCGGCCGTAGGTGTGGCGCCATTCGTAGGTCGCGCCGATGTCCATCGTGTCGGTGGAGCCCTCCTCCTCTCCCGCGGGAACCTGGTCGAGCGCCGTGCGCTCGCTCTTCAGACCCACCTCGAGTCTCAAAGCATGCGGCGGTTCGAGGTGCAGCGGGCGGATCCCGACGGTCGTGGAGAACCCGGTCTGACGCTGGTCGGTCTCGACGGCTCCGAGCTGGCGATTGTGGGTGAAATTGGAGAACAGGCTCAGCTCGAGGTCGTAGAGCCGGCGCGGCGCCTCGCGCAGGGCCAGAAGCGGCGCGTCGTAGGACAGGCTGCCTCCGGCCGCGAAGTTGTAGGTGGGGGAGACGCTGACTCGATCGAAGTTTCCGAACAGCTGGTCCTTCTCGTACAGCAGACCCGCCGCCCCCTTCGCCCGCGGCCCGTACGATGCGGTCCCGCCGATGTAGTTGGTCTTGTGGCCCCCCTTCGAGGTGGGCGTGCGGGGCGTGAGACTCTGCAGGAGATAGGCGCCGCGAGGGTAATCGGAGCCCTCCGCGGGCTGGCCCGGTATGAAGGCGACGGCGTACCCGAGTTTCGTAATCGCCTCGCTGTCGGCGCGATAGCGCTCGAAATTGTACAGGTCACCCTCGTGCGTCAGCAGCAGACTGCGCAGCACCGCGCGCGGCGCGTCGGCGGGCACGGGATACAGGTGGAGCTTCTCCTCGAAATCGGGATCGGGCTTGACGCCGATGCGCGACAGGTCAGCGGGGTCGAAGGTGATGAGGCCGACGATGGCACTGCTCTCCCGCACCCGCACGCGCAGCGACGTCGCGGTGCAGGTGACCGTGAGCGTGGGCACGTACCCCAGGAACCTGTACCCACGCGCCAGCGCGTCCTCGACGGCGTGCTCGTCGCACTCCTGCGCGGCGACACGCCGCAGCTCCCTTCGCAGGGTTTCCGCCGGGAAGACCGCTTCTGTCCCCGGGCGTCCCGGCGGATTCACGAGCTCGACCTCGATGCTGCGGACCGGGGCTCCCGCAGGTCCGGCCGCGGTGTCCTGGGCTCCAGGGCCGCGGCCGCCCAGACCCGCGAGGACCAGAACGATCGTGATCGTCCCGCGCTTCACAGAGGCGTGTGTAGCCGCGAAGCGCGTCTCTGTCAAGTGCCCGCCGGAGGAGGCCTTCGGTCGTTGCTGCAGAAACGACGCGGGCCGATGGCGAGTCGATTTTCCAGTTGATCCCGTGGGCCCGGCAGGACATACTCCTGCGTCCCCGGCCGGACGAAGAGAGTCCCGTCCGCCGGCCGGATATGGGAGGAACCCAATGTCACCCGCGCGCCGCCGCGTCCTGCCTGCCTGTCTGGTCGTGATCCTCGCCGCCGCCCTGGGTCCTGCGCATGTCTTCGCCCGCGACACGGATAAGACCTGGGAGTTCGGGGCCTACGTGGTGTCGAGCAAGTATGCCGGCGGCTCCCATATCGACACCGGGGTCGGCTGGGGGGCGCGCGGCGGGTACCACTTCAAGGCGATGCACGAGCTCGAAGGCAGCTACGACCTGGTCAGCGCCAACAACTCGCGGGTGTCCGGTCTCACCTACGACGTGACCAAGATCAGCGCCGACTATCTGCGCATGTACTTCATCAAGGGGCACGAAAAGATGATCCCGTTCGCGACTTTTGGTCTGGGGATCATCGGGATCGACAACGGCACCGACAGCCTGAGCTCGACGTCGCTCAGGTTCGGCGGAGGGTTCAAGTACTTCGTCAAGCCGCGCGGCGCGCTCCGGTTCGACCTTAGGGGCTACCACTGGCACGGAGACGGCAAGGTGACCAACCGCGACCCGTTTTTCTCGATCGACTTCACGCTCGCGGCGGCCTTCCTGATCGGCGGCGGAAAGTAACCCGCCGCGGGGAAAGAGCCGTGCAGATCGCGAATGCGTCGATCGAGATCAGGACCGACTCAAGGACTGCCATCGTCAACGTGACCGCGGAGGCGCGGAAGGCGCTGTCACAGGCCCGTATCACCCGCGGGCTCGCCGTTCTGACCGTGCCGCACACGACGTGCGGCCTGTGCGTCAACGAGGACGAGCCGGGCCTCCGGCGCGACCTGGAGCGGGTGGTCGCGACCCTGATCGATCTCGTGAAGCCGCAGGAGGGATTCCAGCATGACCGCGTGGACGACAACGCCCGCGCCCACCTGACCGCGGTCCTTCTCGGCCACTCGCTCACGCTTCCGGTGGTGGACTCGGCCCTGTCGCTCGGGACCTGGCAGAGCCTGTTCCTCGTGGAAATCGACGGACCGCGCCAGCGCCGGCTCGACATGGTGTTCCTGGGGGATTGACCCCCGCATGTCCGAGCTGCTGCGGGCCTATGTCATCGTCAGTCTCTGCGGCTGGGCCGTATTTCCCATGGTCCGACGGCTTCTCGCCCCGCTGCCCGACCGCGGCTATGCCGTGGGCCGCTGCTTCGGCTTGGTCCTGATCGCCTGGGTGGCGTGGATCCTGGCCTGGATGTCCGGCCGCGCCCTCACGACGCCGCTGGCCCTCGGCTCGCTGGTCCTGGTCGCCGCGGCAGGCTGGATCCCGTCCCTCCTGAAGCGACGGCGTCAGGGGATCGGGGGCGCCCTGGCGGAGCTCTCCGCGCCGGGTCTGCCGCGCCGCCTGCCGGCGTTCATCGCCTGCACCGAGGCGTTGTTCCTCCTGGGAATGCTGCTCTTCGTCCTCCTGGAGGAGCGCAACCCGGCGGTCGATCCCGACAGCGAGCGTTTCATGGACTACGCCTTTCTCCGGGCCTGCCTGCGCTCCCCGGGACTGCCGCTCATGGATCCCTGGTTCGCCGGCGGACAGGCGGCGTACTACCACTTCGGATACGCTCTCGTGGCGTTCCTGGTGCGCGCCTGCGGCGCCGATCCGGCACGCATGCTCGGCAGCGCGATCGCCCTGCCGTATGCCCTTCTCTGGACCGGCGCGTTCGCCATCGGCGTGACACTCACCGGACGCGCCCGCGGCGGAATCTGGGCTGCCTTTCTCGCACTCGGGGCCGGCAACCTGGAATGGCTGAGGCAGGGCCTCCGGGCCCTGCGACCCGCGGCGTTCGACTGGTTCGCGTCCTCGCGGGCCATCGACGGGACGATCACGGAATTCCCGTGGTTCAGCCTGCTGTGGGGGGATCCGCACCCGTACGTCATGGCGATGCCGATCCTCGTGACGGCCCTGGCCTTCGTCCTGGCGGTCACGCTGAATGCGCCGGCTCACGCCGACGCCGGCCGGGGGGCGGAGAATCGCTTCATCCCCGCCGGGCGCATTGCGGCCCTGGCGCTCCTGGGCGGGGCGGTCTTGGCGGCGCACCCCTGGGACTATCCTCTTTTGTTCGGTTCCGCGCTGCTGATCGCCGCGTGCGCGGGCGGTCGTCATCGAACGGCCCGGATCGGGTCCATCCTCCTCGCGGCGGCGCTCGCGTGGCCGCTGTTCATCCCCTTCCTGAAAGGACTGGCGCTGGGCGGGCACGGCCTCGGCCGGGTCGCCGTACGGAGCGCTCCGGGAGAGTGGTTCATGGCGTACGGTCCCTTCGTACTCCTTCTCTGTCTCGGGGGGCCCCTCCTGCTGCGGACGGTCCGCGACCGGCCGGGTCCCGGGGAGGATGACCGTGCGGCTCATCGCGCGGCGGTGGCGTTCGGCGCCTGCGCCCTTCTGACGGCGCTGTTCTGCGAGGTGGCCTACGTCCGCGATCTGTTCGCCCCCACACCGCTGGCGCGCATGAACACGGTCTTCAAGCTTTACCGCTTCTCGTGGCTGCTCCTCGCCCTGGCGTCGTCGCTCTGGATCGAATCACTCCTCGGCCCGGTCCGGTCGAGGCTCGACGTCCGCCGGTGGGCGGGGCGCGCGGTCGTGGCCCTGGTGGTGGGGGCGGCGCTCGTCTACCCGGTGTACGGCACGGCCGCCTGGTTGCGGGTGCGCCGGAACGAGGCGGCGCGTCAGGAGGGAGCGGCCCGCGCGGCGCTCCTTCCGGGCGCCGACGCGGAGGCCCTGTTCCGGGCTCGACTCCCGGGGGATGCCGATGCGGCGGCCTTCCTGGCGCGCTCGGCGGGCGGTGCGGAGGCGCTCGTGGAGGAGACGGGGGAGCCGTACACCTGGTCGTCGAGAATCTCCACCTTCAGCGGAGTGCCTTCGGTCCTGGGCTGGGGGAATCACGAGGCGATCTGGCGGGGAGGCTGGGATGAAATCCAGAAACGGACGGCGGACATCGTCCTCGTCTACACGCGTCCCGGATCGCAGGAGGCCTGCGATCGACTGCGCCGGTACGGCGCAAGATGGATCGTGGCGGGCGGACTCGAGAGGCTGCGCTACGGCCCATCGGTCGACGATTTCGGGAGACTGGCCCGGCCGGTCTTCGCGAGCAAGGGGACCGCGGTCTACTCGGTCGACGATGTGTGCGCACGGGCGACTCGATGAACGGCGAGCGGCCGGACGGCGGTTCTCCCGGACCCGGCGCGCTCGAGCGCGCGGCACCCTGGCTCCTGCTCGTGCTCGCGGGGAGCCTGCGCCTGCCGCGCCTGGACCTCCGCCCTCTGCATCACGACGAGGGGACGAACGTCATCTTCCTGCTCCGCCTGCTGCGGGAGGGTGTCTACCAGTACGACCCGTCCAACTACCACGGCCCGCTGCTCTACGTTCTGAGCGTCGTGCCGCTGTTCCTGTGCGGGACGACGACGGTCGTGCTGCGCCTGACACCGGCCCTGCTGGGCACGGTCATGGCCGCACTGCCGTGGCTCCTGCGCCGGGAGCTGGGACGCGCCGCGGCCATCGCCGCCGGTGTGCTCCTGGCCGTGTCCCCGTCACTGGTCTACTACTCACGCGACAACATCCATGAGATCTACCTGGGCGTCCTGACGCTGCTCCTGGTGACGGCCGCCGTCCGCGGGGCGGTCTCGGGCCGGACGACGCTGTTCGCGCTGGCCGGGGCCGCGGCCGGCGGGATGATCGCCACGAAGGAGACCGCCTGCCTGACTTTCCTGGCGCTCGCCACGGGACTCCTGGTGTCGAGGGGCGCGGGCCTGCCAAGACCCGGTCGCGCGGCCATCGTCGCGTGTCTCGGAACGACGTGCCTGGTGGCGCTCGCGTTCTACAGTGACTTCTTCACCGACCTCGCCGCGCTGGTCCGCCCGTTCGAGGCGATCCGTCTGTGGGGAGCGCGAGGAGTGCGGGCCGACGGTCACGGCAAACCGTGGTGGTACTACCTCGCGATCCTGGGTCGGGAGGAGCCCGCGATCGTCCTTCTGGCCGTCTTGGGGACTGCGATTGCCCTGTGGAGGCGTGAGCGCTTCGCGATGTTTCTCACGGGGTGGAGCGGCGCCATCCTCCTCGCCTATTCCGCCATCCCCTACAAGACGCCCTGGCTGGTCCTCAATGCCGTCCTGCCCATGGCACTCCTCGGTGGGACGGTGTTCACCGGGGGACTCCCCGACGTCGGCGCGGCCGACGAAGGACGATCGGGCGGAGCGCGCCGCCGGCTCGCCTGTCTCCTGGTCGCCCTGCTTGCAGGGATGTCCGCGCGCCGGGCCTACGTGGTGTCGTTCGTGCGCTACGACGACGATCGGACGAGCGAGCTCGTCTACGTGCAGACGCGGCGCGACGTCAATCGTCTCGTGGCCCGGATCGAGGACTTCGCGCGGAGTCGTCCCGAGGGACGCGACCTGCCGATCGAGATCCTGTCCCCCGACTATCTGCCGCTCAACTGGTATCTGCGCGACTTCACCGATGTCAGCTACTTCGGCAAGGTCACCGAGAGCCCCGGCGCCCCGGTGGTCATCGCGCGCTCCGACGCGGCCGATGAGGTGGAACTCCTCCTGGGCCCGGGCTACGCGCGGTCCATCTACCCGCTCCGGCCCGGAGTCGACCTCTGCCTGTTCCTGCGCGAGAGCGGGACTCTTCCGACGCCGCCGGAGGAGTCCCGGCCGGGTCGCTTGTAAGCGGGCGCGCGCCCGGATAGAATCAGCGCCATGGGGAGATCGAACTCGATGAGCGCCACACAGGGCTTCGCGCGGTTGTTCACGGTGGATGAGGCGAACGCATTGATACCGGGTCTCCGGCCGGTCGTGGAGGACCTGCTGGGCACGTTCCGCGAGATCAGGACGGAAATCGAGGGCGCGGCCGGACAATCGGACCTGCCACCGGGCAGCCCGGAGCTCGCCAGGCATCTGGAGGAGCGGGGCATCGCTCCGCGGCTTTTCGACAGGGTCAAGTCACTGGTGCAGCAGATTCACGCGAGCGGCTGCCTGGTGAACGGCCCGGAGGCGGGCCTGATCGATTTTCCGTGCCTGTTCAACAACGAGATCGTGTTCCTGTGCTGGAAGTACGGTGAGCCCGGGATCGGATACTGGCATCGAATTCCGGACGGTTTCGCCGGCCGCCGGCCGCTCCTGGACATGTCGGTCCCGGAGGAGGACATGCGGGTTCACTGAGAGGCGGAGCGAGAGGACGGGTCGGGGATCTAGGTGCGCAGGTGATGGCCGTTGGTCTGGGCACGGCGCCGCCACCCCTCGCGCACGAGACGGCAGACCTCCTGGGCGTCGTCGGTGACGGTGAACAGGCGCTGATCGTCCCGGCTGATCATTCCGCCTCCCAGCATTTCACGACGCATCCAGCCGACCATTCCCTTCCAGAACGCGCGACCAATCATGATGACGGGGAAATTGTCCACCTTGTGCGTCTGGACCAGGGTGAGCGCCTCGAACGCCTCGTCGAGAGTTCCGTATCCGCCCGGGAAGACGACGTAGGCGCAGGCGTACTTGATGAACATCACTTTGCGCGCGAAAAAATAGTTGAAATTGATCAGGGTGTCGATGTGCCGGTTGGGACGGTGTTCGAAGGGCAGCCTGATGTTCAGACCGATCGATCGGCCGCCGCCCCGCCGCGCCCCCAGGTTGGCGGCCTCCATGATTCCGGGTCCTCCTCCGGTGATGATCGAGAACCCCTCGCGCGCGAGCGCCTGGGACACCTGGACGGCCTTGCGGTAATGACGCGAGCCTCTGCGCACGCGCGACCCGCCGAAAATGGAGACGGCCGGCTCGATCGGACGGAGCGTCTCGAATCCTTCCACGAACTCGCCCATGATCTTGAACAGAGTCCAGGTGTCCTTGGGCGCGACGTCCCGCATGGAACGCGCCCTCGGGGCCTGCGGGGCGGGGTCGTCGGAGTCCGGCTCGTCCTGGGATGTATCGAGTCTTGGCGGGCGCTTCACTCTCACCTCATGATGGTGCGGGGAGAATATAGGTCGTGCCGGCGGGCCGAACAACCGCTCCGGGCCGCGCCCCCTGGCGCGTCGCGGGCGCGCGGACTCCGGATCGTTCCGCCCGCGCGAGGCGGCACCGGGGCGGGAGGATGAGTCGAGTGTCGCCGCCGGTTCGCCAAGGGGACGAGCTCACGCTTCAGATCGTGGACCTGGCCTTCGGGGGCCAGGGTGTCGCCCGCGTGTCCGGCTATGTCGTGTTCGTGGACAACGCCCTGCCGGATGAGACCGTGCGTGCGCGCATCCGCCGTGTCCGTCAGGGCTACGCCGATGCGGAGAGCATCGAAATCGTCGCGCCTTCCTCCCTGAGAGTCGCGCCTCCGTGCCGGTACTATGGTGAATGCGGCGGCTGCGACCTGCAGCACCTGGCCCGGCCGGCCCAGGCGGAGGCCAAGCGCGGGCAGGTCACCGCCCTCCTCCGGCGGGTCGCGGGTCTTTCGGATCCTCCCGTGCGGGAGGCCGTGGCGGCGGGCGATCCACTGCTGTACCGCTTTCGGATCGACTTCGACTGGGGCGCGTCGCGCGAGGGCCGGTCGGGGCTCGGGCTGCACAGGGCAGGCCATCCCGCGGATATCGTGCCGGTCGAGACCTGTCTCCTGATCCCCGAGGCGGCCAACAGGATCCGGGCCTTCCTGGAGCGCCGGGCCGCGGAGAAGGGACTGGCGCCACGCGATCCACGAAGGCGCCGGGGTCTGCTGCGTCGCGCCGGGATCCAGATGGCGCGCACGACAGGGGAGATCCTGCTCACGCTGGAGACGCATCGGGGCGACCCTCCCGCGCTCCTGGGTCTGGCGCGCGAAACGGCGCGCGCCTTTCCACGCATCGTCGGCATCGTGCGCCGGGAGCACGACCGTCACGGTCGGAGTTTCGGCGCGTCGATCCTGCACGGGCGGGATCATCTGTTCGAGGAGGTCGACGGGGACCGCATGAAGATCCCCGCCGGGGCGTTCTTCCAGCCGAACGCGACGGCCTGGGGCCTCCTGCGCGGCGCCGTCGAGAAGGAGCTCGAGGCGGGACGAGAGGAGACCGTGCTGGAGCTCTACTGCGGTGTGGGGTTCTTCACCCTCGCGATGGCCCGCCGCTGTCAGCAGGTCGTGGCGATCGACGTGTCGCGCGAGGCGGTCGCCGCGGCCCGCGACAATGCCGCCCGGGCGGGGCTCGGGAACGTCCGGTGGCTGTGTCACGACGTGGGAGAGGGACTCGCGGAGCTTCTGGAGGAGACGCGTTTCGACGCGATCCTCCTCGATCCGCCGCGTACCGGTCTGCCCCCGGGTGCGGCGCGTGTCCTGGCGCGCACCGCAGCCAGGCGCATCGTGTACGTCTCGTGCGATCCGGCCACGCTGGCCCGCGATCTCGGGATCCTCGTCGGGGAGGGCTCCTTCCGACTGCGGTCGGTCGTGCCGCTCGACCTGTTCCCCCAGACGCACCACGTGGAATGCGTGGTCCGGTTGGAGAGGTCCGCGGCGTGAAGCGGTGGTCCGTCGTCCGGGTTCAGCGGGCGGCCCGCCTGGCCTGGGCCTGAACGCCGCGCAAGCGCAGGATGCCCGCGGAGACCAGGTTGAACAGGACCGAGTAGCACTCGAACTCGCCCTGTCTCGCCAGACCGGCGATCTCCGCGAGGGTCCGCGAGCCGTCGACCAGGGCCAGGAGCTTCTTGTCCTCGGTGCCGAGGTCGGGCCGGGCTCCGACCTGCTCGGGGCCGATGGCCGCTTCCAGGATTTGCGAGTCGTCGGTGAAGAGGGTGCGAATCTTGGCCCACTCGTCGAGGCGGTGGATCCCCTCCATGATGACCTTGGTGGTCGACATCGACAGGGTGATCTTCTCTTTGGCGTCAGTCGCTCCCTCCAGGAACTCGAACAGACCCGAGCGCCAGTGGAACAGGGAGTAGACGATCTCCAGAACCTGCTGTTTGACCGCCCACAGCAGCTGGTCGGCCGTGATGAAGCCCATCCGGACCAGAACCTTTCCGTGCCGGGTCGTCTCGTCGATCTTGGAGGCCGAGACCGCGTTCTGCTCCGGGGTGATGATGCCTTTGCGCACCAGGAAATTTCCAAGACTGTTGCGAACCGAGTTGGATCGCGCGAAGACGATCTCACCGAGCTCCCAGTGCAGCGAGCGGGTCTCCGCGCCGCGCATGAGCCTCAGGACGCCCGTCTTCTTGGACATTCCCAGGAGACCGAAAATGTCCGCGAGGTTGATGGCGCCCAGATCGCCGCTCAGAATGCTCTTTCCGTTCATCGCGACCCCCCCGCGGAGGTCACGATCCGGGGGCCGGGTCCGCTGCCCGAATGGCGGCCGATCACGATGCTGTATGCGCGCCGCAAGGCGCCCGAAATGACCTTGACACCACCAGGGGCTCCCCGTACACTTAGCCCGCGTTCGCGGTGCCTTTTCGCTCCAAGTCGCTGATTTGCGGGCCTTCCGGGCCACCGACGCCCCCGAGCGCGGGCTCGCGTCGCGACCCACGCCGCCGACGCCCTGGAGACTTCGAACTGATGACGTCGAGGACCATCCGCTCCGCCATTCTTCCCGTGGCCGTGCTCGCTGCTCTGTCGTGCAGCAAGACCGAGGACACGGCCCCCGAACGCCGGCTGTTCGGCGATCCACCCATCATGAGGTCGGTGAACTTCGACCATATCGACGACACAGGGAACGAGGTGCCGGGCTTCGGCACCAAGGCTTTCATCATGTGTGACTTCACTGAAATCGTCGTCAGGCAGGCCTGTTACCTCGGCGCCGGTGCCGACCTTCAGGCCATGGCCGGGGGTGGCTGGACGTACGACAGCGACGCGGGGAAGGGTTTCATCGGCAACAATCCCACGACCGAGCCGGGGATATTCATTGAGGGGACCTATGGGGAAGCAATCTTCAAGGTCACCGTGACCGATCCCAATTCGACGACCGCGCAGAACAACCTTCTCCTGGTGGGAGCGAGCTATGTGCCCCCGACCGGTTCTAGCCCCCGGACCGAAACCACGCTCGTCCTTTTCGATGACGGGCAATTCAGCAAGTTCAAGAACACTCAGCAGAACATCGCCGTGGGGGATGTTTGTGTCGTCAATCCGGATGGCTCCTGCGACTGCACCCTGGCATCGTGGGATGTGACCTCGGGTGACATCACCGCCAAGGATGACGTCTGGACGCGCAGGATCGCGTTTGTCAACAGTCAGGTCCAACCCCTCCTGAAAGACTGCATCATGCGTGACAGAGCCGAAACACTCGCCTCGGCGCCACCTGGGTCGACCCTCACGTTCACGGTCGAGGCGGTCGATCGTCAAGGGAACCTGACCACCTGGCCCACCAAGCTGGTCGGCGTCACCGATTCCAATTTCGGCAAGTTCGCCTGCAACGGAGACTCGTGCGGCTGCTGCTTCCTGTGGACCGGGTCGCCTGCCGACCCGCAGTGCAACGGCCTTCCGGGGATGACCAGTCCGACCTTCCCCGACGGAATGTGCAAGGCCTTCGGTTAGCGCCTGCAGGCCAGCGAAAGTCATCGCACCTCACCTCGAATGGCGCCCGGCACGCACGTGATTACCGACCGGCACTCCGCGCCGGCGGACCCGTTTCCCGAATGTAATTTCACGCCGGAGTCAGATCAAGGAAGGGTGCTGAGCAGGCGCGCGATCCGCCCGGCCATCTCGGGTGTGATGGTGCGCGCCTGCAAGGCCAGCCCGGAGGAGCGCAGCGCCAGGATTCGGTGCAGGCGCCGCAGGTCCGCAGGAAGAGTGCGCAGTGCATCGGAGTGCAGGCGAAGGGTCGCGATGTCCCCTCGGGAGATTGGTCCCGTCAAGGCTTTGACGGGACCGAGCCGCGCCACGTTCTCGATGGTCCCGCGGATCAGCGGAAGATAGAGGCGGGCCGCCTGTCGTGTTCCCAGCCCCAGGCCGCGGGCCGCCTCGAAGCCAGCCGCCAGGAACGCCACGAGGTCGTTCGAGAGGGTGCAGGCGATGAGGTGATACAGAGCCTTGGCCTCGCGTGGAATGGTGACGGGGAGGCCTCCCAGATCGAGGACCAGCCTGCGGAGGACGCGCACGGCGCGCGGGTCCCCTTCGATGGCGAACGGAGTCCCCTGGAAGTCCGTGTCGGAGCGCGAGGCCGCGATGCTCGCGAGCGGATGCACCGAGGCCACCAGAGCACCCCGCCGCCGCAAAGGCTCGAGCGCCGCCGACGAGACGGCGCCGCTGCAATGGGCCACGACGCGCCCGGCCCACGGCAGGCGGGCACGCGCGAGCTCGCGCCCCACGGGAACCACCTCGCGATCGGGCGTGGCGATGAGGACGAGCCCCGCCCGGGCCGCCGCTTGCACGTTCGAGGCCGTCGGTTCTCCGGCGCCTATGAAGGCGCGGGCCTGGCGCGCCGAGCGCAAGGATCGGCAGGCCAATCCGGTCGGCGCGTAGCCGTGCCGCATCAGGAGCCGGCCGAGCGTCCTTCCGAGCCTCCCCGCCCCGATCAGGGCGAACTCCTTCTTCATGGCGATCCCGCCTCATCAGACGGCCCGCCCGGCGCGCCCCGACTCAACCGGTCAAGAACGGACTGAAGAGTCTCCGGACGCGCCGCGGTGAACTCGTGCCACGCACCGCTCCGCGGGTGGGCGAAACCGAGGCGCCTTGCGTGCAGCGCCAGTCCCGCGTAGGCAGCGAGGGCCTCGGCTACGTCGCGCGGCGCATCCTGGAGCGGGCGCCTGCCTCCGTAAAGCGAATCGCCTACGATCGGGTGGCCGATGAAGCTCAGATGCACGCGGATCTGGTGCGTCCGGCCGGTCGAAGGCTCGATCTCCAGGAACGACACCTCGCCGAACGAGGTGCTGATCCTGAAGACCGTACGAGACGGGCGGCCATCCGGACGGACGGCCATCCTGACCCGGGCGAAAGGATGACGTCCGATCGGCCCGTCTATGACGCCGTCCAACCCGCGTGGATCGCCCCAGACGAGGGCTTCGTAGAGCTTCCTCACGGTGCGCGCCTTGAACTGGGCCGCAAGCGAACGATGGGCGGCGTCGTTCTTGGCGACCACAAGGACGCCGGACGTCTCCCGGTCGAGCCGGTGCACGATTCCCGGCCGTTCGACTCCCCCGATCACGGAGAGATCCTTGCAGTGATGCAGCAGGGCGTTGACCAGGGTGGTGCGGCGGGCGCCGGCTCCAGGGTGGACCGGAAGTCCCGCCGGTTTGTCGAGGACCAGGAGATCGGTGTCCTCGTGCAGGATGATGAGCGGCAGCGCCTCGGGCTCGAGATGCGAGGGGCGGGGAGGCGGAATCTCGATCTCGATGCGCTCCCCCCCGCGCACGGTGTAGGAGGGGCGCGCCGGCCGGCCCAGGATACGCACGCGTCCGTCGCGCATCAGGCGCTGCAACGAAGCCCGGCTTTCCCCGGGAAGGAGAGAGGCGAGGACCCTGTCCAGGCGCTCCCCGCGGGCCTCCCGGGGGAGATCGAGGCTCTTCGGGCTCCCGGCCCCGCTGGACCGGGGCGATCCCGTCATCGTGTCACGCAGTCCGCCGCCCTGCGACGGTGGTGCCGCGGGCGCGGCCGAGACGGATCAGCATGAAGGTGGCCATAAGCGCGGCCGGGACGGCGATCAGCTGCGACGTGGACACGCTCCCGCCGAAGAACACACCGCGTGCCGCGTCCCCCCGGAAGATCTCGACGACGAAGCGCAGGATCGCGTAGAGAAGGACGTACGCCCAGAACACCTGGCCCTCGAAACGGCGTCGCTTCAGCAACCACAGGGTCGCCGCCAGGATCAAGAAGTCTGCGAGGGCGTGGTAGATCTGAGTCGGGTGAAGCGGAACGCCGAGCGGCACCCCCGTCAGCTGAAAGGCGGACGGGTCGCTGAAGGTGACCGCCCAGGGGAGATTGCAGCTCCGACCGTAGCAACAGCCGGCCATCAGGCATCCGATGCGGCCGATCGCCTGGCCCAGGGCCAGGGGCGGGGCGACGAGGTCCGCGACCTTCCCGACAGGCAGGCGGTAGCGGCGGACATACAGGAGCCCCGCCACCGCCGCGAGGGCGAACCCGCCGTAGAAGACACCCGCCGAGCGGAGATTCCTCAGGATTTCCACCGGGTGAGCGATGTAGTAGCGCGCGTCGATGATGTACAGCGTCAGCTTCGCGCCGATGAAGCCGGCCAGGAGCGCCACGATCCCGAGGTCCACGATGCGGGCGCTGTCGATTCCATCGCGCCGGGCCAGGGCGACCGCCAGGCGGAGGGCCAGCAGAAATCCCAGGGCATAGAACAGCCCGTAGGTTCCGACCGTGAACCTGCCGAATCGTCCGAGGTCGAGATCGAACAGGACAGGATACATCTCAGCACCCGGGTGGCAGCGCCGGCTCTCGATGCCAGCCGCGCGCCAGAAGGTCGAACAGAAGGAGGGCGACTCCGATGGAGATGCAGGAGTCGGCTACGTTGAAGGCCGGCCAGTGGTGATCCCCCACGAAGACGTCGAGGAAATCGGTGACGTAGCCGAGACGCAGGCGATCGACGAGGTTCCCGAACGCGCCTCCGAGGATGAGCGCCAGCCCGGTCTGCGTCGCGGTGTCGTGGATGGTGGTGCGGTACTGGAACACGAGCATCAGGATGATCGCCAGGACGGGCACGACGGTGAAAAGGGTGCCGCGGTAAGGGTCCGGGAGATCCTGGAACAGCCCGAACAGCGCCCCCTTGTTCCTGACCAGCGTGATGTGGAAGAACCCCGGGACGACCGGCGCGCTGGACCACAGCGTCATGCGGGACACCACCATCGCCTTGGTCGTCTGGTCCAGGAGGAGGACGGAGAGGGTCAGGAGCGCGTAGGCGATCCGGAGAAGCGTGGAGCGGCTCACACCCCCGCCCTCCGCGTGCCGAGGATGGCCTGCACGGCGCGCACGCAGCGCGCGCACACGGTCTTGAACTCCGCATCCTGGCCGACATCCTTCCGAATATGCCAGCAGCGCTCGCACTTGCGCCCTTCGGCCCGCTCCACGCTCACCGAGAGCGGCTCATCCTCGCCGCCCGGGACGGCGGTCGCGGGCGGGGACCCGACGGTGACCCCCGACACGATGAACAGGTCCTCGAGAAACCCGGCGTAGCGCTGCAGGAGCGCGAGCCGCTCGCCCGTGGCCCGGAGCACGACGTGCGCCTCGAGCGAGTTCCCGATGCGTCCCTCCGCGCGCGCCGTCTCGAGCGCCTTCAGCACGACTTGGCGAGTTTCCAGCAGCCGCTCGAAGCGGGTTTCGATCCCGTCGTCCTGCGGCAGATCCAGCGCGACCGGGAACTCCTGCGTGTGGACCGACTCGTCGACGGGATCGCCGGAGCGCCCGCCCCGGAGCGCCTGCCACACCTCGTCCGCGGTGAAGCACAGCACCGGCGCCATCAGCCGCGCCAGCGAGTCGAGGATCAGCCGCATGGCGGTCTGGGCCGATCGTCTCGACCGGTCGTCGGGCGGCCTGGTGTACAGGCGGTCCTTCAGGACATCGAGGTACAAGGCGCTCAGGGTGACCGTGCTGAAGCGATGGATCGCCTGCGTGGCGAGATGGAACTCGTAGCGTTCGTACGTCGAGCGCATCCGTGCGATCACGTGGTTGAGCTGATGCAGGACCCAGAGGTCGATCTCCTCCATGTCGCGCGGGGCGACCACGTGGAGCCCGGGATCGAAATCGTACAGATTGCCGAGGAGATACCGGCAGGTGTTGCGGATTTTCCGGTAGGCCTCGGCGTTGCGGTCGAGGATCTCCTTGGACAGACGCATGTCCTCGAGAAAGTCCACGGTCGCGACCCACAGACGCAGGACGTCGGCCCCGTGCTGCTTGATGACGTCCTGCGGCGGGATGACATTGCCGAGCGACTTGGACATCTTGCGCCCCTGGCCGTCCAGGGTGAAACCGTGCGTCAGGACGCTGCGATACGGCGCCTCGTCCCGATCATTGACCGCGATGATGAGGGAGGAGTGGAACCATCCACGGTGCTGATCGCTCCCCTCGAGGTACAGGTCGCTCGGCCAGGGAAAATCGGCGCGCTCGCCCAGAAGGGCCAGGTAGGAGACCCCCGATTCGAACCAGACATCGACGATCTCGTTCCGGGCCTGAAGCTCCCGCCCCCCGCAGTGCCGGCAGGTCGTCCCCTCGGCGAGCGTCCCGAACTGCTCCGGGTCGAACCAGGCGTCGCTGCCTTGCTCCTGGAACAGGCGGGCGGTGCGCTCGATGAACGCGGGATCGACGATCTCGCGACCGCAGGAGGAGCAGAACGGAAACGGCAGCGGCACGCCCCAGACCCTCTGACGGGAGATGCACCAGTCGGGCCGCGTGCCGATCATGCCGCCGATGCGCAGAGCGCCGCTCTCGGGAATGAACCGCACGCCGCGGATCGCATCCAGGCAGCGGCGACGCAGGTCGGCGTGATCGAGGGCGATCCACCACTGCTCGGTGGCGCGGAAGAGGATCGGCCCCTTGCAGCGCCAGCAGTGCGGATAGCTGTGGCTGATCGTGGCGGCGTGGAACAGAAGACCTCGATCCTCCAGGTCCTTGAGGATCGCCGCGTTGGCGTCGAACACGCTCTGCCCCGCCCAGGGACCGACCTCCTTCGTGAAACGACCCCGGTCATCGACGGGCGAGAAGATCGGCAGGCCGTGTCTGCGGCCGGTCAGGAAATCATCCATCCCGTGACCCGGCGCCGTGTGGACCGCGCCGGTGCCGGTGTCGCGCGTCACGTAGTCGCCCAGGACGAGTCGCGAGAGCCCTCCGGAGGCGAACGGGTACGGCGCCCTCGCGGGACCGACCCCCTCCAGGCTCCGACCCTTCGCCTCTCCGAGGATGCCCCGGGGCCGGAGACCCTTCAGAGCGAGGACCGTCGGGACGAGATCGGCCGCCAGGAGCAGCACCTCCTCCCCGATGTCGACGAACTGGTAGGTGAATTCGGGATGGAGGGCGATCGCCACGTTGGCCGGCAGGGTCCACGGAGTCGTGGTCCAGATCAGGACCGATACCTTGCGCCCCGCCAGGGAGGGGAAGCGCTTCAGCAGCGGGGCCGGGTCGAGCGGGAAGCGGACGTAGATGGACGGTGAGACGTGATCCTCGTACTCCACCTCCGCCTCGGCCAGGGCGGTGGCGTCACGTGGACACCAGTGCACCGATCGCTTGTCGCGGTAGATGTTGCCGTTCTCGGCGAAGCGTCCGACCTGGCGGACGATGGTCGCTTCGTACGCGGGATTCATGGTCAGGTACGGAGTCTGCCACTCGCCGAACACCCCCAGCCGGCGGAATTCCTCGCGCTGGACAGCCACGTATTTCTCGGCGTAGGCGCGGCAGGCGGCGCGGATCTGCGGCGGGGTCAGGGCGGCCTTCTTCGGTCCCAGGTCCTTGTCGACCTGGTGCTCGATCGGCAGGCCGTGGCAGTCCCATCCAGGGACATAGGGCGCATCGAACCCCATCATGGAGCGCGACTTCACCACGAGATCCTTCAGGATCTTGTTGAGCGTCTGTCCCAGGTGGATGTTGCCGTTCGCGTACGGCGGTCCGTCGTGGAGGACGTAGCGCGGCCGTCCGCCGCGCATGCGGCGGAGGGCGGCATAGACATTCAGGCGGTCCCAGCGCTCGAGCATGGCCGGCTCGCGTCGCGGCAGGTCCGCCTTCATCGGAAAGTCGGTGCGCGGCAAATTGAGGGTGTTCTTCAGGTCGAGCGGTTCCATGGCTCCCGGGATCGATGTATTTCGTTGGCCGCCAGCGGGTTGGCCGGAGCGCGGAAGACCGAAATCTAGCATACTCCGCAATATTGTCAAGGACGCCGCGCTTGTGCTACGTTTCCCCGATGCCCGGGATTTACCTCGATCACAACGCCACCAGCCCGCTCGGACTCGAAGCGCGCGAAGCGATGCTGCGCGCCCTGGACGACGCTTCCTGGAACGCGTCGAGCCCTCACGCCCCCGGGCGGGCGGCGCGCCGTGTCGTCGACGCGGCCCGCGAGGAGGTGGCCCGGCTCATCGGCGCCTCGCCCGAGGACATCGTTCTGACCTCCGGCGGGACGGAGTCGAACAACCTGGCGATCTACGGCGGCGCGGCTCTGTGCGCGGCGTCGGCGCGGCGCGTGGTGACCTCGGCCATCGAGCATCCCTCCGTGCTGGGCCCGTTCGAGGATCTGGAGCGGCGCGGGCTGGAGGTGACGCGCGTGCGGCCGACGCGCGACGGCGTCGTCGAGACCCGAACCATTCTGGAAACGGCTTCGGAGGGGACGGCGCTCGTGTCGCTGATGCTGGCGAACAACGAGATCGGAACCGTCCAGCCGGTCGCTGAAATCGGGAACCTCCTGGCGGGTCGCGGCATCCTGGTGCACACCGACGCTTCGCAGGCCGCGGGCAAGATGCCGATCGACGTGCGGGAGCTCCGCGTGGACATGCTGACGCTCGCCGGCCACAAGTTCGGGGCGCCCCAGGGGATCGGAGCCCTGTACGTCCGCCGCGGCCTGGCCTTGCGACCGCACCTGCGGGGCGGAGGGCAGGAGCTCAACCGCAGGCCGGGCACGGAAAACGTGCCGGCGATCGCGGGCCTGGGGGCGGCCGCCGGGGCCGCGCGGAGGACCCTGGCGGATCGGCGCGCCCGGATCGCGGAGCTGCGCGATCTCATCGAACGCGAAGTGCTCCGCCGGGTCCCCGGGTCGAGCGTCAACGGAGGCGCTTCGCCGCGGGTACCGAACACCTCGAGTCTGGCGTTCGAGGGGGTCGCGGCCGAGGCGCTGGTCTTCGCGCTCGACCTCGAGGGGATCGCCGTCTCCTCCGGGGCAGCCTGCTCCGCCGGAACGATCAGGAAGTCGCACGTGCTCCTGGCGATGGGGCTCGCGGAGGAGGCGGGCGCGTCCATCCGCGTCAGCCTCGGTCCGGCGAACACCCGGGAGGAGATCGCGACGTTCGTCGAAACCCTGGAGCGGCTGGTCGAGCGGGTCCGAAAGGCGGCGGCCCGGGGGGCCGTGCGGAGCCGGGGATGATCGTCAGCTGCAGCGGCTGCTCGAGGCGCTACAACTTCGACCTCGCCAAGCTCGGGGGGCGACCGTCGGCCCGGCTGCGCTGCCCGCACTGCTCGACGACCATCACGGTGGCCGCGGCGGATCCGGGCGATCAGACGACCCGTCTCGATCACGATGCCAACCTGCTCTCGAAGAGCAGCAAGGTCCCGCAGGGCGACCTGTCGATGCCGGGGGACAAGCGTCTGTCGCTCGCGGTCCTCCAGGGGAAGGACAGCGGCCGCATCTTCCTGGTGGAGAAGCCGAGGGTGATCCTCGGACGGGGTGACGCCGACGTCGTGCTCAACGACACCGAGGTGTCGCGGCAGCACGCCGCCATCGAGGTGCACTCGGGGAGGGTCGTCCTCAAGGATCTCGGCAGCACCAACGGCACCTTCGTCAACGACGTGAAGGTCTCGCAGACCGAGATCGACAATCGAGCGGAGTTCCGCGTGGGCGGGACCCGGCTGATGCTCATCATGACGGACACGACGACCGAGCTGGAGAGCCTCGAGTGAGCGCACGCGCCGCGGAGCGAACGGTGGTCGCCATGAGCGGCGGCGTGGATTCCTCCGTGGCGGCGCTCCTGCTGAAGGAGGCGGGCGAGGAGGTCGTGGGTCTGTCGATGCAGCTCTACGACCGGAGTCGCGATGGACGGCCCGTCTATGGTCGGTGCTGCTCGCCGCGCGATCTGCAGGACGCGCGGACCGTCGCCGATCGCCTGGGAATCCCGTAC
This sequence comes from Candidatus Dormiibacterota bacterium, assembly GCA_035635555.1. NCBI lineage: Bacteria > Bacillati > Candidatus Dormiibacterota > Candidatus Dormiibacterota bacterium. The sequence continues at coordinate 201,508 of DASQAT010000046.1, forward strand.
TACGTGCTCAATCTGGAGGAGGAGTTCCGCACCGAAGTCATCGGCAATTTTCTGTCCGAATACCGGAGCGGAAGGACGCCGGTTCCCTGCGTCCAGTGCAACAGCGGTCCCAAGTTCCGCCACCTCGCGGCGAGGGCCGCCGCTCTCGGCTCGGCCACCGTGGCGACGGGGCACTACGCCCGCACCGGGCGCGATTCCGGGAGCGGCCGCCGCCAGCTCATGAAGGCGGTCGACCCGGATCGGGACCAGTCCTACTTCCTCTTCGATCTCGATCAGGAGCAGCTCGGGATGGCGGTCTTCCCCCTGGGGGGGATGAGCAAGTCGGAGGTCAGGGCGATCGCCTCCCGGCGCGGGCTTCCGAACGCCGACAAACCGGACAGCCAGGACATCTGCTTCGTGCCGGACGGAGATTACCGGGAGTTCGTGCGCCGGGAATCGGGTGACACGGGCCTCCCGGGCGACATCGTGGACTCGAGCGGCCGGGTCCTCGGGCGGCACGCGGGTCTCGGGTCCTACACCGTGGGTCAGCGCCGCGGCCTCGGGCTCGTCTCCAGCGGGCCGCTCTATGTGATCGCGCTGGAGCCGGAGTCCAACCGCGTCGTCGTCGGCGGCGACGAGGAGCAGTACCGCCTGACCCTGATTGCCGAGCGCATGAACTGGGTGTCGATCGAGGAGCCGGGCGGGTCCATCGGCGCCCTCGCCCGCATCCGATCGACCCACAAGGGAGCCGACGTCACGGTCGAGCCGCTGCCGGAGAGGTGCGCGCGCATGACCTTCCGGGATCCGCAGCGGGCCATCACTCCCGGACAGGCGGTCGTCCTCTACCGCGACGACCTCGTCCTGGGTGGCGGGTTCATCCGTGCCGCGCTCTGAGCGCCGCAGTCTCGTTGACACCGTGAGAGAGCCGGTGCTAGATTCGACGCGCCAGGGGCGGGCATAGCTCAGCTGGTAGAGTACGAGCTTCCCAAGCTCGGTGTCGCGGGTTCGATTCCCGCTGCCCGCTCCAGGATTTTCCCGCCCCGCATGCCGGGGGCCTCTTCATCATCGAGGACTCGACCCATGCTGTTCCGCAAACGCACCCGCACCGGAATCGAGCCCGAACGAGGGCCGGTGCCACTCGATGTCCCGGGACTTCCCGGGGGCGGCCGCACGGTGATCGGCCGGCACACGCGGGTGGTGGGCCGGCTGTCCGGTGACGGGCCGGTCGTCGTGCACGGGGACGTCAAGGGCACGATCGCGATCCGCGGCGGCCTGAGCGTGAGGGGGGGCGGGCGGATCGAGGCCGACGTACAGGCGCAGAGCGTCGACCTGGCGGGGGAAGCGCACGGGCGGATGAGCGTCTCGACACGCGTCAGTCTTTCCGCGACCGGGGCGTTCGAGGGAGAGATGGACACGCCTATCCTCGATGTCACCCAGGGTTCCACCGTCCGCGGCCGCGCCCGGGTGGCGGGGCTTTCGTCGAGAGCCCGTCCATCATCACATTGACGCTCGCCTGATCCCTTGACAGGCAGGCGACCCGTTGACGCTTTTTTGCCGTCGGGTTGACGATTTGTGTCACCTTTCTGACGGGTCGACCCGCGCGCGCCCGCTTTCGTCCCAGTCCACCGCACATTCCACGACGATCAGGAGGTGTCGGCGCGCTGGCACACGCCTTGCTCGTCCCTTGCACGACAGCGGACTGGGGAGGGCAGCGTGTGAAGGAAAAGATCCTGATCGTGGACGACGACGAGGGGGTGCGGCAGGTCCTCGGGCAGTCTCTCCTGGAGGCCGGGTACCGGATCTCTTCGGCGGAGTCGGGGGAGAAAGCGGCCGCGTCCGTGCGCGAGGAGACGTTCGACCTGGTTATCCTCGACATGGTCCTGCCGCGCGTCGACGGCATGGAGGTCTTGAAGGAGATCACGGCTCTGCGGCCGGAGATGCCGGTCGTGATGATCACCGGATATGCCTCGGTGGAGACGGCGATCAAGGCGATGAAAATGGGTGCGGTCGACTACATCGTGAAGCCCTTCCGCATGGAGGAGGTTCACCTCGTCGTCGGCAAGGTGCTGGAGCGCAGTCACCTGCGACGTGAGAACGTCTACTTGAGAAGGCAGCTGGAGACGACCTACGGTGTTCACAACATCATCGGGCAGAGCCCGGTGATGCGCCGGATCTTCTCTCTCATCGAGCAGGTGGCCTCCAGCCGCAGCACGGTGCTGATCACGGGCGCCAGCGGGACCGGCAAGGAGCTGGTGGCTCGGGCCCTGCACTTCAACGGCGACCGCCGCAATCGACCGTTCGTTTCGGTGAACTGCGGAGGCATCCCGGACACGCTGCTCGAGGACGAGCTGTTCGGCCACGTCAAGGGAGCGTTCACCGACGCGGTCGCCGATCGACCGGGCCGGTTCGAGGCGGCGGACACCGGCACGCTCTTCCTGGACGAGATCGGCAACATGAGCATGAGTCTCCAGATCAAGCTGCTGCGCGTGCTCCAGGAGAGAGAGTTCCTGCCCCTCGGCGGCACCCGGAAGATCCAGGTGGACGTGCGCATCATCGCGGCGACCAACGTCAACCTCAAGACGATGATGGAAGAGGGGAAGTTCCGCGAGGACCTCTACTATCGTCTGAACGTGATCCACATCCAGCTTCCCTCGCTGCGCGAGCGGCGCGAGGACGTTCCTCTCCTGATCCAGCACTTCCTCGCCAAGTATTGCCACGACATGAACGTGCCCGCCAAGCGCTTCACGCCGGAAGCCATGAAGGCCCTGGCGGACTTCTCCTGGCCGGGGAACGTGCGGCAGCTGGAGAACGTCATCGAGCGGGCGGTGGCCCTGTCCTTCGGCAAGCTCGAGCTGGGCCCCGAAGACCTGCCGCGGGACATCCTGGACGAAGGACTCGTGGAAATGCCGGTCCTGCACGTCGGCGGGGACGGCTTCTCGCTGGACGAGGTCCTCGCCAACTACGAGCAGCGGATGCTGTACCAGGCCCTCGAGCACGCCGGCTGGGTGAAGACGCGGGCTGCAGAGCTGTTGAAGATCAAGCGAACGACGCTGATCGAGAAGATGAAGCGTCTCGGGATTCCGCTCAGGGGGGCGGCCGAACGCGGTCCGGCGGCGCCCGCCCCGGGCGGGCCGCAGACGGGCGAGCCGGCCTCGGACCCGGGCGCGCAGAACTGAGACGGCGCGCTCTGGAACCGATCCCCCGACGGACGAGCCGCCCGGCGCGCCGCCGGGCCGACCGGATTCTTGATCGCACCGACGGGACTATGGTATCGTCCGGCCGTAATCCGCGACCCGTGCGGTTGTTCCCGGAAGTGTTCCTCTCCCGACGCATGCCTAGTCTCGACGGGCCCACGATGCGGCGACCGATGTCCCGGGTTCTGATGGTCGACGACGCCGGCCTGTTCAGGATGCTCGAAGCGTCGTTCCTGCGGCGCCTGGGATGCGAGATCCTGCGCGCTCACGACGGTTCGGACATCATCCGCAAGGCGACGGACGTCGAGCCCAGCCTCATTCTCCTCGATTCGCAGAAACCGGATCTGGACGGCCCGGGATGCGTGCGCGCGCTCAAGTCGGATCCGTCCCTTCGCGCCATCCCGGTCCTGGTCGTGAGCGGCAGGGACGATGTGAAGGCGTGCTGCGAGGCCGGGGCGGACCTCACCCTGACGCGTCCGCTCGAGCCCGGGGCGCTGGAGCTGGCGTTGTCGTCCCTGGGGCGGCTGGCGCACCGCGAAGGTCTGAGGCGGACCGCCCGGGGATGGGTCCAGATCGCCGGGCCGTCCGGTCCGAGACGGGCCCGCCTGAAAGACATCAGCCGCACCGGTCTGTTCCTTGCCCTGCCCGAGCCTCTCTCGATGGACGAGCGGATCGGTGTGTCGCTGCGGGTGCCGGGACCCGAGGGTCAGCGGCGCGTCCGCGCGCAGGGAGTGGTGGTGCGCCAGGTGTCACGGGATCCCGACTCGCACCTCATCCCGGGGGTGGGCGTGCGCTTCGTCGAGATCGATCCGGGTGACCAGAGCCACATCGATCGGTACGCGAACGAAGCGACCGTCGAGGGGGAGTCGTCCTCCGGGCCGGAGTCCGGTGAACGCGGGCGATCCTGAGTCGAGAGCGGAGAGCCGATGCCGCAGACCGTGATGGTGGTGGATGACGACGCCGACATCCTGGACGTGACGCGACTGGCGCTCGAGGGGGGCGGCTACAGTGTCCTGCCGACCCGCTCGGGGCCCGAGGCCCTGCGGACGCTCGAGCAGTCCCGCCCCGACCTGATCCTCCTGGACATCAATATGCCGGACATGGACGGATGGCAGGTGCTGCGCATGCTGAAAGTGGACGAGAGGATGTCCTCCATTCCGGTGGCGATGTTCTCGATCAAGATGGAAGTGCGCGACCGGCTCCACGGCCTCCAGGAGGGAGCGTTCGACTACATCACCAAGCCCTTCTCGCCGGAGGATCTGCTGCGGCGCGTCCGGCGCATCTTCGATTCGCTCGAGACAAGGGTGCAGGCGTGAAGCCGGGGATCGATCCCGGGACTGCGCGCCTGGCCGACGAGACGCGGCGCCTGCGGACCGGTTTCCTGCGGCTCAAGAGCGCCTTGTTCGACCCGGTCACCAGCCTGTATTCCTACAACCTCCACCTCGACCAGCTGGAAATGCACTGCGCCGGCCGGCGCCTGGGGGTGATCGTGGTCGAGTTCCCGGCGTTCGGCGCCCTGGAGCAGATGTACGGCTGGGAGGTCGGAGACCGCTTCCTGACGGGCGTGGCGGCGCAGCTGAAATCGCTCAAGGGACGACTCTATCCGGAGAGCACGCTCGTCTCCCTCGACGGCGTGTACGGCAACACGTTCACTCTGTTCCTCAGGGAAGGACGGGGGGGCCGGGAGGTGGGGGTCCCGGACCTGGCCGAGGCCTGCGCCCTCCTCACCGTCCACCTCGAAGGCCGACTGGCCGACGCGACCTGGGCCCCGACCCCGCCGGCCATCGATTGCTCGGTCGGGTACTCCCTGGTCTACCCGAACCCGTCCGCACGATTCGAGCGGATGGTCCACCAGGGGATCCGCGAGGCGCGCGGCATGACGCTGCGCGACGCGGATCGGGTCCAGGTCCGGCGGGCCGCGGAGCTGCGGACCATCATGGACGAAGGGCTCCTCACGACGCATTACCAGCCGATCGTAGACATGGATCTCGGGACGATCATGGGTTACGAGGCTCTCACGCGCGGCCCGGAGAACACCGCCTTCGCGGTTCCCAAGGCCTTGTTCACCGCGTCGGAGGCCAGCCGCCTGTCGGGCGAACTGGATGCTCTGTGCCGTCGGAAGGCGTTGCTCGGCGCCCGCGGCTTCGATCCGGACAAGAAGCTGTTCCTGAACTCCCTGCCCGAGACGCTGGGGACACCGGGCTTGATCGAGAGGAATCTGGCGGCGGCGCTCGAGGAGGTGGCCCTTCGGCCGCACAACCTGGTGCTGGAGATCACGGAACGCACCGCCATCGAGGACTTCGAGGCGTTCGGGCGCGAGCTGGATCGTCTGCGCAGGATCGGCTTTCTGGTCGCCATCGACGACGTCGGGACCGGCTACTCGTCGCTGCAGACGATCTCCGAGGTCCCGGCGGACTTCCTGAAGATCGACATCTCTCTCATCAAGAACATCCACCAGAGCCTGATCAAGCAGGACCTGGTGCATTCGCTGCTCCAGGTCGCGTCCCGGACACGCACGCGGGTCATCGCCGAGGGGATCGAAACCGCGGAAGAGCACCAGGCTCTGCGGGCGTGCGGAGTGCGCTACGGGCAGGGGTTCTATTTCGCCCGCCCGGCGCCGGCCTTTCCGGTGCTCGCGCGGGACGGGAAGGGTTCGGCCTAGGAGAGTCATGGGGATGTCGTACGAGGTTGCGAGGAACGTCCTGGCGGCGATCGCCACCGTGTCGGGAGTCGTGGCCCTGGCGCTCGCGGTCGTCACAGTGCACCTCCTGCGCCGGTCGGTCCGCCGGGTCAAGGAGCACCTGGAAGAGTTGCGGCGTCATCCACTGGTCGGCGTCCTGCCCGCCGAGACCGAGCCGGAGCTGCGTCCCCTCACCTCCGAATTGAACCATCTGCTGGCGGACCTGCGGGCTCGTCTGCACGAGACCGAGAAACGCTCGGCCGACATCGAGGGATTCGCGGCCGGACCGCCCGATCTCGCACTGATCGGAACGGACGCCGACTGGGGCGTCACCTTCTTCAGCCGGGGCGCGGTGTCTCTCCTGGGCTGGCCGCCGGAGGAGGTCGCGGGGCGGCACGTCGAGGCGCTGTTCTCCGAGGGGGAATGGGACCGCGTCCTGCCGAAGCTCGCGCGGCGCTCCCTGCGCGAGGCCGGGTTCTCCGAGACCGTCCGTTTGCAACGCCGGGACAGAAGCGTCCTCACAGCGCAGGTTTCGATCGCAACTGCGGCCGGAGATGGTTCGTCGATGCTCCTGGCGGCGCGCGATCTCACCTCCGAACAGGAGCTGCACGCTCGTCTGCGCGAATCGGAGGAGCGCTACCGCAACCTGGTCGAAGGAATGGGCGACGGCGTCTTCATTCTCCAGGACGACCGGATCGTGTACGCCAACGCCGCCCTGGCGCGGATGGCCGGGACAGAGCGCGAGGCGCTCCGTGACTCGTCCCTGGCGCGGCTGGTCCACTCCCACGATCTTCTCCGCGTTCTCGAGGTCCTGCGCCAGGCCCGCTCGGGGATGGAATCGGCGGGGGAGGTGCGCTGCCTCCTCTCGTCCCGCGGATCGCGGACTCTCGAGGTGCGGCTCGCCTGGGCGCGCACCGAGTTCCAGGGGCGTGCGGCGCTCGTGGGCACGGTGACCGACGTCAGCGACTGGGCACGGTTCGAGCGGGCCCTGGCCGGGAGCCAGGCGCGCCTGCAGGCTACGCTGGAGTCGAACGGCGACGGCATCCTGGTGCTGGAGACCCAGGGCGACGAGCTCCGGGTCACCCTGGCCAACCGCGCCTTCTGCGATCTCTGGGGGGTCGCCGCGGGCGATCTCATCGGCCGGTCGGTCCGGGAAATCGTCGAGCGGCTCGGAGCCCGCACGGATGCCCCTGCACTGGAGACGTTCCTGCGCGAGGCGCAGACGGGGGACGAGGCGCACCTCGACGCGCTGGAAACCAAGGATCCGCGCGCGGTCGTCGACCTGGTGGCGGGTCGCATCGTGGGAACGGCCGATCTCCCGCCGGGCCTGATCGTGACGGCGCGGGACGTCACCCGGCGGGTCGAGGGCGAGAAGGAGCTGCGCAGAACCATCGAGGAGCTGTCCAGGGCCAAGGCCGAGATCGAGACCGCCCACCGCGGGCTGGCGTCAGCGCAGAAGAACCTGGCGGAGAGCAACGCGCAGCTCATGACGCTGAACGCCGAGCTCAGGTCGTTGGACGAGATGAAGTCCGGCCTCCTGGCGAACGTCTCGCACGAGCTGCACACTCCCCTCGTGTCGATCAAGGGATACACCGAGATGATCCTGAAGCGGCGTCTCGGTCCGCTGACGCCGGAGCAGGAGCGCGGACTGGGCGTGGCGCTCAAGAACATCGACAGATTGATTGAGATGATCGACAACCTCCTGTCGTTTTCGCGCATCGAGAAGGGGGACACGCAACTGCATCTGGAGGATGTCCCGCTCTGGCAGATCGTCGACGAAGCGATCGAGATGGTGGGCGAGCGCATGCGCAAGAAAAACCTCTCGGTCACGACGGAGTACGAGACCGATGAGCTCGTGGTGCGCGGCGACCGCGTGAAAATCGGGCAGGTCCTGGTCAATCTTCTGACCAACGCGGTCAAGTTCAACACGGAGGGAGGACGGATCACCCTCACCGCGCGCAAGGGGGGGGGCGGGTTCCTCGAAGTGGACGTCGCCGATACCGGTGTCGGCATTCCGCAGGACGCGCTCGAGAAAATCTTCGAGCGCTTCTACCAGGTCGATTCGACGCCGCGCCGGAAGTACGAGGGGACCGGAATCGGGCTCTCCATCGTGCGCGACATCCTTCGTCTCCACGGATGCACGATCAGGGTCACGAGCCAGGTCGGACACGGATCGGTGTTCACCTTCACATTGCCGCTCTCGCGCGATCAGCAGGCCTCGGCGTCACGACAGGCTCCCGGCCGGGGCAAGAGCCAGGACACCAGGACCCCCTGAACGCTCACGGTCGAAAGCGGAATTCGCGCTGCCGCGCGACCTCGTAGAGGAGTGACGCCGCGGCGGCATGGACGTTCAGTGACTCGACGCCCTGGGCCATGGGAATGCGCACCCGGCGCCGGGCGGCGCGAAGCAGATCGTCGGGCAGGCCGGCCGCCTCGCTTCCCAGCAGGAGGACGGTCGGGAGGCTCAGATCGACTTCACTCGGCGTATCCCGGCCCCCGCGGTCGGCCGCGATCAGCTGAAACCCTGCCGGCCCCAGGAGATCGAGGAAGGGGCGCACCCCGGCGGTGGCGATGGGGAGGGAGAACTGCGCCCCCATCCCCGCCCGCACGGCGCGACTTCCGAAGGGGTCCGAGCAACCGGGAAGCACGATCAGGCCGGAGGCGCCGAGAGCACGGCTGCTCCGCACGATCGAGCCGACATTCCCGGGATCCTGCACGCCATGCAGCGCCACGACGAGCGAGGTCCCCGGACGGATGAGCGCCTCCGGTCCCAGAACGGGACGCGTGCACAGAAGGAGAACGCCCTGATCGCCGCTTCCTTCGGCGATCGACTCCAGGACCCGTGACGTGGTGCGCACCATCGGCGCGTCGGTCCCGCCCAGCCCGCGTACAAGCTCCCGCCCTTCCTCCGACTCCGGAAGGGCCGGGGTCATGAAGATCTGCCTGAGCGGGGCCCGGGTCCGCAGCGCCTCCTGGGCGAGGTGCAGTCCCCAGGCGACGAACGTGCGCTCACGCTCCCTCCGATCCCGGTCGCGCTCCAGGGCGCGGGCACGCTTCACAGCCGGATTCTGCGGGCTGTCGATCGCGCGCTCGCGCGGCGCGCGCGTCAATGCCCCGGCCCGCCCGCCCGAGGGCCTGAGTCGGGAGCGAACGGATCGGATAGAATCAGGCCCACACTGCGCACAGGTTGGAGGTGGTGTCGGTGACTGAGGTCCAGAACGTCGATCCGCAGCACCCCTCCTCGGTCATCATCGGCCGCGCCGCCGAGCTTCTGCGCGCCTCGAAACTCGTCGTCTACCCGACCGAGACGTTCTACGGCCTGGCCGCCGATCCGCGGAACCCCGCGGCGGTCGAGAGGATCTTCGCGTCCAAGGGGCGGCCGGACCGCATGGCGCTCCCGCTGATCGCCGGGACCCGCGCCGCGGTGCAGCTGTGCGTCCGCGAATTTTCCGAGACCGCCGAGCGTCTGGCCGCGGCATTCTGGCCGGGCGCCCTGACCCTGGTCATGCCCGCGTCGCCGGCCCTGCCACCGCGCCTTCTGGGGGGTGGTTCGACCGTGGGGATCCGCATCTCCTCGCACCCGGTGGCGTCGGCGCTGGCCGCGGCCTTCGGCGCCCCGATTGTCGCGACCAGCGCCAACCGCTCGGGACAACCGGCCCCCATGACCGCTCTGGAGGTCCAGGAGACGCTCCGGAGCGAGGTGGCGCTGATTTTGGATGGCGGCCCCACGCTCGGCGGCCTGGCCTCGACAGTCCTCGATCTCACGGCCGATCCACCCCGCGTGGTCCGCTCCGGCGCCGTCCCCCTCAGCGCCGTCGAACAGGTCCTCGGCCGCCGACTCGGCTAGGAGGCCGGCCGCCGCGGCGGGTGAGAGGGGCGAAGGCCTCACGCGACCTGCGGCTCTCACTGGGGTGCGCGTCCGAACACGATCGTGCCCAGGACGACCGGTCGCGAGGCGCCGGTGACGGAGGGCAGGTTGTTCGGCGCGCCGTGGATCGCCTCGTTGGCCAGAAGGGCGAAGGCGACCGCCTCCTTGGCGGCGGCCGGCAGGCCGTATTCGTCGCTCTCCTTGATGGAGAGCTCCGGGATGGCGTTCCGCAGCTGCTCCATCATGTAGACATTGCGCGCCCCGCCCCCGGACACGATCGCTTCCTCGTACACGTTGTGCGGCATGATGTGGCGGCGGCAGGCGAAGGCGATCGACTCGGCGGTGAAGCGGGTGGCTGTGGCGATCAGATCGTGGGGTGGCAGCGCGCTGTTCTCCTTCAGGATGCTTTCCAGGAAGGGGCGGCCGAACTCCTCGCGTCCGCAGGCCTTGGGCGGCGGGGTGAGCAGGTAGGGGTGATCGAGAAGGCGCGCGAGGAGCTCGTCGGCGACCTTCCCCTTTCTCCCGTAGCGCCCGCCGTGATCGAAGGCCTCCCGCCCGCCGGTCATGTGCGAGACCAGCCCGTCGATCACCATGTTGCCCGGACCCGTGTCGAACCCCAGAACGCGATCGCGGGGCGTATTGGCCGGAATGGCCGTGACGCTGGCCACCCCGCCGATGTTGATCACCAGCCGTCCCCGGGATCGGTTGTGGAACAGGAGAAAATCCACGAAGGACACGAGGGGCGAGCCCTGTCCGCCCGCGGCCAGATCGCGCGCGCGGAAGTTCGCCACCGTCGTGATGCCGGTCCGCTCCGCGATGACCGCCGGCTCGCCGATCTGGAGACTGGAGCGTACGGTGATCCCGGTGATGGTCACGGGCGCCGGAAGGTTCTGCACCGTCTGCCCGTGCGAGCCAATCAGATCGATCGACTGAGGATCGAGACCGGCGCGCTCCGCGACATGCGCGACCGCCCGCGCGAACAACTCTCCGAGAAGGACGTTCAGACGGCAGAGCGAGGCTGTGTCGCCGCTCCCGGGTTCGGAGCAGCGCAGGATCAAATCGCGGACCTTCACCGAATAGTGCAGCGTTTCGTGCCGCAGGAGGCGCCACGAGAGGCCCTCGCCGCTGCCGCGGAGGCGCACCAGTGCCGCATCGACACCATCGGCCGAGGTCCCGGACATGACGCCGACGACCAGCTTCTCCGGCTTCGCTGCGAGCGCGGCAATCACCCGTCCACACCTCGGAAATTCTAGGAAGATTGGAACTTAGAGCCCGGACCCTCGAGATATGCCGGGAGATATTAGCGGAATAGAGACGGGGGATCAACGTTGAAGGCCCGCACTTTTTAACCTATAATTTGCACGTGAGCAACCATGCGGTATCTCATTGACCTGCCGGATGATCTTCCCCTTGGCTTCAGGATCCCGAAGGGGGATCGGTTTCGAAAGACGAGGAATCCTCCTCCTGGTAGCGCTGATCTCGCTGCCGTTCCTGCAGGGGGCGGCCTACGAAAAGGTGGTCATCCTCGGATTCGACGGCGCCGACGCCGCCCTGGTCGAGCGCTACATGACCGAGGGAAGGCTGCCCCATCTCAAGGCGCTGCGCGACCAGGGATTCTATGCGCCGCTGCGGCCCACGAACCCGCCGCAGACTCCGGTGTCCTGGGCGACGTTCACGACGGGACTGAATCCTGGACGGACCGAGATTTTCGATTTTCTCCGTCGCACGGAGGGCACGTACCTTCCTGAATTCGCCATGATCAAGGCCGGTCGGAAACCGCTCCTGTTCGGCGACCGCAACGCGATGATACTGGGATCGATCTGTGCCGTCCTGTCCGCGGTCCTCGTGTTCTCCGCCGGGCTCCTCCTGCGCCGAAGCGCGCGTTCGGCGATCCTCGTGGGGCTGGTCGCGGGTGCCGCAGGCGGCCCCGCAGCCGCGTTCCTCTCGCTCCGCTATCTGCCGAAGGAGGTTCCCACCGCGTCCAATCCCCGCAAGGGATCCCCCTTCTGGACCGCCACGGCGGACGCCGGGTTCAAGGTGAGAGTGATCAATGTTCCCACGACCTTCCCGGCGGAGGAGCACAAGGACGAGTGGATGCTCTCCGGCCTGGGAGTCCCCGACATGCGCGGCCGCATCGGATCGCCGTCGCTCTACACGTCCGATCCGTCGCTGTCGCTGCGCGACAACCAGTTCAGCGTCGAGATCGTGCATCTGGGCGCGAAGCGGGGATCCCTCGACACCGTCATCGTCGGGCCCTTGAATCAGCCGTTCTACGACTTCGTCCTGGACGACGCGGTCCGCGGCCTCGAGGGGCAGGCCCGTTCGGCGGCTCGCGCCGACATGGAGAAACGCCTGCAGGCGCGCGGCGTGCCGCGGCGTCTCGATGTCCCCATCCATATCGAGGCCCGCGACGACCACGTCAGCATCGAGGTGGCGGGCGCCAGCCAGACGCTGCGCGTCGGGCAATGGAGCGAATGGTTCACCGCTCCGATTCATGTGAATCCCATCGTCGATCGGGTGGCGGGGCTCCGCGGGATCATCCGGTTCAAGCTCCTGTCGTTGTCTCCGGAGCTGAGGCTCTACGCCTCGCCGCTGAATTTCCATCCGGAGTGCCAGCCGGTGGCGTTCACCGGGCCGCGGTCGTTCGCGCAGGAGCTGGTGAAGGAGTTCGGTCTCTTCAAAACGCTGGGCTGGCCGATCGACACCTGGTCCCTGCCCTCCGGCCTGACCGACGAGCGGCACTTCCTCGAGGACATGGAGTTCACGGCCGCGAAGCAGCAACAGATGATGGAGCACTTCCTGGAACGAGGGGAGGACCGCCTGTACGTGCAGGTTTTCGACTTCACCGATCGGATCGGCCACATGCTCTGGCGGCTGTACGATCCCGGGCACCCTCTGTACGACGCGCGCCTGGCGGCCGAGTACGGCCAGGAGATTCCCAAGTCCTACGAGAGGATGGATCGGATCGTCGGTGAGGCGCAGAAGCGGATCGGGCCCAGGACGGCGCTCATCGTCTGCTCCGATCACGGGTTCGCTTCGTTCCGTCGCGGTGTGAATTACAACACCTGGCTCGTCAAGAACGGCTTCATGACGCTCCGGCAGGTGACCTCGACCGGGGGCAAGACGCTGGAGGATCTGTTCGACAAGGGGGAGCTCGGCGAGTTCTTCCGGTACGTGGACTGGTCACGCACCAAGGCCTATGCCATGGGACTGGGCAACATCTACATCAACCTCATGGGCCGCGAGCCGCAGGGAAGCGTCGTTCCCGGGCGCGACTACGATGACGTGCGCGCGGCGATCGGTCGCGGGCTGGAGACGCTGGTGGACCCGGAGACGGGAGAGAAGCCCGTCCTGCGCGTCTATCGGCGGGAAGAGATCTACTCGGGTTTCGACCCGCGTGTCGTGCCCGATCTGCGCGCCGCCAACACGGCTCACTACCGGATCGGCTGGCAGACCGCCCTCGGAGAGGTCCCCCCGAAGATCTTCGAGGACAACCTGAAGGCCTGGAGCGGTGATCATTGTTCGAACGATCCATCGCTCGTTCCGGGGGTCCTGTTCAGCAACGTGAGCCTGGCTCGCGGCGACCCGGGGATCGCGGACATCTACCCCACGGTTCTGTCGCTCCTGGGCGTTCCGCCTGTCGAGGGAATCGATGGACGATCGCTCCTGCGCTGAGGGCGTCCCGGCGAGGCCGGCGATGGCGGTGGCCCTGCTGATTCTGATCGCGGCGGCGGCGGGCCGGGGAGTCGAGGCGCGGGCGGCGACCCCGGAAGAGACGCTCCGCCGCGAGGCGCGCCGCCAGGAAGAGGAGTCGCGGCTGCAGAAGGTCCATCAGGATATCCAGGATCTCAAGGAGCGCCTGGAGCAGAACGAGAACGCGGCCGGTTCGGTCCTCGACGCGATCGAGGAGCTCGACCTCCGGATGGCGCTCCTGCGGCGGGAATCCGAATCGCTGCGCGGAGAGGTCCGAGCCACCTCCGAGCGCGAGCGGGTCGCGCGCCGCGAAGCGGAGACCGACGCGGAGCGGCTCCGGGAGACCGAGACCGCCCTCCGGAGCTACCTGCGCGAGACATACAAGATCGGTCCGGCCCGTTACCTGCGAGTCGTCAGCGTGGCGTCCTCGCCCGCGCAGGTGGCCGCGGGGTACAGGGCGATCGAGGCGATGAGTCTCGGCGAAGCTGACCGCGTGGCGACCTACCGCGCCGACCGCGAGCGGCTGGATGCCGCCCTCGCAGAACTGAAGACGCAGGGCGACAGACTGAGGGACCTGGAGGCCGAGCTGGAGGGGAAGACGAGCGAGCTGCGCGAGGTGCGCGGGCAGAAAGGGGACGTGCTGACAGACCTGCAGCGCGAACAGGCGTCGCAAAAGGCGCTCCTCCAGGAGCTCGTCCAGGTCGAGAGCGACGTGCGCGCCCTCCTCGATCGCCTGGAGCTTCCGGGCTCCACCGGGCCGGTGCCGTCCCTGGGCTTCGCGCGCCAGCGCGGGCAGCTGCAGTGGCCCGCCCGGGGTCGGTTCGCCGTTCCGTTCGGGAACGTTCGTCACCCCAGATTCAGCACCGAGGTCCCGCATCCCGGTGTCGACATCGCCGCGTCCCCGGGCCAGGCCGTGCGCGCCGTGTACGAAGGGCGCGTCGTCTTCAGCGACTGGTTCAAGGGGTACGGTCAGATGGTCGTGATCGATCATGGAGATTCCTACCTGTCGATCTACGGTCATGTGGACGAGCGCCTGGTCTCGGCCGGGGAGGACGTGTCGACGGGCGACCTGATCGCCCGGTCAGGTCAGAGCGGGTCGTTCGAGGAGCCCGCGCTGTATTTCGAGATCCGGCACGACGGCAAGCCCGAGGATCCGGCCCGGTGGCTGAAAGGAGCGCCCGGCGCTCTGGCCCAGCGCAGGGGACCCCCGCAGCGCGGGAGCCGGGAAACCCGCAGGACTCCCTGAGGAGTGGAGGTGAAATGAAGATCACGACCGACAGAAAGCTCATGCTGGTCCTTTCGACAGCGCTGATCCTGTTCACCATCTCCGGCGCGATGATCGGACGGGTGGTGGCCGTGGAGGGGACCTACAGCTACCTCAAGCTGTTCAACGAGGCGCTGTACCTGATCGTGCACAACTACGTCCAGCCGGTGCAGATCGACGTGCTCATGGAGGGAGCCTACCGCGGGATGCTCGAATCGCTCGACCCGGCCAACGAGTACCTGGCGCCCGCGCGGTACGAGCGAGCCTACAAGGGGGAGAGCGACGGGCCGGCGGGGGTCGGCGCCAGCCTGTCGAAGCGACGGGGCTACATCATCGTCGTCTCGGTCGCCCCGGGTTCGCCCGCCGCGGAGGGCGGCCTCCAGACAGGTGACGTCCTGGTGACGATCGACGGCAGGTCCACTCGCCAGCTCGGAGTATGGGAAGCCACGCAGGCCTTGTCCGGCAAGCCGGGGAGCAAGACGACCATCAACCTCAGCCCGGTCGATTCGGCGGGGCGCAAGACCGTGACCCTGGTCCGCAAGGTCCTGGCGCCGCCCGCGCCTTCCGGCTCCGTGGAGCCGGGGGCGATCGGAATCGTGCGAATCAGCGGTCTGCGCGAGGGGGACGCCCGGCGAGTGGACCAGGCCATCGCCTCCCTCAAGAGACGAGGCGCCACGCGCCTGCTCGTCGATCTGCGCGGCTGCTCTTCGGACGCGCTGGCCGAGGCGATCGGTACGGCGAGCCTGTTCGTCCGGGATGGCAGGATCGTGTCCGTCGCCGATCGGTACGAGGGGGACAAGTCGTTCCGCGCCGACGGGCGCCGGCAGGCCTGGGACAACCCCGTGGCCGTCCTGGTGGATCCGGGAACCGCCGGCGTCTGCGAGGTCCTGGCGGCCGCGCTGCGCGACGACCGCGACGCGCCAATCCTCGGGCAGCGCACCTGGGGCGAGGGGGCGGTGCGGAAGCTCCTGCCCCTGCAGCACGGGGACGGTGTGCTCCTGGCCACCGGCAAATACCTGTCCCCAGCGGGCAAGGAATGGCACGGTCAGGGACTCCAGCCGGACGTGCCGATCGACGGTCGGCTGACGGATTCCGGTGACCCCCAGCAGAAGAAGGCGGTCGATTATCTGCGTGGACAGGCCCTCTCCACGGAGCGCAAGGCCGCCTGAACCGGCAATTTTCGCCCAGGGTCCCCCCAAGCGCCCCACGCGTCTGTCCGTTCTGGACGATCCCCGGAGGGGGTCCTATATTGAGAAAACGCGGGCCCGCGGCCTGTTCGGGAGAGCGTGCGGTGCGGGCGGCGTCTCCTGCGCTGGGGAGCGAGGCAAGTTGATGGGCATGCCGAAGACGATTGGGCGCTACGAGATCCTCGAGGAGGTCGGGCGGGGATCCATGGGGGTGGTCTACAAGGCCCGCGACCCCAGGATCGGCCGCGTGGTGGCCCTCAAGACGATCGCCTTCTCCTTCCCGCTCGGCCCGGGGGAGGAGGAGGAATTCCTGCAGCGTTTCTACCACGAGGCCCAGGTCGCCGGGCGCCTCAACCACCCGAACATCGTCACGATCTACGACGTCGGCGAGAAGGGGGACGGCGGCGACGCCTACATCGCGATGGAATTCATGACGGGCACGAACCTGCACGAGCTCCTGTCCGGCGGCGGACGTCTGCCGCTGGCCCAGGCGGCCGACGTTTTGGAGAAGCTGGCCCAGGCCCTCGATTACGCCCACGATAACGGCGTCATCCACCGGGACATCAAGCCGGCGAACATTCTTCTGACGGATAGCGGGCAGCCGAAGATCCTCGACTTCGGCATCGCGCGCCTGGCTGCGGGCGGTCTGACACGGCCTGGGAAGTTCTTCGGCACGCCGAACTACATGTCTCCCGAGCAGGTGACCGGGAGCAACGTGGACGGCCGAACCGACCAGTTCTCCCTCGGGGTCATTCTCTATCAGCTCCTCACGGGCGAGAAGCCGTTCGTAGGCGACAGCGTCACCGCTATCTCGTATCAGGTGGTCAACGTTGAACCGCCCCCGCCCACCAAGCTCAACCCCGCCCTGCGTCCCCCGTTCGACCGGATCGTCCGGAAGGTGCTCTCCAAGAACGCTTCCGATCGATACCCTCGCTGCGCCGACCTCTCGAACGATCTGAAAACCGCCGTCGGCGAGTGGCGGGAGTCGGCGGAGAAATCGACACCACCGACTCTGGTCTCACGCGAGGAGTCTGCATCGGCGGCCGCAGAGACGGGCGAAGGGGGGAAGCGCGGTGTCACTTTTCTGGCCCCGCGGTTCGCGCGGATCCTGGCGGGACACGGCTCACCCCTCGGAGTCGGGTGGATTGCGTTCCTGGTCTGCCTGGTTCTCCTGGCCGCGGCCCCTTTCCTCCTGTACCGTTCTCCGGCCCGACGCTCGGGCGGGCCGCAGCCGCTGGGTCTTCTGACGAGTCCCTCCGGCGCGCGGACTGGCGCAGACCCCGCCCTGTCGGGGATCGGGGTTGCCCCGTCGCAGGAGGCGCCCGATCCGGCCCAGGCCGGCCGCCTCCGGGTGACCCTGTCCCACCGCTTCAATTCCGGGCGCATCGAGGTCCGAATCGACGGCGCAAAGACCCTCGAGGACAGACTCAGGGGGACCGGCAGCAAGACGCGATTCGTCCGAACCCTGTCGGTGCCGGCGGGCAGCCACCGCGTCGAGGTGCGGGTCACGAGCGGCCATACGTTCGACGGAATCGAGGGGATACAGGGGGAGTTCCGTCCCCGGGAGCAGAAGGAGTTGACGGTATCCGTGAGTCCGATCAGCAGGAGGCTCAAGTTGCGCTTCGAGGAGCCGGAAACGGCGGAGCACAAGTGAATCGCGCGGATCGGGCTGTTCGGATCACGCTGCTCCTGGCGCTCTGGGGGGCCGCCGGTGGCGCTCTGTCGGCCGCCGAGGGTCTGGTCGGGAAGGACCCGGCGCGTCCCGACGCGTACTATCATTATTCGCTGGCGCAGCAGCTCATCATGGCGCGCGACTATCTGCACGCGCTCGAGCAGATGGAGCACGCGGTGGCCAGCGACTCCTCGCCGTCGCTCCTGCTGGAGCTCGCCCAGCTGCGGTATTCGCTGAACGACCTCGCCGGCGCCACCGATCTCGCCGAGAAGGTGGCCGCCGCGAACCCCGACCTCGGGGAAGCCCACCGCCTCCTGGGGGACATCCATCTCAGCCGCGCCCGGGACGGCGGCGACTCCGACACCCAGGTGACGCAGGCGATCGAGCAGTACCACAGCGCCCTGCAGGCGGACCCGGCCGACCAGGACACCTGCCGGGCCCTCGCCGAGCTCTACTACCACACGGGCCGGCTGAAGGAGGCGGGCGAGACGCTCTCGGAGTACGCGCGGAAGCGGCCGCTGGACGGCCAGATGTCGCTCCTCCTCGGGAAGGTCTACGCGCGCACCGGACGCCTGGCGGACTCGGAGGTCCTGCTGCGCCAGACCGTCGCGCGCGACCCGGGGAACCTCGAGGCCGCCGACGCCCTGGCCTCCCTTCTTGAGTTCGAGAAGAAATACGACGAAGCGATCGCGATTTACCGGGCCGCGTCGGAGGGGAATATCGATTCGGCCTACGTCCGCACGCGCCTCGGCACGCTGCAGCTGCTGGCGGGGCGCTATCAGGAGGCGATCCGCGAGCTTCAGAGAGCGCAGACGCTCGATCCCGCGGACAGCCGCTCGCTCCTGCCCCTGGCCCAGGCCTGCGAAGCCGCGGAGGACTTCAAGGGCGCCCTCGAAACCTATGAACGGCTGATCCAGAAGGAGCCGGCGAATCTCGAGGCGCGGTTCCACAGGGCACGTCTCCAGCACAAGGAGGGGGATGCGGCCGGGGCCCTCAAGGGGTATCAGGACATCATCGATCTCGCCACCGGTCGCGGTGCGGTGACCGACCGCGAGGCCGCGATCCTGGCGCTGGTCTACTCGCAGATCGGGATCCTGCACATGGACGGACGCGAGTACGCCGCGGCCGTGGAAGCGTTCACCCAGGCGCTCAATGCGGCGGACGAGCCGGGGCCGGAGCTGTTCCTGCTCCTCGGCCGCGCCGAGCTCGAGGCCGGCAGCCCCGCGGAGGCGCGCCGTGTCTCGGCGGAAGCGAGGAAACGATTCCCCGCCGACCTCGACGTCAAGGTGTTCCAGGGCGAGATCCTGATCGCATCGGGAGACGAAGGCGGAGCGCGTGACTATTACAGGGGAGTCCTGCGGGACGCCTCGGGCTCTTCCGAGGCGTACGGGCGCGTCTCGGAGGCCCTGCTGCGCCGGAAGCGGTATACCCTGGCGGATCTGTTCCTCAAGGAGGGCACGCGCAAGCATCCGGAGGACGATGGCCTGCTGTTCGCGCGGGGCGCCGCCCTGGAGCGTGTAGGGCGCGCGGCCGAAGCGGAGCGTCTCCTGTCCCGCGCCATTGCCATCAATCCAAAGAACGCGATGGCCCTCAACTACCTCGGCTACATGCTGGCCGACCGCGGCGTCAAGCTGAAGGAGGCCCTGGCCTACGTGCAGCGGGCGCTGGCGCTGGAACCCAACAACGCCGCCTACCTCGACACTCTGGGCTGGGCCCAGTTCAGGCTGGCGCTCTACGCCGACGCCGAAAAGAGCCTGCGCGCCGCCCTCGCCTCCGACGGGAGCGATCCCACGATCCGCGAGCACCTCGGGGATCTCCTGATCGCCACGGGACGCGAGGAGGAAGCGTTGCGCGAATGGCAGGCCGCGCTGCAGCGCGGTCACGAGGAGCCCGAGAGGGTGCGGCAGAAAATCCTGAAAGCCCAGGGCGGCCGCCCCGTGACGCCGTGATCGACAGGCCGGGGCCGCGGAAGGGGAGAGTCTCGGCGTGGCGGGGGCCCGTCGCGTGCCTCGCCCTTCTTGCCAGCGCCTGCGCCGGCGCACATCTGCCCGACACTCAGCCGCCGTCATCTCCCGCGGGCGCGCGGGGGTATCGGGCGCTGTTCCGCGGGGAGGCGGAGGGTCCCGGCGGCAAGGGTCGTTTTCGCGTGGCCGTCGCCATCCTTCCGCCGGATCGTATTCGTCTCGAGTTCTTCGGTCCCGTAGGCGGCCCGCGGGTGATCCTCGCGGCATCGTCCGACCAGACCGTCGCACTCCTGCCCTCCGCCCGCGCCTACGAGAGAACGCAGTCGTCGGCGGAGGCGATCGACAGGATCCTGGGGATGCCCGTGGACGTGCCTGGGCTGGTCGCGCTACTGACGGGACGTCCGATGTGCGCGCAGGAATCGATGCGCGTCGAGGTCATGACCCGCCCGGCGGCGACCTTCGGCCGCACGCTGTCGTGGTACCAGGTCAGCTGCCCACCCGCGGACGTCCGCTATCAGGCACGCTGCGAGGATCGCGGCGGAACGCTGTTGTCGGCGACCGTGAGCGAGGGGATCACCGGTGCTATCATCCTCGAGGCGGAGTATGGCGACTATGAAAAGGGGCTGGGACCGCGCTGGCCCCGGCAGGTGAAGCTGCGGCTCCTCAAGAAGGACGCGACCGTCCATCTCGCCGCCGTGGAGGGCCCGTGGGCCAGCGACGTGCCCGAGTCGATCTTCACACCGGACGTTCCCGAGGGCTTCGAGAGCAGACCACTCACCCTGTTTCCATCCGGTCCGGGTCTCCCGGGGGGAGAGGCCGGCCTGACGCGCTGATCCGGCTGAAGGCACACGCCAAGATCAACCTCTCCCTCAAGATTGTCGGCAGGCGGCCCGACGGCCTGCACGATATCGAGACGATCGTGCAGACGATCAGCCTGCACGACACCCTCACGCTCGAGTCCCGGGACGAGGGGCTCTCCCTGCAGGTGGACGATTCCGCGATTCCCAGCGGGCCGGACAACCTGGCCTGGCGGGCAGCAGCCGCCCTGCCCGCGCCTCGCCGGGCGCCGCGCGGGGCGCATCTCAGGATCCAGAAGGGGATTCCCGCGGGGGCCGGGCTGGGCGGTGGCAGCAGCGACGCCGCCGCCACTCTGATCGGACTGCGCTCGCTGTGGGGCCTGGATCTGCCCGAACGGGAGCTGGAGACCATCGCCGCGACTCTGGGGGCCGATGTGCCGTTCTTCCTGCACGGCGGCACGGCCCTGCTGACGGGGACGGGGACGGTCGTCGACCCCCTGGAGGACGCTCTCGGGTACCAGATCCTGCTCGCCTTTCCGGGGGTGCCTCTCGCGACGCGGGAGGTC
Organism: Candidatus Dormiibacterota bacterium; assembly: GCA_035635555.1. Classification (NCBI taxonomy): domain Bacteria; kingdom Bacillati; phylum Candidatus Dormiibacterota; species Candidatus Dormiibacterota bacterium. The sequence continues at coordinate 222,372 of DASQAT010000046.1, forward strand.
TACGCCCTGGCCTCGGCGTCGTTGACATCTAGCTTGAAAATCAGTAGCATGGCACGCTTCAGACACACCCTGCAGGGCGGCCTCCCGAGGGAGGTCGAGATGTGGGTGCGCGCGGGCAACGACCTGGAACCGTTTGCGCGCTCCCTCTGTCCTCCCATCGCGGAGATCCTGGACCGCCTGCGGACAGCGGGGGCAACGGCCGCTTCCATGACCGGAAGCGGGTCGGCCGTTTTCGGCATTTTCAGGGACACGGCCGCTCTGGGACGAGCTCTCGCGTCGGTGGGGGCCTCGGGCCATGCCGCTGTTCGGTGTGTGCCCGTCGGACGGATGGAGTACCGGAGACACGCGGGTTTGCTATAGCACTCGGGACAGCGAAGAGAGGCGCCGGGCATGGAAATCACGGAGGTCCGGGTCTTTCCAGTCGGCGAAGACAAGCTGAAGGCCTTCGTCTCCATCATCATTGACGACTGCTTCGTGGTCAGCGACATCAAGATCATCAACGGGAACAACGGGCTGTTCATCTCGATGCCCAGCAAGAAGCGGAAAAACGGAACGTTTCGGGACATCGCCCACCCGCTGAACAACGACACGCGCAGGAAGATCGAGGAGAAGGTGCTGGCCAGGTACAAGGAAGTCCTCGCACGCGGCGGTGCCGCAGCCGATCGCGCGGCCGGCGACGAAGACGATCGTTCCGACGGTCCGGCGGGCCTCGAGCCATCCTCCACCCCCCACCCGGACGATCCCACACCTGCGTAACACCGGACCGGATCAGGAGCCGATCGTTGGGGCGTCGTCAAGTGGTAAGACACTGGACTTTGGATCCAGGACCGGAGGTTCGAATCCTCCCGCCCCAACCACGGGGCGCAAGCGGGTCCGCAGGAGAGGACACGAAGAGATGAGCCCGGCCGACATGAACGGCCTGACGGTGTTCACGGGCAGCGCCCACCCGGTGCTGGCCAAGGAGATCTGTTCTTTCCTCGGGATCCCCCTGGGACGCACCGAATGCCGGCGTTTCGCGGACGGCGAGGCGTACTGCCAGATTCTGGAGAACGTGCGCGGCGCAGACGTCTTCGTCATCCAGCCGACCTGCCCGCCGGCCGACGCGAACCTGATGGAACTCCTCGTCATGCTGGATGCCTTCAAGAGATCCTCGGCGGCCCGCATCACCGCGGTGCTGCCCTACTACGGTTACGCGCGGCAGGACCGCAAGGACAAACCGCGGGTCCCGATCTCGGCGAAGCTGGTCGCGGATCTCCTGACGGCCGCGGGGGCCGATCGCATCCTGGCGATGGATCTGCACGCGCCGGCCATCCAGGGATTCTTCAACATTCCCGTGGACCACCTGTTCGCGGCGCCGGTGATGATCGACCATGTGGCCGCGCTGGGCCTGAAGAACCTGGTCATCGTTTCACCCGACGCGGGCGGTGTCGAGCGGGCGCGCGCGTACGCCAAGCGACTGGATGCATCGCTCGCCATCATCGACAAGCGGCGGGGCGAGGGGAACGAGCCGAAGGTCATGCACGTCATCGGCGAAGTCGACGGTCGCACCTGTCTGATCGTCGACGACATCGTCGATACGGCCGGGACGCTCGCCGGCACCGTGCAAGCCCTGACGCGCAAGGGCGCGAAGGGGATCTACGGCTGCTTCACGCACGCCGTGCTGTCGGGTCCGGCGGTCGATCGCATCCGCGCCTCCGAGATGATGCAGACGGTCGTGACCAACACCATTCCGATCGACGAGGAGAAGCGTCGTGCCGGGCGCATCACGGTGCTCTCGGTGGCCGGACTCCTGGGTGAGGCGATCAAGAGGATTCACACGAACTCGTCGGTGAGCTCGCTGTTCGTGTAGCGGGCGCCGGCTCACGGGCCGCGGGATCTTCCGGAACGCCGGGAGGTTCCGTTTTTTGAGCCGCAGGGACGGCGCGCGCCGCTCCCGGGCGCTGAAGGATACGCGCGATGAAGGAAATCGTGGTCGACGTGAAGAGCCGGGAGACGCTGGGGAAAAACCCGTCCCGCCGCCTGAGGCACGAGGGTCTGATCCCGGCGATCGTTTACGGCGCGAAGAAGGATGCGGTCCCGGTGGTCGTGGATCCGAAGAAGATCCTGGAGATCATCCGCTCTGAATCCGGGGTCAATACGATTTTCCAGCTCGGCCTGGTCGACACGGAAGCCCGGCGACACGTCATGATCAAGGAATATCAGGTCGACCCGGTCCGGGGGAACCTGATTCATGCCGATTTTGTGCGCATCCAGATGGATGAAGTGATCGAGGTGGACGTTCCCGTACAGGCGACGGGCGAGGCGGCGGGCGTCAAGCTCGACGGCGGCATTCTCGACCATGTGACGCGCCAGGTGCGGGTCTCCTGCCTCCCCGGCGACATCCCGGAGCACATCGTGATCGATGTCACACCGCTCAAGATCGGCGACGCGCTGCGCGTCTCCGATCTCCCCAAGAGCGACAAGTATCGCATCCTGAGCGAGGCCGACGTGACGCTCGTCGTGGTCACCCCGCCCGCCAAGGAGGAGGTCGCGGCACCGGCCGCCGAGGCCGCGCCGGCCGCCCCCGCGGAGCCCGAGGTCATCAAGAAGGGCAAGGCCGTGGACGAGGAGGCGGGAGAGGCGACCGAAGCCGACGAGACGAAGAAGAAGGAAGCCAAGAAGCCGGAAGGCAGGGAAGGGAAGAAGTAGAGCGGGAAGGACGGCGGGCGTTGAAGGTTGTCGTGGGTCTGGGCAACCCGGGCGAGGAGTACGAGACGACCCGCCACAACATCGGCTACAAGGTGGCCGAGGAGATTCTGGCGCGCCGCGGCCACCCTTACGAGGAGCGCCGGGCGCGGTCGCTGGTGAGCCGGGCGAGGATCGACGGGGCCGCGGTGCTCGTGGCGCGCCCCTTGACCTACATGAACCGAAGCGGCGCCGCGGTGGCGGCGCTCCTGGTCCTCGCGGAGGCGGGGCCGGAGGAGTTGTTGGTGGTCTGCGACGATCTGCATCTCGAGTTCGGAACGATCAGGCTGCGTCCGCGCGGCACTCACGGAGGCCACAAGGGTCTCCTGTCGATCATCGAGACGCTCGGAACCCAGGAGTTCTCCCGCCTGCGCGTGGGCGTCGGTCCCGCGGACCCCGCCTCGGCGCACGCCGACTTCGTCCTGGCGCCGTTCCGTCGCGCTGAGCGCGCGCGAATTCCCGATCTGGTGCGGCTCGCGGCGGACTGCGCCGAGACGGCCGTCCTCCTGGGCGTGACGGCCGCCATGAACCGCTTCAATGCACCGCCGCGCTCGGGCGCGGCGGAAGGTCCAGTCTAGAAAGAGAGGGTCCACGCAATGCTACAATACGAGACGGTGTTCATCGCCGACCCGACCTATACGGACGAGGAAGTCGATGAGCTCATCAAGGGATACGAGCAGGTCGTGACGGCCGCCGGAGGCAAGTCCGTGAAGATTGAGAAGTGGGGCAAGCGCCGGCTCGCCTACTCGATCAGGCACCACGAGGAGGGAATCTACGTCCTGATGACCCTCGAGTGCCCCGCGACGCTGGTCAAGGAGCTCGATCGACGGTTCCGCATGAACGACAGGATTCTCCGCCACATGGCGGTGCGGGTGGAAAGCGAGCTTCAGCTCGGTCCTTCCCCGATGATGAGGCCGCGGCCGGAGCGCGACGAGCAGCTTCTCGAGCCGCCCATGATGCCCTGAGCGGGGCACAGGAGAGACGATGAGGGAATCGAGAGAATCGGGCGGACGAGGGCAGGATCGCGGACGCAAGAAGCAGTACAAGAAGAAGTTCCTGTTCCGGAAGAAGAAGTTCTGCAAATTCTGCGACGAGAAGATCAAGTTCATCGATTACAAGGACGTCCGGCTCCTCCAGGCCTTCACGCCGGAGCGCGCCAAGATCTTCCCTCGGAGGATCGCGGGAACGTGCTCCAAGCATCAGCGCAAGCTGATGCAGGCCATCAAGAGAGCGCGCATCCTGGCCCTGATTCCGTTCACCTCGGATTGAGAGGCGCCGCCTGAAGGCCTGCCGGAGGAACGCATGCAGATTGTCCTGAAGGAAGACATCGACAAGCTGGGCCGCCGCGGCGAGATCGTCAAGGTCGCCGATGGCTACGCCCGGAACTATCTCCTGCCTCTCGGAAAGGCCCTGCCGGCCACGGCGGGGAACCTGAAGGTCATCGAGAGGGAGAAGCGGCGGTACGTCGTCCGGCTCACGAAGGAGAAGGAGGAGAACCAGGCGCTGGCGGGCAGGATCCAGGCGCTGTCGCTGACTCTCGTGCGCAAGGTGGGGGAGAGCGACGTGCTGTACGGATCGGTGACGTCCGGTGATGTCGCGGAGTCGCTGTCGAAGGAAGGGATCGTCGTCGACAAGAGGCGCATCCAGCTTCCGGAACCGATCAAGAGCCTGGGGATCTATACGATTCCGATCCGGTTGCATCCCGAGGTGACCGCCGAGGTGAAGGTGTGGGTGGTCAAGGAGTAGCCGCGTGAGCGAGACGATGGTGGAGCAGGCCGCGCCCAGGGCGCGTTCCGCTGCGGGGTCGTTCGTGGCCTGCGCGCTCGCATGGCTCGTTCCCGGTCTCGGCCATCTCTACCTGGGGAAGAAGGGACGCGCCGCGGTATTCTTCCTCGTGGTGGCGGCCACGTTCGGCCTCGGGATCGCGTCGGACGGGGCGGCGTCGCTCATCGAGGAGCGGCAGCCCCTCACGTTCCTGGCCACCTTCGACAACGTGGCCGTGGGTCCGTTCGATCTCGTCGGCCGCTACCTGACCTACGGCACGATCGTCTACGCCCTGCCCGGCGAGGAGGGAGACCCCCGGCGCACCCGGCTCGTGGACCGCCAGCGCGCGCGCGTGCGCAGCGTGACCTACGAGTACGGCAACACCTTCCTCCTCACCGCGGGACTGATGAACCTCCTCCTGATCCTGGACGCGTTCGACATCGCGACCGGACGGAAAGAGTGACGGGTCCGGGATGATCCGAAGCCACTTCCTCAACATGGTGGTGTTCTCGGGGCTGGTGGCCGTGTTCTTCGCGTTCCTGACCCAGAATGACGCGAAGAACCGGATGCGCGTCGTCCTCATCCTGGGCGGATCGATGATCGTGCTGTCGCTCGTGCTCGCCTACGTGATGTACCCGTTCCCGATCCGGTGATGCCCGTCCGCAGAGTCCTGCGCGCCCTGTGGATCTGGGGCCCGCTCCTCGCGTACGTCGTCCTCATCTTCTATCTCTCCAGCCTGTCGCAGATCCCGTGGGCCGCCGCCTATCCCGACTACCTCGAGCACTCGGTGGAGTACCTGGGGCTCGCCGTCCTGATGGCCCGGGCGTTGAACAACGGTCTGACGCGATCGGTGTCATCGCACACCCTCCTGATTGCGTTCGGCCTCTGCGTCGGCTACGCCATCAGCGACGAGATCCATCAGATGTTCGTGCCGAACCGGTTCGCGGACATCACCGATGTCGTCAGCGACGCGATCGGAGCGGGGACGGGGCTGCTGGCGCTGTACTTCGGACACCGTCTCCTGTACAGGCGGAGCGTGCTGTGAGAGGCAGGGCGGGCGCGGTCCTCTACACCCGCCACGCCTGTCCGCTGTGCTTCGCGCTTGGACGGCTGGCGGAGCGCTCGTCCCGCCGGCACCGCGTGGGTCTCATCGAGGCCGACGTGGATGCCGATCCGGCGCTCCAGCTGCGCTACGGCAGCCGGGTCCCCGTCCTGGAGCTTCCCGGCGGAGCGTCGCTCTCCGGCGGCTCCGGGGCGCGGGAGGTGGACGAGGCGTTCTCGCGCGCCGCGGACTTTCTGCGGGGTCTGGACGAGCGTCCGCCCGGGGCCTGCCCTGGGAAAGAGGGACCCTCGCGGCCGCGCGTCGCGTGGATCCGCCGGCTCCTCGGCCTCGGCGGGAGCCCCCCGGAGGATCGGACCCTGTGAGTCGCATCGCGGTCATCCCGGGGGACGGTATCGGCGTCGAGGTGACGCGCGAGGCGGTCGAATGCCTGCGGGCCGCCGCGCAGGTCGGGGGGCGGCCGCTCGATCTCGACCTCCTGCCGTACGGTGCGGAACATTTCCTGAAGACCGGCGAGACGCTGCCCGTCGCCGCCCTCGACTCCCTGCGCGGCTACGATGCCATCCTGCTGGGGGCCCTGGGGGACCCCCGCGTGCCGGACAACCGGCACGCGGCCGACATCCTGCTCGGTCTCCGGTTCAAGCTCGATCTGTACGTCAACCAGCGCCCCGTCCGGCTCATCGCCGAGCGTCTGACGCCCCTCAAGGGGAGGACGACCCGCGACATCGACTTCGTCATCTTCCGCGAGAACACCGAGGGGCTCTACGTGGGCATGGGTGGGATCTTCAAGAAGGGGACCCCCGACGAGCTCGCCGTCCAGGAGGACATCAACACACGCAAGGGGGTGGAGCGCATCATCCGGCACGCGTTCGAGTACGCGCGATCCCGCGGTCGTCGGCGCGTCCTGATGTCGGACAAGAGCAACGCGCTCACCTACGGACATGACCTGTGGCAGCGTACGTTCCGGGAGGTGGCCCCCGATTACCCCGACATCGAAGCGTCCCATCTCTACGTGGATGTGCTGGCGATGCAGATGATCAAGGACCCGTCCCAGTTCGATGTCATCGTCACCTGCAACATGTTCGGCGACATCCTGAGCGACCTGGGGGCGCAGCTGCAGGGCGGCCTGGGCCTCGCGGCGAGCGGCAATATCCATCCCGGCCGGACTTCGCTGTTCGAGCCGGTGCACGGCTCAGCGCCGAAGTACGCGGGGAAGAACGTCGCCAATCCGATGGGGGCGGTTCTCTCGGCCGCCATGATGCTCGAGGAGATCGGTTACCGGCAGGAGGCCCGCCTTCTCGAGGAGGCTGTCACGGGCGCGGTGATCGCGGGCCGCACGACGCGCGATCTCGGCGGGGACCTCGGAACACGAGAGACCGGAGACGAGATCCGCCGACGCATCCTGGCCGCGCGCGGCGCCTGAGAGGACACACTCCTAGTGCCGGGGCGATGTCCCGTCGGCCGCCGGCGGGGCAGCCGGCCCCGGCTCCTTCGCGTCCGGCTTGTTCGCGCCAGGCGCCTTCGGCTGCGCCACCTGTTTCGAGACCAGCAGGGAGAGGATCCGTCCTTCGCTGCGACCGTAGCCGAGCGCGACCCGGTCCGCCAGCCAGAGGGGGGCCGTCGTGAACCATTCTCCGGGAGCCTGGAGATCGAAGCGTCCGGCCTTCTGCAGGCCCGGCAGGGTCAGCCCCACGATGCTGGCTTCGGTGAACGGTACGACGAACAGGTGGTCCTGAGCCACCACCGCGTCGGCATCCAGTCGGTGACCGAGGCGGACGCGGGTCAGCTGGTGGCCGTTGCGCTTGCCGAAGACGTAGATGTCGTTGTCGTAGCTCAGCACGTAAAGATATGGACCGAGAACCAACGGTCGAGCGGTGCACATGGCCCCTGTCCTCGCCACCCAGCGCTCCCGGCCGCTCCGGAAGCGAAGACAGCGGACCGTCCGGTCGGCGGCGGCGAACCAGACACGCGCGCCATCGAACACGGGAGGAGAGGTGATCGGCACACCGATGTCGCGCTGGAAGCGCACCTCCAGGCTCGATTCCTCGAGCGCCAGGACAGCCCCGTGATCCGTGCCGACCAGCACCGAACCGGGCGCGGGCTCTGCAGGAGTCGAGGCGCGTCCGGGCAGCAGGCGTGTCGCCGCCACCCGGCCGCTGTCCTTCTCGATCGACAGGAGACTGCCGTCTGCCGTGCCGATCAGGACGCGCGTTCCGAGGACCCGCGGAGCGACCACCGGCTCGGCCGGAAGGTCCGTCGTCCAGAGTGAGGCTCCGTCGCTGCCGTTGAGAGCGTGAAGGCGGCCGCGGGAGGTCGCGATGAACAAGCGCGTTCCGTCGCTCGCGGGGCCCTGAATCACGGGCTCGGCGAGGGCCGCCACCCAGCGGGCCTCGCCCTTCATCGGCTCGAGCGCGGCGATCTCTCCGTCCCGGCTTGCGGCGACGATGGATCCCGCGCACGCGAGCGGGTCGCCCGCCAGCGGCGATTTGAAGCCGCTCCAGGTCCACGCCGGGTGGAAGGCCAGTGACGGCTGCTTGTGGTCCTCGTCGACCTGGGGAGCCCAGTCGGGCGGCTGGCTGAGGAAGACCGTCCGCTGCCGGCGCACCGCCCCGGATTCGATCGGCCAGGCCAGAAGGGTGAGCGCGACAAGCGCGGCCAGGAACGCCTGGCCTCGCCGCCTCGAGACACTTTCTGGAATCCCTCTCCGTCTCATGACACCTCGTCGCGCGCGCACGGGCATTATAGACCTCCCGTCTCCTTCCGCCCGGACGGACGGGTGTGCTATTCTGCACGCCCTTTCGCCAGGCACCGCACGCGGCGCGCATTCCGGAAGGCAGTCCGGTCTTCGGGGAATGCCTCGTGCAGGGCACGCAGGGATCATGATCGAGGCACAGAAGGGCACGCGCGACATCCTGCCGGAGGAGATCGGGCGCTGGCAGCTCGTGGAAGATCACGCCCGCGAAATCTTCGAGCGCTACGGGTTCGGGGAGATACGGACGCCCATCTTCGAGAGCACGGAGCTGTTCGCGCGCGGCATCGGCGAGGGGAGCGACATCGTGTCGAGGGAGATGTACACCTTCGTCGATCGAGGCGGCCGGTCGCTGACCCTGCGTCCCGAGAACACCGCCCCCGTGGCCCGCGCCGTTCTCCAGCACCAGATGCACCGCGCATCGGGACTGCAGAGGCTGTACTACATCGGTCCCATGTTCCGTTACGAGCGGCCGCAGAAGGGACGCATGCGGCAGTTTCACCAGATCGGTGTCGAGGTGTTCGGCAGCGAGCACCCGGCCGTCGACGCCGAGACGCTCGAGATGCTCATGAGATTCCTGCACCGGCTGGGGCTGGACGACCCTGAGCTGGTCCTCAATTCCGTCGGCGATTCCACGTGCCGTCCCGCCTATCGCGCTGCGCTCCTTGCGTATCTCGAGCCGCGCAGGGACGGTCTCTGCGAGGATTGCCGCCGTCGCATGGTGGACAATCCGCTGCGCTGCTTCGACTGCAAGGTGGAGGCGGACCGGGCCACGATGGCGCAGGCGCCGGCGATCACGGACTTTCTCTGTGCCGCGTGTCGCGAGCATTTCGACCATGTCCTCGGCCTGCTCCGCAACTATGGTGTGCGTCACCGGGTCGACCCGAGGCTGGTGCGCGGACTCGACTACTATCGGCGTACGGCCTTCGAGGTGGCGCTTCAATCCCTGGGGGCGCAGAACGCCCTGCTGGGTGGCGGCCGCTACGACGGACTGATCCGCGATCTCGGCGGCCCGGATGTCCCGGGCTTCGGGTTCGCGGTCGGCGAGGAACGCCTGGTGATGGCGCTGCCGTCGGCCCGCCCGGTCGACGGCGGGGGTCCGGACGTCTTCATCGCCGCGGTGGGAGAGCCGGGTGTCGAACGGGCGCTGCTGGTGGCGCGGGCGCTGCGGGCCGCGGGGAGAAGGGTCGTGTTCGACCCGCTTCCCGACAAGAGCCTGAAGGCGCAGCTGCGCCGCGCCAACGATCTTCGGGCCCGTTTCGTGCTGATTTTCGGCGAGAGCGAGGTGAAGGAGCGTTCCGTGACCCTCAAGACCATGTCCGACGGCTCGCAGGAGACGATCGCGGAAGAGACCGTGGTCGCGCGGCTCGGGGAGATGATGGGTGGCTGAAACAGGGATGTACCCTCAGAGGACCGACACCTGCGGCGCGCTCCGGGGGAAGGATGCCGGCCGCGAAGCGCGTCTTCTCGGCTGGGTGGACAGCGTGCGCGATCACGGCGGGCTCCTGTTCTGCGACGTGCGCGATCGCTTCGGAGTCACCCAGGCGGTGTTCAACCCGGAGACCGCCCCTGAGGCGTTCGCGACGGCCAAGACCCTCCGCCCCGAGTTCGTGATCGCGGTGAGCGGCCAGGTGGTGGCCCGCGGTCCCGGGAACCTGAATGCGGTGCTGCCGACCGGCGAGATCGAGGTCCGAGCCGAGCGCCTCGACGTCCTGAACACCTCCGAGACCCTGCCGTTTCCGCTCAACGACGAGGCGAACGTCGCCGAGGACGTGCGGCTGCGCTACCGATACCTGGACCTGCGCCGGCCGCGCCAGCAGCGGATCCTCGAAACGCGGCATCGAATCCTCCTGGCCGCGAGACAGTTCCTCGACGCGCACGGCTTTCTGGAGATCGAGACGCCCATCCTGACGCGCAGCACGCCGGAAGGGTCGCGCGAGTACCTGGTCCCCTCCCGGGTCAACCCGGGACGCTTCTACTCTCTGCCGCAGTCGCCCCAGATCTACAAGCAGCTCCTCATGGTCGCGGGCTGCGACCGCTATTTCCAGATCGCCAAGTGTTTCCGCGACGAGGATCTGCGGGCCGACCGCCAGCCGGAGTTCACGCAGATCGACGTCGAGCTGTCGTTTCCGGATCCGGAGGCGCTGTACCCTCTCATGGAAGGACTCGTGGAGGAGATATTCCGCGCCGCCGGCCGCTCCATCCGGGGCCCCTACCCGCGTCTGTCGTACCGCGAGGCGCTGGAACGCTACGGCAGCGACAAACCGGATGTCCGCTTTTCCCTCGAGATCAAGGACGTGACCGGCGCCGTCGCGAACAGTCCCTTCCGGGTTTTCTCGGACAGCGTGAGCAAGGGCGGCGTGGTCAAGGCGCTGCCCATCCCGGGGGGCGGAATCTGGTCGCGGCAGCGGATCGACAACACCGTGGAGGCGGCCAAGGTTCTGGGCTCGAAGGGTCTGATCTGGATCAAGAGCTCGGGGGGGGGCATCCAGTCCTCGGTCCTCAAGCACCTGACCGAGGCGGGCTGCCGGGCCGTCCTCGAGGCCGCCGGCGGAGGAAACAACGACCTTCTCCTCATCGTGGCGGATGCCTGGAAGCCCGCCTGCACGATTCTGGGCGGCCTGCGGCTGTCCATCGCCAGGGCCGAGAAGCTCGTCGACGAAACCCGTGACGCTCTCCTGTGGGTGCACCAGTTCCCCCTGTTCGAGCACAGCAACGAGGAGGGGAGACTGGTCTCCTGCCATCACCCGTTCACCGCGCCGCGCCCGGAGGACGTCCCGCTGCTCGAGAGCCGACCCCTGGACGCACGCGCGCTCGCCTACGATCTCGTGCTGAACGGCATGGAGATCGGCGGCGGCAGCATCCGGATCCACAGGAGCGATCTGCAGGCCAAGGTATTCCAGGTCCTCGGGATTGGCCGGGAGGAGGCCGAATCGAAGTTCGGCTTTCTCCTGAGCGCACTGCGAATGGGGGCTCCCCCCCACGGCGGCATCGCCTTGGGCGTGGACCGACTGACCGCCCTCCTGACCGGCTGCCCGTCGATCCGGGACGTCATCGCCTTTCCAAAAACGGCCAGCGGAGTCGACCTGATGAGCGGGGCCCCCTCGCCCGTGACCGAGCGGCAGCTCAAGGATCTCTCGATTCGTGTCGAGATGCCCCCGTCGATACGACCGCCATCGAAGTAACCAATTGATAATACAAGTGTTACGCGATGACCCCCTGTGGCGATTGCATTGACAACATCGTGATCGGATGTTAAGTTAGACCCCTGTTTCAGGTCTCCACCGGTGATCGGGGGGGCACGCCGAGCCGAATGCGAAAAGTCGCACTCCCCGAAGAATTCCTCATCGACGTCTTCGGACACTACGACGAAAACCTCAAGACGATCGAGAAAGACCTGGGCGTGCGTGTCTCCGCGCGCGGCACGGAAGTAACCGTGCAGGGGGATCCGGACAAGGAGGCCCTGGCCGCGAATCTCATTGATCAGCTCGCCATGGTCGTGCGGGGAGGGTACGCCCTGAAGAAAGGGGACGTGGAAATCGCCGCGCGCCTGCTGCGTGACAACCGTTCCGCCGTTCTCCACGAGTTCTTCGCGTCGGGGCGGTTGCGGGCCACAAACGGCCGGTACGTGACTCCCAAGAGCCTCAATCAGAGGCTGTACCTCGATGCGATCAAGGACAACGATCTGGTGATCGCCATCGGTCCGGCGGGCACGGGCAAGACCTACCTGGCCGTGGCGGCGGCCGTCGGACACCTCACGGAGAAGAAGGTGGAGCGCATCATTCTCTGCCGGCCGGCGGTCGAGGCCGGGGAAAAGCTCGGCTTCCTGCCCGGGGACATGGCGGAAAAGGTGGATCCCTACTTCCGGCCCCTGTACGACGCCCTGTACCACCTGCTCGATCGCGACCGCGCGGACGCGCAGATGGAGCGCGGAGCGATCGAGATAGCACCGCTCGCCTTCATGCGCGGCCGCACCCTGAACAACTCCTTCGTCATCCTGGACGAGGCGCAGAACACGACATCCGAGCAGATGAAGATGTTCCTGACCCGCCTCGGGAGCAATTCCAAGGCGGTGATCAACGGGGACGTCACTCAGGTCGACCTGCCGCCCGGCCGGACTTCCGGCCTCATCGAGGCGCAGACCGTCGTCGCGTCCGTGACGGGGATCCGGTTCGTCTACTTCGACGAAACGGACGTCGTGCGGCACCCGCTCGTGCAGAGCATCATCAAGGCCTACGAGGCGTACCGGAACGGAAACCAGCCCGCGAAGACCGGTGCCCCGGTCCAGGCCAGGGGCCGACGCCGATCCTCCCGGTCCACCTCCGAACCCTCCGGGCGGCGCTGACGGCCCCCATGTCCACGCCACGAGCGGATCGTCCGTCCCCTGGCAACCCGGGCCGGAGAGGATCCATCGAGCGCGCGCGCGCCGGCCTGCACGCGGCTCTCGAGGCTGTGTACGACTCGCGCGCAGCGTGGATCACGTTGTTTCTCGTCTCCGCGACACCCCTCGTGCTGAGTCGGCAGCTGCGGCAGGAGCCTCCGGTCCTTCCGGCGGGGTCGACAGCACCGTCCGACATCGTCGCGCCAGAGACGCGCGAATTCGTGGACGACGCCGCGACGAAGGAGGTCCGCGACGCGGCCCGAGGAATGGTCCCTCCCGTATACGACCTGGACAGTCAGGCTCTCGCCGACGCCGTGAGCTCGGCCCGGCAGGCCTTCGAGATCTGGCGCGCCGGCCGCGGAGCGTCCGACGATGCGCCGGCCGCGAAGAACGGACTGCGAACGGCCGCGGCCCGTCAGGCCCGTGACTACCTGGTCTCGGTTCGGTTCGACGTGCGGACGGAGGAGCACTTCCTGCAGGCCCTGCGCAGCGCGTACCAGCGGCCCATCGTCGGGAGCCTCATTCTCCTCCCCGCATCGGGTCGCGTGACGGTGCGCGACGCGCGCGCCGGGGACGAGTGGGATGAGAACACGAGCGATCGCACCCTGTCGCTCGACGAGGCGCGCCGGCGGGCGCTCGTGACGCTGCGCGAAGCCGGAGCGTCCCCGCGCGAGGTGGAGTCGCTCGGACCCTTCCTGCAGGACCTCATCACGCCCAGCCTGGTGTTCGACGGCGCCGTGAGCGAGACCCGGAGACAGGAGGCGGAAGGGCGCATCGAACCGTTGATCGTCCGCATCCCGAAAGGCAAGCTCCTCGCTCGCCGGGGGGAAGCGGTGGGGGATGCGGCCGCCCGCATGCTCCTGGCCTATCGCGGCGCCTCGAAGAAGAGCCCGATGACGCTCGTCGGCACGGTCCTCCTGCTCGGTCTCGTCGTCCTGTTCATGCTCCGTTACGCCGACTTCTACCGGAAAACGGAGCGTCGTGAGCGGCATCTGTTCGCCCTTCTGGTGCTGGTGACGGTCATCGCCCTGACCATCGATCGCGGCTTCCTCTGGCTCTTCGACCACCTCGTCGGCTCGCTTGGGGTGGAGCCGTATGCCAATCCCGGGCTGTACCGCTTCATGCTGCCCCTGGCGGCGGGCGCGATGCTGATCACGCTGCTCGTCGGACCGCGCGTGGGCGTCGCCTACACGCTCTTCTACCTGATGCTGTTCGGGATGATGACCGGTTTCGATCTCTCGCTTCTGGTCTACTGCCTGATCGGGAACCTGGCCGCGGTATACGGCGTCACGGGCTATCGCAGGCGCACGGCGCCGATCCAGGCAGGCATCCTGCTCGGCACGATCAACGCGGTCGCCGTTTTGGCTCTCCTCGGTCTTCCGGGGACGCCGCCGCCCCTGTCCCACCTCGTCTTCCAGATGGGCGGCGGGTTCTTCGGGGGGGTCCTGGTCGCCGTCCTCGTCTCGTTCCTGCTGCCGCTCATGGAGTCGGTGTTCAACATCCTCACCGACGTGCGGCTGCTCGAGCTGTCGAATCTCAACAATCCCCTGCTGCGTCGTCTGGCGGTGGAGGCTCCCGGCTCCTACAATCACAGCGTCATCGTAGGGACCCTCGCGGAGGCCGCCGCGGAGGCGATCGGCGCCAATGCGCTCTTCTGCCGGGTCGCCGCCTACTATCACGACGTGGGGAAACTCCTGAAGCCCAGCTATTTCATCGAAAACCAGAGGGAGGGTGACAACCGCCACGACCGGCTGAGCCCGCACATGAGCGCCCTGGTCATCGCCAGCCACGTGAAGGAGGGATACGAGCTGGCGAAAAGCTACGGCCTGCCGAAGGAGGTGCTGGACATCATCCCGCAGCACCACGGGACGCGGAAGATCAACTTCTTCTACCAGAAGGCCCTGCAGGCGGGGGGCGCGGGCACGGGGGACGTGCAGGAATCCGACTTCCGCTACCCGGGACCGAAGCCGCAGACCAAGGAGGCGGCGATCTTCATGCTGTCCGACTCCATCGAGGCGGCCGCCCGCACGCTCGAGGACCCCTCCCCGGCGCGCTTCAAGGGCCTGATCCGAAAAATCGTCTCGGACGTCGTCCTCGACGATCAGCTCGACCAGTCCGACCTGACCTTTTCCGATCTCGAGCGGGCCGAGGCGGCGTTCCTGAGGACGCTCAGCAGCATCTACCATCACCGAATCGACTATCCCGGATTCGATTTCGAGAAGGTCCAGGAGCGGCCGTTTCGCGGCAGCCGGTCGCACGAGGGACCGCCGCCGACCTTCAAGCGATGGGGACAATAGACGTGGTGGTGGAGCGGCCCGCCTGGCGCGGTTTCGCGCCGCGCTGCTCCCGCCTCCTGGGTCGGCTGCTGCGGGCGACCCGGCGGACCCGCTCGGGGGTCACGCTCCTGCTGGCTTCCGACGCGGAGGTGCGTCGCCTCAACCGGGTCTTCCGAGGCAAGGACCGGACGACCGACGTGCTGTCCTTCCCCGCGCGCGGCGAGCTCGAGCCGGGTCGTCCCCACCTCGGGGACCTCGCCGTCTCGGTGCCCCAGGCCCGGCGCCAGGCGCGGCGCGCCCGCTGGACGGTGGAAGAGGAATTGTCGCTGCTCGTGACGCACGGGTACCTGCACCTGCTCGGATACGATCACGAGGAGGACGCCGGCGAGATGAGACGCCTGGAGGGGACGCTCCTGGCGCGCGCCGCGCGGGTCTCCCTGAAGAGACGGCGCCTGCCCTGGGGCGAGGCTCCGGGCGGCGCCAGCGGAGGGTCGGTTCCATGAGCGAGAGGGAGGAAGGATCCGCGGCCGCGACCCGACGGGGGGCGGCGCCGATCGCGGAGGAGTTTCGCTGCGGCTTCGTGGCCCTGGTCGGGCGCGCCAACGTGGGCAAGTCGACCCTGATGAACCGGATGGTCGGGGCGAAGGTGTCGATCGTCTCGGACGTCCCGCAGACCACGCGCTTTCCGGTGCGGGGCATTCTGCACCGTCCCGGGCTCCAGGTCATCTTCATCGACACCCCCGGGATCCACAAGCCGCGCTATCGCATGAACGAGGAGATGGTGCGGCTGACGACGCGCGTCCTGCGCGAGGTCGATGTGGTGGGCATCCTGGTCGATGCCTCCGAGGGGTTCGGGCCCGGCGACCGCTTCGCGTTCGATCTGCTGCGGCAGGCCCGATCGCGCAACCTCCTTGTGCTGAACAAGGTCGACCTGGCCCCGAAGGAGGCTCTTCTGCCGCTCATGGACGAGGCGGGTCGCATGGGACTGTTCGACGAAATCGTTCCCGTGTCGGCCCTGACCGGTGAAAACAGCGATCGGCTGGAGGCCGTCATCGCGGCGAAGATGCCACCGGGACCGGCCCACTTCCCCGAGGACATGCTCACGGACCTGCCCCAGCGACAGGCTGTCGCCGAGCTGATCCGCGAGCAGGTGTTCCGGCAGACACGGCAGGAGGTGCCGCACGCCACCGCCATAATGATCGATCTCGTGGAGCGCGCGGAGAACGGCCTGACCCGCATCCACGCCACCATCGTCACCGACAAGGAATCGCAGAAAGGGATCCTGATAGGCGAGGGCGGCCGCATGATGAAAGGGATCGGCACCGCCGCGCGCCACGCGGTCGAAGAGTACCTGGGATCACGCGTCCATCTTTCCCTGTGGGTGAAGGTCAAGAAGGGCTGGCGCGACGACACGGCCCTGCTCCGGCTCATCGGTCTGCCGCTGTCGTAGTTGTCCCGCCGTTGCGATAGAATGACCGCCCTTCTCGGGGAGACAGGGCGGCGCGATGAAAGACAGCACGATCCTGGTGGAGTCGATCAAGAAACTGCTCCGCCGGAGCGCCACCGTCCATCTCCTCAACATGCTGGGCAAGGTGCGGGCCGCCGATCTGGCGGAAGCCTTCAAGTCCCTGGACGAGGAGGAGAAGTCGGCGACATTCCGCCTTCTCGCCGAGCGCGCCACGGCCCAGGCGGCCGCCCTGCTCGGTCTGATCCATCCGGCGCACCGGCCCGATCTCCTGCGGGATATGAGTCCGGAGGACCTGGCGCCCATCCTGCAGCGCCTGCCCTCAGAGGAGGTGGCGGAGATTCTCTCGGGCTTCGCCGGAGACGTCCGGGAACGCATCCTGTCCCACATGCAGAAGGAGGCCTCCGAGGAGATCCAGGACCTTCTCGAGTACGACGAGGACACCGCCGGCCGGATCATGACGATCCGTTATCTGGCCCTGCCGGAGAACACCTCGGTGCAGGAGGCGATCGCCGCGGTCCAGAAGGCGCAGGAGGCGGAGATGGTCTTCTACCTCTATGTGCTGGACGGGCAGGGCCGCCTCAAGGGGGTGCTGTCGCTGCGCAAGCTGCTGTCGGTCCCGCCGACGACCGAGCTCAAGGAGCTCATGTCGACCGACGTGATCACCGTCCGTCCGGAGACCGATCAGGAGGAAGTCGCGAAGATCGTGTCTCAGTACGACCTCCTGGCCATCCCGGTGGTGGACACCGACGGTGTTCTGGCGGGCATCGTGACGATCGACGATGTCATCGATGTCATGCGCGAAGAGGCGACCGAGGACATCTACAAACTGGCGGGCACATCCGACGAGGAGCGCCTGACACGATCGACGCTGAAGGCGTCCGGGCTCCGGCTTCCCTGGATGTTCGCGGCGTTCGGAGGCGGGCTCCTGGGCGCCCTCGTCATCAAGGCCTACACGCCGCTGCCGCCCCTGGCCTGCTTCATTCCGGTCGTGCTCGGCATGGGCGGAAACATCGGAACACAGGCGGCCACCATCATGGCCCGCGGCCTGTCGACCGGGCGGATCTCCATGCGCGTCGCGGGCGGTGTCATCTTCAAGGAGATTCGGATCGCGATCCTCCTGGGTTTCATTTTCGGGGCGCTCCTGGGGATCGCCGCCATCCTGCTGATGGGGCTCGGTCGAATCCAGGGTCTCGCCGTGGGGCTGTCGCTCTGGTTGTCGATGGGACTGGCGTCGGTCCTGGGCGCCGTCCTTCCGATGCTCCTGAAGACCCTTCACATCGATCCCGCGGTGGCCACGAATCCGTTCGTGACGACGTCGGTGGACCTGCTCGGCCTGCTCTCCTTCTTCGTGGTGGCCGGGCCCCACCTCGCCGACCGATGACGGCGGAGGGAGAGAGGGTCCAAGGTGCCGGTGAGGGAGACCGAGGCGATGGTCATCCGATCCCACCCCCTCGGGGAGTCGGATCGGATCGTGACCTTCCTTACGCGCGCGGCCGGGAAGGTGCGGGCGGTGGCCAAGGGGGCGCGGCGGAGCCGAAAGCGGTTCGGGAGCAACCTGGAACCACTCAGCCGCGTCCGGCTGCAGTACTTCGAACGCGAGGGGGCCGACCTCGCGCGCATCGAAACGGTGGATCTCCTCGAGTCGTTCTATCGGCTTCAGGAGGAGCCGGAACGGGCCGCCGTCCTGGCCTGCATGGCGGAGGTCGCCGACGCCTTTGCGCGGGAGCAGCAGGAGGACGAGCCGTACTTCCGACTCCTGCACGCCGTGCTGCGGGCGGTTCGCGACGGACTCGACCTGGCGTGGGCGGCGCGGTATTTCGAGATCTGGACGCTGCGGCTGCATGGGGTCCTGCCGTCCCTGTCATCGTGCGGACGCTGCGGACGCGAACTCGGGTCGCGCGGAGGACAGTACGATCGGCGGGGCGGCGTCGTCCTGTGCCGGACGTGCGCCGCGGGCGGTCTGCCGGGCGGGCTGCCGTTGCAGGCGGACGCTCTCGCGGCCGCGGCGGAGATCCTGAAGGCGGCGCCCGCGGCCCTGATCGGGCGGGAGGCGGTTGCGCGGGCGCTGGCGCCGCTCCAGGAGCTGGCGGAAATCGTCTTCTTCGAATTGACCGACCGGCGCTTCAAGAGCTACGAGATTCTGCGCGCGCTGCGCCGGGGGCGCTGAGACGGGATGAGCGGGAACGGGTGACGATGTGCCTCTCAATTTCCAGCAGCTGATCCTGGCTCTGCAGCAGTACTGGGCCTCGGAAGGGGCGTTGCTGCAGCAGCCGTACGACGTCGAGGTGGGCGCCGGGACGATGCACCCGGACACCTTCTTCCGCGTCCTGGGGCCTGAGCCGTGGCGCGTGGCCTACTGCTCCCCCTCGCGCCGGCCGGTCGACGGACGGTACGGGAAGAACCCGTTCCGCGTCTATCGGCACTACCAGTTCCAGGTCATCCTGAAGCCGTCGCCTGCCGACGTGCAGGACCTCTACCTCAAATCGTTGTCCGCGCTCGGCATCGAGCCGCAGGCGCACGACATCCGTTTCGATGAGGACAACTGGGAATCCCCCACGCTCGGCGCCGCCGGCGTCGGCTGGCAGGTGCTGATGGATGGAATGGAGATCAGTCAGTTCACCTACTTTCAGCAGGCGGGTGGAGTGGAGCTCGCGCCGATCCCGGTCGAGATCACCTACGGCAGCGAACGCATCTGCATGTTCGTGAACGGCGTCGACAACGTCTTCGACCTCGAGTGGAGGCCCGGCGTGTCCTACGGCGACGTCCGGCTCCAGGAGGAGGTCGAGTTCTCGAAGCACAATTTCGAGGCGGCCGACGTGACGCTCCTGAACCGTCTGTTCGATCAGTATGAAGCGGAGGGGCACAGGCTCCTCAAGCTCGGGCTGGTCCTGCCGGCGTACGATTACGCCCTGCGCTGCTCCCACACGTTCAACGTCCTGGAAGCGCGCGGCGCCATCAGCGTGACGGAGAGGACCGGGTTCATCCAGAAGGTGAGGCGGCTCTCGGTCGGGTGCGCCAAGGAATACTTGAAGACCCGCGAGGCCATCGGCTTCCCGCTCCTCAAGAACCGCGCGGGCACCACGGAGGCGCGGGGCCGATGAGCGGCCGCGCCGGTGGGGTCTTTCTTCTCGAGATCGGGACCGAGGAGATTCCTGCCCGGATGATCGACGGCGCCCTGAGGGACCTGCGCCTCGCCCTGTTCAACGAGTTCGAAGCGGGGAGGCTCCTGCCGGACATCGATTTCAACATCGACGAAAACATCAAGGCCTTCGCAACGCCGAGGCGTCTCGCCATCATGGCGCACGGCCTTCGCGACCGGCAACCCGATACCGTGCAGGAGATCAGCGGCCCGCCCGTCAAGACGGCGTTCGACGCTTCGGGCCGGCCGACCAAGGCGGCCGAGGGGTTCGCCCGCTCGCAGGGCGTCACGGTGGAGGATTTGAAGCGCATCACCACCCCCAAGGGGGAGTGTGTCGGTGTGCGCAAGGAGGTGCACGGGTCGGCGGCGGTCGAAATTCTGGCGGTCAGGGTGCCACCCGCCGTTCTATCGATCGCGTTCCCCAAGACCATGCGGTGGGGCGGAGGCGAATTCCGCTTCGTGAGGCCCATCCACTGGGTGATTGCGCTCTTCGACGACGCCGTCGTGGATCTGACGATTGCGGGCGTGCCCTCGGGCGACCGTACCCTGGGGCATCGCTCTCTGGGGAAGACGTGGGTCACGATCCGTCATTCGGTGAAGTATCGCGAGCTGCTTCGAGCGCACCTGGTGGAGATCGACATCGAGGAGAGGCGCAGATTGATCGAGGACAGCCTGATCAGGGTAGCGCGCCGTCACAACGCTATTCTTGCGGCGCCGCCGGGCTCGTCCACCGGTGTCGAGGGCGACCCGGATCTGCTGCGCGAAGTCACGCACTCCGTGGAGTGGCCGCAGGTCATCGACGGTGAGTTCAACGCCTCCTTTCTTGATCTTCCCGAGGAGATCCTGGTCACGGCCATGCGCCACCACCAGAAATCGTTCTCGCTGAGGGGGGGCTCCGACCGGCTCCTGAATCGCTTCCTGGCGGTCGCCGACGCCCAGGGGGACCCGACGGGCGCCATCCGCAAAGGGAACGAATGGGTGCTGCGCGCCCGGCTCGCCGACGCGCGGTTCTTCTGGGAGGAGGATCGTAGAGTCCCCCTCGAACAGCACTCGGCCAAGCTGTCGCGCGTGACCTTCCACGAGAAGCTCGGGTCCTACGCGCTCAAGTGCGAACGCATGATCCTCCTGGCCTCCGCCGTGCGCGAGGCGTTCGAGCGCTCGGGCGCCGCAGTCTCCCGGGAGGCGGTGGAGGAGTCGGTCCGGCTGAGCAAGGCCGATCTCACGACCCAGATGGTGAAGGAATTCCCCGAGCTCGAGGGGATCGTGGGGGGGCTGTACGCGCGGGCCGACGGACGTCCGGAGAGCGTCGCCATGGCGATCTACGCGCACTACCTGCCGCGCGGCCTGGAGGACCCGCTGCCACCCGCGCCCGAGGGGGCGATCGTGGGTCTTCTCGATCGCCTGGACACGCAGGCGGGGATCTTCCTGCTGGGGATCGTGCCGACCGGCTCGCGCGACCCGTACGGCCTCAGGCGGTCGGTGCTGGGAGCGTGCCGTCTGCTGATCGAGAACAAGGTCCGGGTTTCGCTCGGCGATCTGCTCGACAGGGCGCTGGCCGCGTACGGAAAGGATGCGATCGAGGGAAGCGTGCCGGTGTCGAAGGCCAGGGCGACCCTCCTGGAGTTCTACCGGGGACGATTGCAGTTCATCGGCGAGGAGGCCGGTCTGCGCCAGGATTCCGTGCGCGCCGCCCTGGCGGCTTCGGCGGACGACCCGTACGACGCGCGGCTGCGCATGGCCGCCCTCGATGCGATCCGGGAGGACGCGGGTTTCGTGGCGCTGGTCCTGGCCCACAAGCGGATCAAGAACATTCTCAAGGATCGGCCCGCGTCCCGGTACGAGGCAGCGAAGCTGAGTGAGGACGCCGAGCGCGCTCTGGACAGGGCGCTGCGCGCCGCGGTGGCGGCGATCGAATCGGCGGAAGCGCGATCCGACCCCTTGCAGGCGCTGCGGGAGATCGCCCGCCTAGGGCCGCTCCTCGACCGATTCTTCAACGATGTCCTGGTGATGGCCGACGACGCGCGTGTGCGGGACAACCGCCTCGGACTCCTGCAGTCGATCGCCCGTCTGTTCCTGCGGGTGGGGGACTTCTCCGAGATCGTCGTCGAGGGAGAACCGGCCAGGACCGCGCCCTCCCGCGATCGCGCGGAGGCTCGGCCCGGGGAGGCTGGACGCTGATGCCGCGCAAATTCATCTACTCGTTCGGGCGCGGTCGCGCGGAAGGGGACGGCGGGATGCGCGATCTCCTGGGTGGCAAGGGGGCGGGGCTCGTGGAGATGACGCGCATCGGCCTCCCGGTGCCCGCCGGTTTCGTCATCACGACCGAGGCGTGCGGACTGTTCCTGAAACGGGGTCGCGGGGCGTTGCGGCGCGCCATCGGCCGCGAGCTCGAGGTCTACCTGTCCCGTCTGGAGCGTCTCGCGGGTCGCCGGCTGGGTGACGCGCGCGATCCTCTCCTGGTCTCCGTGCGATCGGGAGCGGCCCGCTCCATGCCCGGGATGATGGAGACGATTCTCAACCTGGGGCTGAACGACCGCACGGTGCTCGGCCTGGCGGAGCGTGGCGGAAACCGGCGATTCGCCTTCGACTCCTACCGGCGGTTCCTCTCCGCCTACGGCAGTGTCGTGCTGGGCCTGCCCCGCCACCCGCTCGAGGAGCACCTCGAGGAGGCCAAGAGGCGTCTCGGTGTCGACAAGGACACCGAGGTGCCCGCCGAAGCGCTGGAGGAGATCTGCCGGCGCCTGCAGGCGCACATCCGCGAGACGGCCGGCGGCCCCGTGCCGCAGGAGCCGGTGGAGCAGCTCTGGGGCGCCATCGAGGCGGTGTTCAGGTCCTGGCTGGCGGAAAAGGCGGTCACCTACCGCAGGGTCGAGAGGATCACCGGTCTGCCCGGCACCGCGGTGAGCGTGGTGCAGATGGTCTTCGGCAACCTCGGGCCGACCTCCGGCACCGGGGTCTGCTTCACGCGCGATCCCAACACCGGCGCGCGGTCCCCGTACGGAGACGTCCTCATGAATGCCCAGGGAGAGGACGTGGTCGCCGGCATCCGCACACCGATGACCCTCCGGGAGATGAAGAAACGGATGCCCGCGGTCTACCGCGAACTGGAGCGCGTGCAGCGGCTCCTGGAGCGGCATTACGGCGACATGCAGGACCTGGAGTTCACGATCGAAGACGCCCGCCTGTACATGCTCCAGTGCCGCACGGGCAAGCGTTCGCCCCGCGCGGCCTTCCGGATCGCACGCGACATGGCGAGAGAGGGACTGATCACCCGGGACGACGCCGTCCGCCGCGTCGCCCCGGAGGACATCGAGCGCCTGTTCTACCCCGTGCTCGATCCGGAGGTGCCGCGTGGCGAGCTGGAGAAGCGCCTGCTCGCCACGGGGATCGGGGCGGTCCCGGGGGCCGCCACGGGCGAGGTGGTGCTGACGGCCCGGGATGCGGAGGAGGCGGCCGGCGCCGGGCGTCAGGTCATCCTTGTAAGGCGCGAGACGTCCCCCGAGGACGTGGCCGGGATGCACGCGGCACAGGGGATCCTGACGGCCACGGGGGGAAAGACGTCGCATGCGGCGGTCGTGGCGCGCGGCTGGGGGAAGACCTGTGTCGTGGGCTGCGAGGCGTTGTCGATCAACCTGGAGGCGGGGACGATCCGGCTCGGCGAGCGGACCGTGAGGCGAGGCGAGTCGATCACCCTCGACGGGACGGTCGGGAGGGTCTACGACGGCTCGCTGGCCCTGGTCCGGCCCGAGCTTCCGGAGGCCTATCGCGAGGTCATGGCCTGGGCGGACTCCGCCCGGCGGCTGGGAGTCCGCGCCAACGTCGACACGCCCTACGATGCCCGCAAAGCGGTCGAGATGGGCGCGGAAGGGATCGGCCTGTGCCGCACGGAGCACATGTTCTTCGACAGCGCGGAGCGCCGGCTGGCTATCCGGGAGATGATCCTGGCGCAGGAGACCGAGGCGCGTGAACGGGCCCTGTCGAGGCTCCTGCCCTTCCAGCGCCAGGATTTCGAGGGGATCTTCGAGGCCATGGACGGTCGGCCCGTCACGATCCGGCTGATCGATCCACCGCTGCACGAGTTCCTGCCGGAGGGTGAGGACGAGCAACGCTCCCTGGCGGCCCGCCTGCATCTTCCGCTCGAGACTGTGGCCCTGAGGGTGACCCAGCTGCACGAGGCCAACCCGATGCTCGGTCATCGCGGCTGCAGGGTCTGCCTCGTCTACCCCGAAATCCTCGACATGCAGGTGCGCGCCATCGTGGAGGCGGCCGCGGCCGTGCGGCGCAGGGGCATCCGCGTGCTTCCCGAGATCATGCATCCGCTGATCATGGATCCGAAGGAGTTCGAGCTCGTGGAGAGGCGCACCCGCGAGGTCGCGGCCAGGGTTCTGGCGGAGCAGAAGCTGAAAATCCCCTGTCTCGTCGGCACGATGATCGAGGTGCCACGCGCGGCGCTCCTGGCCGGGCCGATCGGGCGCCGCGCCGATTTCTTCTCGTTCGGGACCAATGATCTCACGCAGATGACCATGGCCCTGTCGCGTGACGACGCCGGGCGGTTCCTGCCGGATTACGTCGACGAGAAGCGCCTCGGGATCTTCGCGGAGGACCCGTTCCAGACCCTCGATCGCGAAGGGGTCGGCCAGCTCGTCCTGCTCGCCATCGAACGGGGGCGCGCCGCACATCCCGGTCTGAAGATCGGCATCTGCGGCGAGCACGGCGGGGACGCGCGCTCGGTGCGGTTCTTCCATGCGGCCGGCATGGACTACGTCAGCTGCTCCCCGTACCGCATCCCGATCGCGCGCCTCGCCGCCGCCCAGGCCGCGCTCGAGGAGGACGGAGTGCGTGCGACGACCCGCGCGACGGCGGCCCGGCGGCGGGCGCGTCGCGCGTCAGGGGACGGGCGGGACCCGGGAGCCGCGGACAGGAGGCAGCGTGGTCATCGGCATCCTGTCGCGCAGGCGTAGTCTCTACACCACGCGCCGCCTCGTGGAGAGCGCCCTGCGGCTGGGTCACGAGGCGCGGGTCCTGAACCCTCTGCACTGCGTCCTGGTGCTGAGCCGGCGCGCCCCTGAGATGTATTACCGCGGACTCGAATCGCGGGTGTCCGATCTCGATGTCGTGGTCCCGCGCATCGGCGCCTCGATCACCGAGCACGGGCTGGCGGTCGTCAATCAGTTCGACATGATGGGCGTGCCGCTGGTGAACAACTCCCAGCCGATCGCCCGATCGCGCGACAAGCTCAGGTCGCTGCAGCTCCTGTCGCGGGAAGGGCTCGACATCCCGAAAACGGTCATGGCGAGCGACCCCTCCCAGATCCACCGCGCCCTGGAGATCGTCGGCGGACCGCCGGCCGTCCTCAAGGTGGTGAAAGGGACGCAGGGGATAGGTGTCATTCTTGCCGAGACCGAACAGTCGGCGCTGACCGTGCTGGAGACATTCTGGAACCTGGGGATGAACATCCTGGTTCAGGAGTTCATCGAAGAGTCGGAGGGTCGCGACATACGCGCCTTCGTCGTGGGAGACCGGGTGGTGACCGCGATGCGCCGCCAGGCGTCGATCGGCGAGTTCCGGTCGAACGTCCACCGGGGGGGCACGGGCACCGTCGTGGACCTGGACGAGACCTATCGCCGCGTGGCGCTGGAGGCGACGCGCGTCATGGGGCTCCAGATAGCCGGCGTGGACATGCTCGAGTCGCAGACCGGGCCCAAGCTCGTGGAGATCAACTCGTCGCCGGGCTTCGAGGGACTGGAGAGAGCGACGGGCGCCGACATCGCGCTGGCGATAGTCGAGTACGCGGCGGGGTTCGCGCGCTCGAAGAAGCGCAGGAAGACGAACGAAAGCTAGGAGCGTGCCCGAGTCATGGCGCTGAAGATCGGCGGCCGGGACATCCGCCGCGGAACGATCGAGCAGATCCTCCTCAAGGCGAGCGAGTACTACACCGCCACCCCGGTCAATGTTCCGGTGATCGTCATCCGCGGGGCGGAGCGCGGACCGATCGTCTTCCTGACGGCGGCCATTCACGGCGACGAGCTGAACGGGGTGGAGATCGTCCGTCGCGTCATGACCGGCTACACGCCGCAGCAGCTCAGGGGGACGCTGATCTGCGTCCCGGTGGTCAATCGCGTCGGTTTCCTCACCCACACGCGCTACCTGCCGGGCCGCCGCGATCTGAACCGCTATTTCCCGGGCAGCCCCGAGGGGAACGCGGCGGCGCGCTATGCCCACACGCTGTTCACCGAAATCGTCGTGCGATCGAGGTACGGTATCGACCTGCACACGGCGAGTCTCGGCCGGACGAACCTTCCGCACGTGCGAGCCGACATGTCGTGCAAGGACGTCCGGAAGATGGCGCGCGCGTTCGGCACCGAGATCATCATCGATTCGCCGGGCCCGCCGCGCACGCTGCGCCACGCCGCCACGACCGCCGGCGTGCCGACCATCATCTTCGAGGCGGGGGAGACGTTCCGCTTCCAGCGGAACATGGTGGCGCGGGGTGTCGCCGGCGTGCGCAACGTTCTCGTGGCCCTCGGGATGACGCAGGACACGCGGCGCGAGCCACGTTTCCGCGTCATCGTGAAGGTGTCGGAATGGGTCCGGTCCGTGAAGGGGGGGATCGCCGACATCGTCGTGCGCCCGGGTGAGATCATCTATGCCGGGGAGGAGATCGCGTCGATCACCAACCCGTTCGGTCGCGAAGTGTCCATGGTCCGTTCCCCTCTTACGGGGCTGATCATCGGGATCACGACCATGCCGATGGTGAACCCCGGGGACGCCATCTGCCACATCGCCAAGCTCGAGAAGACCCTGGCGACCGTAGAGACCTTCTGCGTCACGGATTCGCGCGGTAAGAAGATGCTGCTCGCGTAGGCGGGGGAGAGCGAAGCGGATGCCCGTGATCCGGATCCTCGAGTCGAACGTCGCGAACCAGATCGCGGCGGGTGAGGTCGTCGAGCGCCCGGCCTCGGTCGTCAAGGAGCTCCTGGAGAACGCCCTCGACGCCGGGGCCGGCCGGGTGGACATCGCGCTCCACGGCGGCGGCGTCGACCGGATCCGGGTGGCCGACGACGGTTCCGGGATGGAGCGGGACGACGCGCGCCTGGCGTTCGAGCGCCACGCGACGAGCAAGATCCGCCTGGCCTCCGATCTGAAGGCGATCCACAGCTACGGGTTCCGCGGGGAGGCCCTGCCGTCGATCGCATCCGTGGCGCGCGTGATCCTGACGACCTGCACCGGCGGCCCGCAGGGGACGCGGATCCGCCTGAGGGCGGGGAAGATCCTGGCCGTGGAGCCGGCGCCGCACCCGCGCGGCACGACCGTCGAGGTCGAGGGGCTCTTTCAGAACGCGCCGGCGCGTCGAAAATTCCTGCGTTCGGCCGCCACCGAGACCGGCCACGTTGCCGCGCTCGTCAGCCGCACCGCCGCGGCCCACCCCGGCATCGCCTTTTCGCTCGCGAGCGGCGAGCGCGAGCTGGCGCGCTTCGCCGCGGCCGCGGACTACCGCGTGCGCGTGGCGCAGATCGTCGGAGCGGCGGAGGCCGCGGTCCTGGTCCCGATCGAGCGGCGATCCGGAACCCTGCGGATCGTGGGCCTGGCGTCGGCGCCTGGCTTGAATCGTTCCACGTCCGCCGACGAGAGCCTGTTCGTGAACGGCCGGCCGATCCGCGATCGGCGGATCCTGCACGCCGTCCAGGCGGCCTACGCCACGCTCCTGCCGCGCGGCAGGTACCCCGTCGTCTTCCTGTTTCTGGAGGTGCCTCCGGACGAGGTCGATGTCAACGTCCACCCGGCCAAGGCGGAGGTCCGATTTCTGCGGCCCGGAGCCGTGCACGACCTGGTGCGCGAGGCCTTGCTCGAAGGGCTCGGCGTCAGGCGGCCATTCCAGCAGATGGCCTCGTTCTCGCCGGGTGTCGCAGAGGCCGGGCCGGGCTTCCGGGGGACGGGATACGGAATCGCCTCGGCGGTGGAGCCGGACACGATCCCTCCTGGAGAGACCGCCCCCGGGACGAGTGCCCGGGGTGCCGCCGCTCCGATCGGCGGCGGAGCCGGAATGGGTGGTTTGGAGCGGAACGCGGGGCTCTTCGACGCGGTGTCACTGGCTCCCCTGGCTCAATTCCGTGACTCCTACATCCTGGCCTCGTCGCCCGACGGACTCGTGATCGTCGATCAGCACGCGGCGCACGAACGGGTGCTCTACGAGCGGCTCATGGCCCAGAGTCGAACCGGGAGCGTGGCCGTACAGAAGCTGCTCTTCCCGGTGACCGTCGAGATCGGTCCCGCCCAGCGCCAGGCGTTCGAGGGGGTACGGGACGATCTCCTGGCCCTGGGCCTCTCCGTCGCCCCGTTCGGGGAGGGGACCCTGATCGTCGACGAGATCCCGGCGCTCCTCCCGGCAGCGACCGTGGCGCAGCTCCTGCGTGAGCTCCTGGCCGAGGTGCTGGAATGGCGCCGGCCCGAGGGCCTGGAACGGCTCAGGCACCGCCTCCTGTCGACGGCCGCCTGCCACGCCGCCGTCACCGCCAACCATCCGCTCGACGCTCCCCGGATGCGCGCCATCGTCGGCGATCTTCTGGGGACGGCGATGCCGATGACCTGCCCTCATGGCCGCCCGGTCCTGCTGCGGCTCAGCCTCGATCAGATCGAGAAGGAATTTCACCGGAAGTAGCCGCATCCCGAGGCACTTGGACGTTGCCTGACCGGGCCGGACGCCGTATACTCTCTGCATCTTATGGGATGGTTCACGAACCTCGCGGCACGCGGTCTTCGAATCGTCATGACGTTCGCCGTGCTCGCCCTGTCCGTCGGTGGCGCGCGCGCCGATGTCGCGCTGCTGCGCAACGGTCGATCGCTCCCCGTGACCGATTATCGGAAGGACGGCGACCGGATCCTGCTGATGATCGAAGGAGGCGGGGAGATCACCCTGCCGAACGCGCAGGTGGTGGCGATCCGGCACGAGCCCGCGCCGTCCCCCCCTCCCGAGAGATCCGCCTCCCCGGCGCCCGCGGATCCGATCCCCGGCCAGCCGCCGCTTCCGGCGCCGGTCGCCCTCGCGGTCCCCGGGGCTCGCATCGACGCCGACGGACCGATCGAGATCGCCCCCGGGGAGGTGTTCAAGCGGGAGGCGCTGCGCGACCTGGCGGCGCGGATCGCGCGCAAGCATCAGGTCGATGAGGGACTCGTCCTGGCCGTGATCGAGGTCGAGTCGCGCTACGACGCCTTCGCGGTGTCGCCGCGCGGCGCCATGGGTCTCATGCAGCTCATGCCGGAGACCGCCGCGCGCTTTGCCGTGCGTAACACCTTCAATCCGGTGGAGAACGTGGACGGCGGCGTGCGCTATCTGAAGGAGCTCCTGGCGCGCTACAGCGGACAGGTCCGCCTGGCGCTGGCCGCCTACAACGCCGGAGAGGACGCGGTCGATCAGTTCAAGGGGATCCCGCCCTTCCGCGAGACTCAGCAGTACGTCGTGCGGGTCCTCAGGGCACTGCCGAGATGACCCCCCGCCTTCACGGCCGGCAGCGGGCGTGGGGCGGCACCCCTTCCTGAAGCTCCAGGATCCCGCGCTCCGCCGATCGGAATCGCCTGACCTCGCTGGCGGCACGGAAGTGAGCCTCTGCCGCGGCGCGGCGACCTCGGGCCTTGTCCACGAGACCACGGTAGAGCTCGATCCACCCCGCCATCCAGGCGGGAGGATCCGGGGCGCGCTCCTGGGCGGCATCGAGCTCCCGTTCGGCGTCCGCGAATCGGCCCCTGTCGAAATGGATCTTCCCCATGAGAAACCGCGGCAGGGGGTCGCCCGGATGAGCCCCGGCGAGGGCCCCCAGAAGGGCGATCGCTTCCGAGTCGTCGCCGCGGTCGACCGCCGCGAGCGCCGCGCGCGCGCGGACCGCCATGCGTGAGGCGGGCGGATTCTTCGCCGCCTGGTCCGCGGGAGGGTGATCGTCCACCGGGAGGCGCGCCGGAGCGATCATCAGATCGCCCACCTTCTGCGCGATCTCCGTCGTGACGCGCTCGGAAAGCTGGCGTTCCCGCGCCGGCAACGCGCTGAGGTCCCCGATCTCCTTGAGGATGTCGCCGGCCCGCGCCAGCTGCCAGTCGGCGGTCAGGGCCTCGGCGAGATACACCTTCAGGACGCGCCGCTGCTCCAGGCGTTCGGTGCTCTCGCCCGAAGCGGAGGACAACGCCTTTTCGAATGCGCGGACCGCCTCGGGGTAATACCCCAGCCTCATCTTGACGCCGCCGATGGAACCGAGGAGGAGCGGGGACGCCGGGTCCTGGGCCAGCGCCGCGCTCAGATGACCCAGAGCGTCCTCGTAGCACTGCTCAACCTTGCTGCCGCAGATCAACGCCAGAAGAAGGCGTGCGTCGGTGTTGAAATAGGAGCTGGATGAAGCCGTCGTCTTGAGCTGCCTGAGACCGAGCTCCGCGTCCCCCTTGGGCATGAACAGAAGACCACGCGCCAGGCCGGGCAGCCTCTCGGTGTAGTAGTTGTACGCGCCCAGGCCGAACAGGGCGTCCCGCTGTGACGGATCGATCTGCAGGGCCGCCTCGAGCATCTTCTTGCCGCGTCTCGCCTCCTGCGCCGCCCTGAAGAAATTCCGGCGCAGGCCCTCCACCTGCGAACGCAGGATGTGGGCCGTGCCGACGCAGGTCAGGAGGCGGACGTCGCCGGGGGTGGTATCGAGCCTGACTCCGCCGCTCTCGACCACATGTCCTGCGGCCCGGAGAAACGCCTCGTCGAGCGTCCGATCGGACCGATCCTGAATCATGCGCCACCAGAAGGTGAACGCGATGAACAGATCGGGCGCGGGATCTCCCGGCGCAGCGCGGGCCGCCTGGCGGAAGGAGTCCTCGGCTCTCGCGTAGAGGCCCTCGTGGAGGTCCTTCAGACCCGAACGGACGAAGGCGTCGGCGGGAGGCGGGAGGGAGGACGCGGCCGGCGATTCCGGCGCGGCGGAAGCCATGGTCATCGCGCCGGCAAGAGACAAGGCCGCCACGAGGAGAAGGGTGCTTCGACCCGGAAAGCACAGCACGTATCGTGGCTCCACGCCTTCATCTACTATAGCACGCCACTCGCCGGACCCCGGGGCCGCGCCTCGACCCCGGCGTCCGCGGAGGTGTTCATGCTCAAAGGCACGCACTGCGCGGTGCTCTTCGATCTGTTCGACACGCTCGTGCGGATCGATTCGGAGGCCTATCTCGAGGGGAAAAGGGAAGAGGCCCGTCTCCTGGGTGTCGATCCCGAGCGGTTCATCGCGGCCTGGACGGATCTCAGCGACCGGGCCCAAAGGGGAGAGCTTCCCGATTTCACGGCGCGGCTGCGGCAGGCCGCCCTGGACTGCGGGGTGCATCCGGCCGACCCCACGCTCGCGCGCGCCGCTCTCCTGGAGGAGCGCATGACCACGATCACGTCGCTCTATCCCGACGTTCTGCCCACGCTCGAACCGCTGCGCCGCGACCGGCGGCTGCGGCTCGGCCTGGTGAGCAACGCCTCGTCCACGGCCGCTCTCCTGGTGGAGCGGCTGGACCTGGCGCGCCACTTCGATCGCCTGGTCTTCTCGTTCCGCGTCGGTGTCCTGAAGCCTGACCCCCGCATCTACCTCTTCGCGTGCCGGGCCCTCGGGGTTCGGCCGGCCGACTGTCTCTTCGTCGGGGACGGAAACGGGTTCGAGCTCGACGGGGCCCGCGCTCTGGGGATGGAGGCGGTGCGAATCGTGCGTCCGCTCCGGCCGGGACCGTTCCGCAAGGGTGAGAGTCTCACCTTCGATGCCTCCGTCGACGACCTGACGCGTGTGCTGGCCCTGGTCAGGCCCGGCCCCTGAGCGCGACATACGGACAACGCGGAATTACACTTTCCGTCATCGCCGCTACGAAAATCGTCGTGGCCCGTGACCCGGCCCGCCGGTTTCGAGTTCGTGATCTCCGCAAGGGTCTCATAGAGCGGGCCTTCCGTCGCCTCTCCCCTCCGTGTCCCGTGGAACGGTTCTTGCTGGTCTTCTGGACACTTGCGGAGGGGAGCGTGACACCCAAGGCCAACATCCTGATCGTCGATGCGAACAGCGAGGCGGTGCGCGCCGAATCGGGCGCGCTGACGCGCGCCGGGCACCGGGTCGTCGCGGTGGACCGCGGCGCAATGGCGCTGGAGCGTCTGAAGGCGCAGAGCTTCGACCTGGTGATCGTCGACCACGATCTGCCGGACATGGGCGGGCTCGATGCGCTGGCGCGCTTCAAGGAAGCGTCTCCGGAAACGCCCGTGGCGGTGTCCGCCGCCCATCCGGAGGTCGACGCGACCATCGTGGCGCTGCGCAAGGGAGCGTACGACTATCTCCGCAAGCCCGTGACCGAGGAGGATCTCCTCTCCCTGGCGGACAAGGCGGCGCAGATCAAGCAGATGGGATACGAGCGCAGACGCGCGGCGGAGGAGCTGCAGTCGGAGAAGGTGAAGAACTTCGAGCTCAGACGCAATCTGCAGAGTCAGCACACGTTCAGCGCCATCCTGGGCAAGAGTCCCAAGATGAAACAGATCCACGACGTGCTCCAGGAGGTGACCGCCACCGATTCGACCGTGCTGGTCATGGGCGAGAGCGGCACGGGGAAAGGCCTTCTGGCCCGCATCCTGCACTACAACTCCCCGCGCGCCGACCGGCCGTTCGTGGAGGCGAACTGCGCGGTCTATTCCGAGGGGATCCTTCACTCCGAGCTCTTCGGTCACGAGAAGGGGGCGTTCACCGGCGCGGTGAAGCAGAAAAAGGGCCGCTTCGAGCTGGCCGATACAGGATCGATCTTCCTGGACGAGATCGGCGACATCTCCCCGGCGACCCAGCTCATGCTCCTGCGCTTCCTGCAGGAGCGCCGCTTCGAGAGAGTGGGAGGCGAGGACACCGTCGAGGTCGACGTGCGCGTCATCGCCGCCACGAACAAGAACCTGCAGGAGGGCATGGAGCGGGGCAGCTTCCGGAACGACCTGTTCTACCGCCTCAACGTGATTCCGATCCACATTCCCCCTCTCCGCGAACGGGTGGAGGACATTCCGATCCTGGGCATGGAGTTCCTGGAACAGGTCGCCAAGAAGATCGGCAAGAGCATGCGCGGGTTCAGCAGCGACGCGATGGACGTGATGACCCGGTACTCCTGGCCCGGCAACGTCCGCGAACTGGAGAATGTCATCGAGCGCACCGTGATCCTCTCCAAGAGGGACCTGATCGAGATCAGCGACCTGCCGCCGAACCTGAAGGACGGGACCACGGAAAGCGCCGAGGTGAAGCTCTCCCTGCACGAAAACGAGCGCCTGTACATCCTGAAGACACTCGCCGAGTGCAACTGGAACAAGAAGCTGGCGGCCTCCGTGCTCGGCATCAACCGCTCCAGCCTGTACAGCAAGCTCAAGAAGTACGACATCGGTCGGAGCCCGGTGAACTGAGTGGAGGTGCGCCGCCGGTGGGAGGCGCGCCTGTCCGCGCCGGGGCCGGAGACGCGGGCATGAAAGACCTCAACCCGGGCACCCGGTTCTACATCCTGGCGACCTACGCGGCCGCGCTGCTGATCCTGCTGGGCGTCCTGCACGGCGGCACCCTCACCTTCGACACCGAGTTCCTGATGCTGGCCCTGATCGGCGCCGTCATGGCGCCGCACACGGTGCACCTGGGGATGCGCGTCGAGATGTCGATTTCGCATCCCTTCATCCTGGCCACGATGATCCTGCTGGGCACGGCCAACGCGGTGCTCATCTCGATCCTCTGCATCGCCAGCCTGTGCTTCATCCGTACGCCCAGGATGGAGTTCTACCGCGCGCTCTTCAATATTTCCTCGTTCGTGGTCACCACCTTCGCCACCTGCCGGACCTACGTGCTCTTCGGCGGCAGCGCTCAGGGCGGCGGCGTGGTACCGATGGTCGCTCTCATGGTCGCCACGCTGGTCTTCTACCTGGTCAACACCTACAGCATCTCCGGGGTCGTGGCGCTCAGCGGGCGCCTGAACCTGTTCAAGGTGTGGCACGAAAACTTCCTGTGGTCGGCCCCGTCCTTCTTCGCGGGCGGGTCCCTGGCCCTCGGGATGTCGTACTTCCTGCAGCGCTTCGGGATCTATTCGTTCGTCCTGTCGCTGCCGTTCTGCGTGCTCATCTACTACTCGTACAAGCTGTATCTGGACAAGCTCGAGGAGAAGAAGCAGCACCTCGAGGACATCGAGCGGATGAACGCCGACCTCGAGCGCAAGGTGAAGGAGCGCACGCAGGAGCTGGAGGTCGTGAACCAGAAGCTGCAGGAATCGAACCTCGAGCTGCAGCGCGCCAATTCACTCAAGAGCGAGTTTCTGGCCAACATGTCGCACGAGCTGCGCACGCCCCTGAACGCGGTCATCGGGTTCTCCGAGCTCCTGCTCGACACCGGCTCCGGCACTCTCGGCGAGGACCAGAAGGACTACGTCGCGGACATCCTGTCGAGCGGGCGGCATCTCCTGGAGCTGATCAACGAGATCCTCGACCTGTCGAAGATCGAGGCCGGCAAGATGAAGCTGAGCGCCGAAGAGTTCGAGATCGGACCGGTCTGCGAGGAGGCGATGGCTTTGCTTCGTGTCGAAGCCGGACGCAAGCACATCGAGATCGTCCTCGATGTCGAGGACTCTGCGCTCGAGGTGCGCGCCGACCGCAACAAGGTCAAGCAGATCATGAACAATCTCCTGAGCAATGCCGTCAAGTTCACCCATCCCGGCGGGCGCGTGACTCTTCGGACCCGGCGCGTGGTGGACCGGCTCGCGGTGTCTGTGATCGACACGGGGATCGGCATCAAGGACGAGGACCAGGAGCGCATCTTCCAGGCCTTCACCCAGGTGGACGGCTCGTACGCCCGCCGATACCAGGGCACGGGGCTCGGCCTGACGCTGGTGAAGAAGTTTGTCGAGATGCACGGGGGGAGCGTGACGCTCGAGAGCCGCTTCGGCGAAGGGAGCGATTTCACCTTCACCATCCCGGGCGTCCTGAGCCCCCGTCCCCAGGCCGAGGAGGCCTCTCTCTCCGAAAGGCCGGAGGGTGTCACCCGGCTGACGCACGATGCCGATCGGCAGGGCGACCTCATCCTCGTGGTGGAGGACAATCCCATCAATCTCAAGCTGGTGCGCGACATCCTCAAGGCGAGCGGGTATCGGGTCGCGGAATCGACGACCGGGGAGGAGGCGCTGGATGCCTTGAAGTTCATCCGTCCCGACCTCATATTGATGGACATCCAGCTCCCGGGGATGGACGGGCTCCGGGCGGCGCGTCTCCTGAGGGACAACCCGGAGACCCGCGACATACCCGTCGTCGCCCTGACGGCGCATGTCATGAAGGGAGACGAAGTCAGGGCGAAGGAGGCAGGGTGCGCGGGATACATCCCGAAGCCGATCGAGCCGGGCATCTTCCCGCGCCAAATCGCCGCCTTCCTGCAGCGCGGCGGCAACCCGGACACGAACTGACGCGATGGACCAGATGAAGACCTCTCTTCCGGCCGATGACCCGTCCGCCCCCGCGGAACGGAGCGGCACCGTCCTCGTGGTCGACGACGATCAGCGCAACGTGCGCTTGATGGAATCGATCCTGAGGGGCAGCGGATACCAGGTTGTGAAAGCCTA
Source organism: Candidatus Dormiibacterota bacterium (assembly GCA_035635555.1). NCBI lineage: Bacteria > Bacillati > Candidatus Dormiibacterota > Candidatus Dormiibacterota bacterium. Next base: position 257,527 of record DASQAT010000046.1, read on the forward strand.
CAACGGCGAGGATGCACTTCGCCTCGTCGAGACGGCGCCGCCCGACATGCTCCTGCTCGACGTGATGATGCCGAGGATGAGCGGGTTCGAGCTGTGCCAGAGGCTCAAGGACCGCTACGAGACAAGGCTCCTGCCGATCATCATGGTCACGGCCCTGAACGCGCTCGAGGACAAGGTCCAGGCGCTGGAGTACGGCGCCGATGATTTCCTGAGCAAGCCGATCAACAAGGTGGAGCTCCTCGCGAAGGTGCGTTCGGTCCTGCGCGTCAAGGCCCTGCACGACGAGCTGGAGAAGAATCGCCTGGAGATCGAGAAGAAGAACCAGAAGCTCATCCGGATGGAAGGGTTCAAGGAATCGATGATGCAGATGGTGGTCCACGACCTCAAGAACCCGCTCGCCAGCATCATGGGCAACGTGCAGCTCATCCAGATGAGCGAGGAGACCGTGAACCCCGCGCGGCTCAAAGAACTGCTGCAGCGCACGCAGGAGAGCGCCCGGCAGCTGATGCGGATGATCCTCAACATCCTGCAGATCGGCAAGCTCGAAGAGCAGAAAATGCCGCTCAACCTGGAGCGCGTCACCCTGCGTCACCTGGCTCAGGAAAACGTGGACGAGATGACGGGGCTGAGCGCGCGCGACAACATTCGCGTTGAGAACCGGGTCCCTCCGGACCTGCCGTCGCCGCTGGCGGATCGGGAATTGATCAGCCGCGTCATCGCCAACCTTCTGAACAACGCGTTCAAGCACACGCCGGGCGGAGGTCAGGTGATCATCGACGCCCGGCGGGAGGAGGACGCGGTGGTTCTCACGGTCAGCGACACGGGCGAGGGCATCCCCGAAGACCTGCAACCGCGCATCTTCGAGAAGTTCGTGGGGGGCGAATCGGACACCTCCAAGCGCATGCTCTACGACTCCGGGCTGGGGCTCACGTTCTGCCGTCTCGCGGTCGAGTGCCACGGCGGCAGCATCTGGCTGAAGAGCAAGCCCGGAGAAGGCACGACCGTCTTCATCTCCCTCGCTCTGGCGGGTCCCTCGGAGGGAAAAGCCGGGGCGCCGCGAGCCGGGGCCACGGCCGCATGAGCGCGGACACGGCCGCGGCCCCCGCCGGCAGCGATCTGTCGGAGGCTCCGAAGACGCCGCGGGGATTCTGCTCTCCCGCCGCGCTGGCCGAGCTCATCCGCGACCTCTATCTGGACGAGAAGACCGGCACGCTTCACCTGTCGCGCAGCGGCGTGGAGAAGAGGATTCTCCTCGATCGCGGCATGATCATGACGGCGTCCTCCTCCCTGGCGGACGAGACTCTCGCCGCCGTCCTGGTCGAGCGCGGCTGGATGCAGGCGGAGGAGGCCGAGGCGCTGAAGGGCCTGGACGATCGTCAGGTGGGTGAAATCGCCGCGCGCCGGGGGCTCCTGACCTCCCCGATGCTGCAGCAGGCCAACCGCGATCTCGCGCAGTGCATCCTCACCGCCCTGTTCCGCTGGGACGACATCGAGTACCGGTTCGAGGAGGGACCGGTGACCGCGGGGCTTCTGGAGAGCGACGTTGTCGTCAGCTTCGAGATGATCATCCGGGCCCTGCGCTCGATGGTCGGATTCGAGTCCATCCGCGAGGCTCTCGTGCGGCAGGATCGGACCCTGCGGCTGTCGGACCAGGTCTATCTCCCGGTCGACCGCCTGACGCTGGCGCCCATCGAAGGGTTCCTCCTCTCACGCGTGGACGGTCAGGCGAAGGTTCGCGACGTCCTGGCGCAGATGCCCCAGGCCGACGAGGAGGCCGCGACGCGGTTCCTGTTCGGACTCCTGATTCTCGGCCTGGTCAATTTCGCCCCTGCGATCTCGGCCGGCCCCCTCAGCTGCCGGGACCTCGTGCGCGGCGAGGAAGAGAAGAAGAAGCGCGAAGATCGCGAGCGGTCGGAGGTGACGGACTTCTACAGGGTGGCCCAGCAGGGGACGCCTCAGACGATCCTCGGGATCACCGAGGAGGCGACCCAGGAGCGCGTGAAGACGGCCTACCTCGAGCGCAAGGAGCGATTCCAGCCCGCGCGTTTCATGAAAAAGGTTCAACAGGACCTCCGGGAAGAGCTGCAGATCATCGAAGCGCGCCTCCTCGAAGCGTTTCTCAAGGTTCGATCGGAGAAGCTGTTCGCGGCCAGGGCCGCGGGGCAGGGGACCGAGAAGGTGGTCAACCTCGACCTGGAGAGCCTGTCGCTCCGCAAGGAGCTGACCAAGACCGAGAAGCAGTCGATGGAGGAGGAGAAGAGCCGCATGGCCGAGCAGTTCTTCACCAAGGCCAGGGACTACTTCAAGATGGGGGACTACTTCGACTGCATCCGCTACTGCGAGTTCGCCACGTCGTACAGCGATCGGAACGCCGCAGTCTTCGGTCTCCTGGGGCAGGCCCTGATGCGCAACCCCGACTACCGGTGGCAGAAGAGGGCGGAAACCGCGTTCCTGCGCGCCGCGGAGCTCGAGCCGTTCAATCCAGGCCACTTCGTGGCCCTGGGGCATTTCTACGAATCGCACGGGCTCCTGGCCAAGGCCAGGAGGGAGTACGAGAAAACGCTGGAGCTCGTCCCGACCCACGCCGAGGCCCTGGCGTCGCTCCGCGCTCTCGAGAAGAAATAGACCGACCCCCTCCCCGAAACCCTTGTCCCCCGCACAATTGACAAAGATCTCCTGCGTGCTATAATGCGCCGTCCGCCTGGACCGAACCGTCATGTACATAGAAACAAAGGAGATAGGGCCCGAGGGGCTGTCGATCGGGCGCTCGGTAGAAGGGTTTCGGCTTCCTTCCGGAGAGGCCGAAGGGATCCAGGTCGATTCGGTGCATCTGAGCGGCGAGCTGAGCAAGCGCGAGGACGGCCTGTCGTTCTCCGGCCGGATCAGCGCGTCGGCCCATCTCTCCTGCAGCAGGTGCCTGGAGGAGTACTCGCTTCCCCTCGATCTGCCGTTCGACCTGTTCTACACGACCGTACCGGACGGGGCGGCGGGAGAGAGGAATCGGATCGACGACGACATGGTCACCCGCGTCCACTATGACGGTGCACGGATCGATCTCGGCACGCTCCTGTCCGAGCAGGTGTATCTTGGTCTGCCGCTCAAACCGCTGTGCCGCCCGGATTGCCTCGGTCTCTGTGCCCGTTGCGGGACCAATCTCAATGGCGGCGACTGCGCCTGCGCGGAGCAGAGGACCGAGGATCCTCGTCTCCGGGTCCTGAAGAACCTCCTCTAGAGACACAGGGAAGGAACGCTCGCATGCCGAATCCGAAACGCCGTCACTCGCGCGCGCGCCGCGACAAGAGACGCGCCCACGACGCTCTCACTCGTCCGATCCTTTCGAAATGCCCCAACTGCCAGGAGGACAAGCTGCCGCACCGGGTCTGCCCTCATTGCGGGTTCTACAAGGGAAGGGAAGTCATCGAGGTCGGCGAGATCTAGGACGGGGTTCGGACGTCCGCACCGCCGGCCCGCACGAGCCGCCTCACCACCGCCGGCCGGTCTTCCAGCCAGGTCCGTTCCGGCGCACGCGTCCGGGAAGGGTGCACACGTGGAGATGTCGATCGCCATCGACGCGATGGGAGGCGATTTCGCCCCCTCGAATCCCGTGGCCGGCGCGGTCCTGGCGGCGCGTGAATACGGGGCGCGGCTCATTCTGGTGGGCCGGAGTGAGGCGATCGAGTCCGAGCTCGCGAAGCATCGCGCCCGCGGGCTGCCGATCGAGATCGTCCACGCCAGCGAAGTCGTCGAGATGCACGAGTCGCCCGTCACCGCCTTCCGGAGAAAGAAGGACTCCTCCATCCGCATCGCCGCGACCCTGGTGCGCGATGGGCGCGCGGCGGGAGTGGTCAGCGCCGGGAACACGGGGGCGGTGATGACCACCGTCAAGATGATCTGCGGCGTCCTGGAGGGGGTGGAGCGGCCCGCCCTGTGCGCGGTCGTTCCGAACCTCAAGGGACCGTCGGTCTGGCTCGATGTCGGCGCCAACATCGACTGCAGACCGGAGCACCTCGTGCAGTTCGCCGTGATGGGGCACCTCTACGCCCGCGAAGCGCTCGGTGTTGCGAACCCCAGGGTCGGTCTGATGAGCATCGGCGAGGAGGACAGCAAGGGAAACGAAGTCACGCGGGAAGCGTTTCGCGCCCTCAAGGAGGCTCCTCTCAACTTCATCGGCAACGTCGAGGGTCGGGATATCTTCAACGGCAAGGCGGACGTGATCGTCTGCGACGGGTTCATCGGGAACGTTTCCCTCAAGGCCGTCGAAAGCGCCGCGGAGGCGATCCTTCATTTCATGAAGGAGGAAATCGCCAAGTCGTCGCTGGCCAAGGTGGGTTACTTCCTGGCGCGCCCGGCGTTTCGCAATTTCCGTAAGAAGGTCGACTACGCCGAGTACGGGGGCGTGCCGCTCCTCGGCGTGCGGGCGGCGGCGATCATCTGTCACGGCGGCTCGTCCGTGCGGGCCATCAAGAACGCCGTGCGCGTGACGCAGGATTTCGTGAGGAACCGGGTGAATGATCGCATCCACGACGAGATCCTCAGGATGACTGCGAGCCGCGGCGTGGGCGGCGGGATCCACGCCGCCGGCGACATGAAGCTGGGGAGTCTCGATGACGCGCGGTGAGAGGCGAGCCATGATCCGGGGCACGGGCTCGTCCCTGCCGGCGCGTGTCCTGACGAACGCCGACCTGGAGAGGATGGTGGATACTTCGGACGAGTGGATCATCTCGCGCACCGGAATCCGCGAGCGACGCATCGCGCAGGACGACGAATACATGTCGCAATTCGCGACGCGGGCCGCGGAGGCGGCGCTCCAGGCGGCCGGTCTTCCGGCCTCGGAGGTCGACCTGATCATCTGCGCGACCGTCACCCCCGACATGCCGATCCCCGCGACGGCCTGCATCGTCCAGAACAATCTGGGGGCGACCGGGGCCGCCGCCTTCGACCTGGCCGCGGGGTGCTCCGGCTTCATCTACGCGCTGGCCGTCGCCGACCGCTTCGTGACCACGGGAGACTACCGCGCCGTCCTGGTCATCGGGGCGGAACTCCTGTCGAAGTACACCGACTGGCGCGATCGGACGACGTGCGTCCTGTTCGGCGACGGCGCGGGGGCCGTGGTCCTGACACCCGGCGCGGCCCCTTACGGGGTGCTGGCGTCCGAGATGCACGCCGACGGCGGCATGGCGGACTTCATCTACGTCCCGGCCGGCGGCACGCGCGAACCGGCGTCGGAACGGAGCGTGACCGAGAGACGCCACTTCATCCGCATGCGCGGCAACGAAACGTTCAAAATGGCGGTCCGCTCGATGGAGGAAGCCTCCCGCGCGGTGCTCGAGAAGGCCGGTCTCGCTCCCGCCGACGTCAACCTGTTCATCCCGCACCAGGCGAACCGCCGGATCATCGACGCCGTGGGCAGTCGCCTCGGCCTGCGGGAGGACCAGGTCTATGTGAACATCGAGCGCGTCGGCAACACCTCGGCGGCGTCGATCCCCGTGGCCCTGGATGAAGCCGTGCGCAAGGGGCTCGTCCACAAGGGGGACAACCTTCTCTTCGCGGCGTTCGGCACCGGATTGACCTGGGGCGCGGCCGTCTGCAAGTGGGGCTGGTGAGCTCCGTCCGGGGGGTGGCCCTGCTGTTCCCGGGCCAGGGATCCCAGAGCGTGGGGATGGGGCGATCCCTCTACGAGACGGAGCCGGCGGCGCGCGACCTCTTCGATCGCGCCGACCGGGCCCTGGGCTTTCCGCTCACCCGGACCTGTTTCGAGGGCCCGGAGGAGACCCTGAAGCTCACGGCCGTCACGCAGCCCGCGCTCCTGACGGCGAGCGTCGCCGGTTTTGCGGCGCTGCGCGCGCACGCCCCCGGCGGCCTGCGGGATTCGATCGTGTGCGCCGCGGGGCATTCGCTCGGAGAGTACTCGGCGCTCGTCGCGGCAGGGGCGCTCGAGTTCGAGGACGCGCTCGTGACCGTGCGACGTCGCGGAGAGTACATGCAGGAGGCGGTGCCTGTCGGCGCCGGGGCGATGGCCGCCGTCCTGGGCCTGCCTCTGGAGCAGGTGGAGTCGTTGTGCCGCGACGCGTCGGATGGCGAGGTCCTTGCGCCGGCCAACCTGAACGCGCCGGACCAGACCGTCGTTGCCGGGAGCGCGGCGGCCGTGGAGCGGCTGGCCGTCCTGGGCAGGAAGCGTGGCGCGAAGAGAATCGTCCTCCTCCCGGTCAGCGCACCGTTTCATTGTGAACTGATGGCGCCGGCCCGCGAGCGTCTGGCCGTAGACTTGAAGAATCTGCCGTTCCGGGACGCGGAACTCCCGGTGGTCCTGAACGTGACCGCGCAGCCGGAGACCCGGGCCGCCGCCTTGCGGGCCGCTCTCGTCGACCAGGTCACCCGGCCGGTGCGCTGGGTCGAGAGCGTCCTGAAGATCAAGGAGATGGGAGCGGAGCTCATGCTCGAGGTCGGTCCGGGGCGCGTGCTCTCCGGTCTGGTCAGACGGACCATCCCCGGCTCGGCGCCCCTGAACGTGGAGGACCAGGCGACGCTCCTGAAGACCTGCGCCGAGCTCGAACACGCGGGGGAACGGACGGAATGAGCGGGGACGAGCTCAAGGAGCGCGTCAGCTTCGTCACGGGCGCGTCGCGGGGCATCGGACGTGCCATCGCGCTGGAGCTGGCGTCGAGGGGATCCGATCTGGTCCTCCTGGCCCGCGGCATGGACGATCTTCAGCGCGTCGCCCGGGAGTGCGAGGGCCGGGGGGCGCGTTGCCGGGCGATCGCCATCGACCTCGCGGACGCGGCCTCGATCTCCGCCGCCGCGGGGGATGCTCTGAAGGCCTTCGGCCGCGTCGATCATCTGGTGAACAATGCCGGGATCACGTGCGACGGGCTCCTCCTCAGGATGAAGCGGGCGGACTGGGACCGGGTCCTCACGGTCAATCTGACCGGCGCGTTCGAGATGACGCGCGCGGTCCTGCCCGCGATGGTGCGGGCCCGCTACGGCCGCATCGTCAACGTCAGCTCGGTCGTCGGTCTCATGGGCAATCCCGGGCAGGCGAATTACTGCGCGTCCAAGGCCGGGCTGATCGGTTTCACGAAATCCCTGGCGCGGGAAGTGGCGTCGAGGTCGATCACGGTGAACGCGGTGGCCCCCGGCTTCATCGACACCGACATGACCCGGGCGCTGGCGCCGGAGGCCCGCGAAACGATGTCGGACCACATCCCGGCCGGCCGGCTGGGGACGGCCGAAGACGTGGCGTCGGGCGTGGCGTTTCTCCTCACGCCAGGCGCCTCCTACATCACCGGCGAGGTGCTCAACATCAGCGGCGGTCTTTACATGTGAATGGGGGCGAACAATAATCAGCCTGCCGTTCCGGCGTCAAACGAAGGCCCGGACGGCGCAGACAGGAACAGGGCATTCGAGGGCGTCCCGCATGGAGGGGAGCAGATGGCGCAGAACATCGAGGAGAAGGTCAAAGGCATCATCGTCGAGCAGCTGGGCGTCGACCCCGAGGAGGTGACGACGGAGGCCTCCTTCGTGAACGATCTGGGGGCGGACTCGCTCGACACGGTCGAGCTGGTCATGGCGCTGGAGGAGGCGTTCAAGATCGAGATCAGCGACGAGGACGCCGAGAAGATCCACACGGTCGGAGACGCCATCAAGTACATCCAGACCCACGCCTGAGGCCCGGCAGCAGGGGCGAACCGACATGGACAGGCGCGTCGTCATCACGGGGGTGGGCATGGTCTCACCCCTGGGGATAGGTAATCGGGAGAACTGGCAGGCGCTGCTCGAAGGGCGAAGCGGGATCGGTCCGATCACCCGATTCGACGCGAGCGACTATGCCTGCCGCATCGCCGGAGAGGTCAAGGGATTCAATCCCGAAGACTGGGTCCCGAAGAAAGATGTCAAGAAGATGGATCTCTTCATCCATTACGCCATGGCCGCGGCGGAGATCGCCATGCGGGACGCCGGCTTCCAGGTCGAGGCGTCGGAAGCGGACCGGGTCGGCGTGTACATCGGCTCGGGCATCGGCGGGCTCCCTTCGATCGAGCGTCAGCACGCCATCCTGCTGAAAGAGGGTCCGCGCAGAATCTCCCCCTTCTTCATCGTCGGTCTGATCGTCAACATGGCGTCGGGGCAGGTCTCGATCCGCTATGGCGCCAAGGGGCCCAACCAGGCGGCGTGCACGGCCTGCGCGACCGGCACGCACGCCATCGGCGACGCGTTCGAGATCATCAAGCGAGGGGACGCCGACGTCATGATCGCGGGGGGGTGCGAGGGCGTCATCGCGCCCCTGTGCGTGGGAGGCTTCTCGGCCATGCGCGCGCTGTCCACGCGGAACGACGATCCCGGGGGTGCCTCGCGCCCCTTCGATGCGGACCGCGACGGGTTCGTGATCAGCGAGGGGGCCGGGATCGTGATTCTCGAAGAGCTCGGACACGCCGTGCGCCGCGACGCCGCCGTGCATGCCGAGGTGGCCGGTTACGGGGTGTCGGGTGACGCATTTCACGTGTCCGCCCCCTCCGAGGACGGGGACGGACCGGTGCGGGTGATGCGCAGGGCCATCCAGGACGCGGGGATCGATCCGTCGGCCATCGATTACGTGAACGCCCACGGCACCTCGACCCCGCAGGGGGACGCGGTCGAGACGTGCGCCCTGAAGAAGGTCTTCGGGGATCGGGCGCGCACGGTGGCCGTGAGCAGCACCAAGTCGATGACCGGACATCTTCTGGGAGGGGCCGGCGGCCTGGAGACCGCGATCGTCGCGCTGGCCATACGCGAGGGGATCGTCCCACCGACGATCAACTACGTCACGCCCGACCCGGAGTGCGATCTGGACTACGTCCCCAACGAAGCGCGCAGGATGAGGGTCAATTACGCGTTGAACAATTCGTTCGGTTTCGGGGGGACGAACGCGGCGCTTGTCTTGAAGAAGCCGGAGGGGTGATACCGGAGCCCGGGGAAGCCCCCATGGCCCGCGGAGCACCGTCCCCCCGTCCCGCCCTCAGACCTCGTCGAAGATCGAGTCCTTCAGGCAATTCAGCTTCTGTTCGTACGATTCCGGATACAGGAACCAGCACGCCGCGGCCACGCTGCTGATGAGCGCGTTCCCGTCCTGCGGGGTGAAGCAGAACCCGACGACCTCGGTGCCACGGTGCACCGCCAGGGTCGGCACGACCAGGACGCCCTGGTTGAGGATGCGCCCGTAATGGCCGTAGTCACGCCCGAACGAGAACACCGAGTTGGCGGATTGCTTGTACGTGAGCGCCATGCGATCGTCGTTCTTGATCCGTTCGAGAATCGCCTCGACCGTTGTCGGCTTCCTGAGCCGGATGTTGAAATGGATCGCGTGCATGTACTGGCTGTTGACCTTGAGGGCCGAGGAGAACAAGTCGAGCTCGTGACCCAGGGTGTTGAACAGGTACCATGCGTCGCGTGCGTGATGGGTTCCGAAGCGTTCGTCCTTGTGCCGGTTGACCTGCGGCGAAGGAACGAACGAGGTGTCCTGGCTGATGTCGTTGGCGCGACGGATGCAGGTGAATCGACCCTCGACAAAGTCGTCGACCCCGCCGGCCCGCAGGCCGATCAGGTCGATCAGGACCGCCAGGTTGTGCGTGTTGCAGGACACGACCTGGATGTACTGGTCGACGCCCTTCTTCAGCGTGCGATCGTTGATGCCGCGGGCGTACATCTTGCCGAAGCCGAATTCCGAGCCCTGGGCGATGAAGCCCAGCGTGCTGTGCGCGTATTTCTCGTAGATCTCCCTCTTGTTCTGGAGCCCGACGTCGGAGGGAGTGCAGTCGATCACCACGGTCGCCTGGCGCAGCGCCTCGTGGTGCTCGTAGCCCGGCTCGATGCCGATGTCCCGGAATCCGCGCCGCGCCGAGTCATCGCACGCCAGGCGCGCGCCGCGCTTGATCAGGTTGACCACCTTGGATCGATCCGTGAGCAGAGGGGTGCGCTTGTGGAAGGTGACCTCGTCGAAGCCGAGCAGGTCTTTCCTGTCGGAGAACAGGCCGATGAGGGGCTCCCCGATGGTCCCCGTGCCGATGATGTGGACGACTCTTTTCGAAGCCATCGCGGCCTCCGGATACGTCGGGCAGGAACTCCCGCTTCCACCGCGAAACATATCATTCCGCAGCGGGGCGGTCAATGCGGGACATTCCGGCCACCCCCAAGGCCTCGACAGCCGTCCCGGCGGCTCTTTCTTGACAGTCATCGGCCCAAGTCCTAGAATGACAGTGACTTGCGGCATTGTCGGGAGCGCTCCAGTCTGGCTTGGATGGGGCGCGGAGGACGAGGTTGAGCCAGCGTGAAGCACCCCGTCCCACGCTCCCGGTGGGTGACCTGCTCGCCGAGGCCCCGTCGGAGCTGACGCTTCGTCTTCTGGCGGGACGGAGCGGTCTGAAGCGCGAGATCACCATCGCCGTCCCCGAACGGCCGGGACTGGCTCTCACCGGACAGCCCGAGGCGCTGCAGGGAGGCGCCGTCCAGGTCCTGGGGAAAAGCGAGGCCGTGTATCTGGGACGTATCCCGGACGAGCAGCGCCGTCACCTGCTCCAGCGACTGGGGAACTCCCCGATTCCGTGCCTTCTCCTGACGCAGGCCGAGGCGGCTCATCCCGACCTTCTGGAGGCGTCGGATCGCCTGGCCATCCCGCTCCTGTCGACACCGCGCACGACCGAACGGGCCATCGATCTTCTCGGGCGGTACCTCGAGGAGCGCCTGGCCCCGTCGGTAGCCCTGCACGGAACGCTCATCGACATCTACGGCGTGGGTGTGCTGATCCTGGGAGAGAGCGGGGTGGGAAAGAGCGAATCCGCCCTGGAACTCATTCTTCGCGGGCACCGTCTTGTCTCCGACGACACGGTGACGATTCGCCGGGTCGGAACGCTCCTGAACGGCACCGGTCCCGAGGTCAGCCGGTACCACATGGAGCTGCGTGGGATCGGGATCATCAACATCAAGGACCTCTACGGCGTGGCCGCCGTGCGCGAGCGGAAGGACCTCGACCTGGTGGTCCGTCTCGACCCGTGGCAGGAGGACAAGGAGTACGACCGCCTGGGCCTTGATGAGAAGAAGCACACAATCCTGGGGGTGGAGCTGCCGTTCATCGAAATGCCCGTCGGTCCGGGGCGCAACCTGTCCATCCTGCTGGAAGTCGCGGCGCGACATCACTTATTGAAGCGCAAGGGTTACCATGCGGCCAAGGAGCTGGCGGGGCGGATCCAGGACGCCCTGGGGAGGAAGACGTGAGCGCGGCGGAGCCGTCCCCCGAGCGCGAGTTCGAGATCGTCGTGATCACCGGGCTCTCCGGCTCCGGGAAGACCCTGGCCATCCGGGCCTTCGAGGACTTTGGTTACTTCTGCGTCGACAACCTGCCCGTCGCCCTCATCCCCGTGTTCGCCGACCTGTGCGCCCGGCGACCGGACCTGAGACGCGCCGCCCTGGTGGTGGACGTGCGTGAGGGAACCTTCCTTAAGGAATTCCCGGCCATCTTCGACGGCCTGCGCCGCACACCGGGACGCCGCGGCCGCCTTCTGTTTTTCGAGGCCGACGACGAGGCCCTGATGCGCCGGTTCTCCGAGACCCGCCGTCCCCATCCGCTGGCCTCGGGGGGCGGTCTCGAGGACGGAATCCGGCGCGAGCGGGAGATGCTCCAGCCCTTGCGTGACCGGGCCGACCTGATCATCGACAGCAGCCTCTTCAACGTCCACGAGCTGAGACGCTACATCCGCGACCACTTCGCCCCGCGCGGCGGGGCCCAGCCGATGGGGATCTCGATCGTCTCGTTCGGCTACAAGCGCGGCGTCCCACCGGAATCGGACCTCCTGTTCGACACGCGCTTCCTCCCCAATCCCTTTTTCGTGGACACGCTGCGCGGCAGGAGCGGTCTGGACCGCGAGGTCATCGACTATCTGGAGGCGATGCCGGAGTACCGTGAGTTCCGCGCGCGCATCGTCGACCTGATGGCGTTCCTGATCCCCCAGTACCTGCGCGAGGGGAAGAGCTACCTGACCGTGGCCATCGGATGCACGGGCGGCCGGCACCGCTCGGTGGCCATGGCCGAGGCCGTGAGCCAGGCGCTCCGCGCGAGGGGGTACGAGGTGAAGGCGTCGCACCGGGACCTGGAGAAGGAGTGATGGCCATCGTCATCGAGGCGGCGGGCGAGGCGCGCTTCGGCGGCCTGGTGGTCACTCACGGCGGGCTGGCCTTCGAACTGGTGCGGGCCCTGGAGCGCATCGTCGGCAAGGTGGACGGTCTGAAGGCCCTCACGATCGGCTGGAACGACGACCTGACGCAGGCGCGCCGGGCCGTCGAGCAGGCGATCGCCGATGTCGATCCGGGCGGCGGCGTCCTGATCCTGACGGACATGTTCGGCGGGACCGCGACCAACGTCACGCTGGCGTACCTTCGTGAGGGCGTCGAGATCGTCACGGGTGTGAACCTGCCGATGCTGATCAAGTACGCCAACATCCGGGACAAGTGCTCGCTCCAGGAGGCCGCGGCCCGGATCAAGGAGCAGGGCCAGCGATCGATCGCGATCGCGACGGAGTACCTGGGGTCGCCGGGACGCGGGGGGACGAAGGAGTGATCTGCCGGGAGGCGGTCATCTCGAACGCGCTCGGACTGCACGCGCGCGCCGCCGCGCGCTTCGTGCAGCTGGCCAGCCGGTTCAAGAGCCGTATCCAGATCGCGAACGGAGGGCGGACGGCGGACGGGAAATCGATTCTGGGTCTTCTGGCCCTCATCGGCAGCGAAGGAACGCGTCTGACCATCAGCGCCGACGGTTCGGACGAGCAGGAGGCGCTGCGCCAGCTGATCGACCTGGTCGAGGCGCGTTTCGGGGAGGATCGGTGAGGTCGTTCGGGGGGGCTCCCGAGGGGTCGACGACGCTGCGGGGAACGGGCGTCTCCGCAGGCATCGCCATCGGCCGGGCGCTCGTCCTGGAGGGTCCGAACGTCGCCATATTCCGCCTGGGTGTTCCGGACGGCGAGACCGAGGGCGAGGTGCTCCGGTTCCAGCGCTCGGTGCGGCGCGCCTGGCGCCAGCTCCGGCATCTGCGCGACCGGGTCCGCAGCGAGGCCGGCGAGCCGTACGCGCGAGTGTTCGAAGCGCAGATCCTGATCCTGAAGGATCGGACGCTCCTGCAGGAGACCGCCGGACTCATCCGCCGCGAGCGTGTCAATGCCGAATGGGCCTTCCACACCGTGGTAGGGCGGTACACGCAGGTGTTTTCGCAGCTCGGCGACCAGGCGCTCCGGGACCGCGGCACCGACATCGAGGACGTGGCGGCGCGCGTCCAGGCGATCCTGACGGGGAGCAAGAGGCGGCACGATCTGTCCGAGCTCACGGAGGACGTCATCGTCGTGGGCGCCCAGTTGTCCCCCTCGGACGCGGCGGGCCTGAACCGGGAGCACGTCATCGGCCTGGCCATCGACGGCGGCGGCCCGACCTCGCACACGGCGATCATCGCGAGCGCCCTCGGAATCCCGGCCGTGGCCGGGCTCCGGGACGCCAGCTCCCGGGTGCAGAGCGGTGACCTTCTGGTGCTGGACGGAACGGACGGCGTGGTCCTGCAGAATCCGTCGGAGGAGGAGACCCTGGTCTGGCGGGAACGTCGCGCAGCACGGGCGCAACGCGAGGTGGACCTGATGGCGCTGCGGGATCTCCCGGCGGTGACGCAGGAGGGACTGCGCGTCAGGCTCCAGGCCAACATCGAGCTCCCGGAGGAGATGCTCGCGGCGCGACGGTTCGGAGCCGAGGGGGTCGGTCTGTACCGCTCGGAGTTCCTGTACCTGCGCGAGGCCCCGGGGCTGCCGGGAGAGGAGGAGCATTACCGCACGTACCGCGAACTGGCCGAGAAGGCGCTGCCGAACGAGGTCGTGATCCGGACCCTCGACCTCGGGGGCGAGAAGTACTTCTCCACCATCCTGGAGAGGCGCGAGAGCAATCCCGTCATGGGGCTGCGCGGCATCCGGCTGTGCCTGAAGCGCGAAGACATGTTCCGCGCCCAGCTCCGCGGCGTGTTCCGCGCCGCGGCGCACGGCAAGTTGCGCATGATGTTCCCGATGGTGAGCGGCATGGACGAATACCTGAAGGCCCGATCCATCGTGGACGAGGTGCGGCGCGACCTCTTGCGGCAGCGGATCCCCTGCGATCCCGACGTCCCGGTCGGCGTGATGATCGAAGTCCCGGCGGCGGCCCTCATCGCCGACCGGCTGGCCGAGCAGGTGGATTTCTTCTCGATCGGCACGAACGACCTGATCCAGTACGCCCTGGCGATCGATCGGGGGAACGAGTCGGTGTCGTACCTCTACCAGCCTCTGCATCCGGCCATCCTGCGTCTCCTGCGCGGAGTGGTCGAAGCGGCCGCGCGGCGCGGGCTGCGCCTGTCGGTGTGCGGGGAGATGGCGGCGCGTCCGGCTGCGGCCGTCGTGCTGATCGGGCTGGGAATCACCGAGCTGAGCATGAATCCCGCGGCCATCCCGTCCGTCAAGCAGACGATCCGCGCCCTGGGCCTGAACGAGGCCCGTGGCCTGGTGGAGGAGGCGATGAGGCTCGACTCGGCCGAGGCGATCGAGGAGCTGGCGCGGCGCAGGGTCCAGGAGCTCGTACCGACCGATCCGCGACCCGTTCTGGAGGTGAGGCCATGAGCGTGACACGCCTGCCGAAGCCGTGGGGCGAGGAGCTCCTGTTCGCCCGCACGACGCACTACGCCGGGAAAATCCTGCGCATCCGCGCGGGCGAGTCTCTGAGCCTGCAGTACCACGAGCGCAAGGACGAGACCATCTACCTGTACCAGGGACGGCTCAGGCTCCTGCTCCCGGACGACGCCGATCCCGGCGCCCAGAGGATGCTCGCCGAGGGGGAGTCCGTGCACCTGCCTCCAGGGACGCGTCACCGCCTCGAGGCTCTGACCGATTGCGTGGTCTTCGAGGTGAGCACGCCCGAGCTGGACGATGTCGTCAGGCTCGAGGACCGTTACGGGCGGGCCTAGAGGCGTGTCCGAGACACGCCCCGGGTCCCGTTCCCGGCCCCGGATACCAACTTTGTAGGCCGCTCACCCGGCTTTCGTGGGAGAATCCGGGGCGCCGGGGCGTAGGTTCCGCCCCCCGGGGTCCAGACCATGTCGGACGGCACGCCACGCAAGACGTTCTACAAGATCGGGGAAGTCTGCCAGATCACCGACACGCAGCCTTACGTGCTGCGCTTCTGGGAATCTGAATTCCCTCAGCTCGCCCCGAAGAAGAGCCGGAGCGGACAGCGGCTCTACCGCCAGAAGGACCTCGATCTGGTGCGGCAGATCAAGCGTCTGCTCTATGACGAAGGATTCACCATCGCCGGGGCCCGCAAGAAGCTGGGAATGGGGGAGGGGCAGGGCGCCCTCGACGACCTCTTCGAGCCGCTGCCGGCCGACGAGCCGGAGCGCATTCCCGACCCGCCGCGCCCCCTCGGCTCGCTCCTGTCCTCCGTGACCGAGCGGCTCGAGGAGATTCTCAAGGTCATGGACGATACGGATCGCCGCTTGCGGGGGAAGAAGTGAGACGCGCAGGGACCTGCGCGTCCTGCGCGGTCCTGGCGGTCTTCTCCACCCTGCTGGCGGCTCCTGCCTCCCCGCCGATCTTCGATCCCACGCGCTCCGACCCGAGGGCCATCGTCATCGCCGACCTGGTGATGGCGGCGCTCGGCGGGCGCCAGGCCTGGGAGCAGACGCGGTTCGTGTACTTTGCCTTCGCCGTGGAGCGCGACGGGAAGAGAGTGGCCTACCGGACGCACCTGTGGGACCGCTGGGAGGGGCGGCTGCGATACGAGACGCGCGGGAAGGACGGCGCGCCGCTTGTCGTCCTCCTCAATGTCGACACCCGACAGGGAGACGCCTACAGGCTGCCCGCGGAGGCCCGCGCCGCAGGCGGGGCGCCGGCCGCGCCCTCGAAGATGGACGCGGAGACCGCCAAACCGATCCTGGAGGAGGCGTACGAAGCGTGGATCAACGACACCTACTGGCTCCTGATGCCTTACAAGATGAAAGATCCGGGCGTGCACCTGGGCTACGCCGGAGAGGAGACGCGCGACGGCGAGGAGTACGACCTCGTCGAGCTGACGTTCGAGGACGTCGGCCTGACGCCGCGCGACCGCTACTGGGCGCACGTCAATCGCAGGACGCACCTCATGGACAGGTGGTCGTACGTCCTGCAGGACGACCCTCCCGGCAGTCAGCCGACCGTGTGGGACTGGAAGGGATGGACCCGCCGCGGACGGGTCCTCCTCTGTCCGGAGAAGACCTCCGCGCGCAGGGGAGCGACGCTCCGGATCCTCCATCCGATCATGGAGGTCTACGACACGCTCCCCGCCGAGTATTTCACGACTCCCGGCCCGCTACCCGGCAACCTGGGGGAGCGACCGCAGCCCGCCAACTGATACGCCGAAGGTCCGTAAGAAGACCCGGACGCTAGATCACCCCGAGGGTCCGGCCGACCTCGGCGAAGACGCCGAGCGCCTCGTCGAGGTCCGCCCGCGTGTGGGTGGCCATGACGATCGTTCGCACGCGTGACTTCTCCTCGGCGACCATCGGAAAGAAAATCCCCTGGGCGAAGACACCGCGCTCGAACAGATCGTCGGAGAATCGGGCCGCCTTGGCCCCGGAACCGATGATCACAGGGGTGATCGGAGTGACCGAAGAGCCGGTGTTGAAGCCGAGCCGCCGGAGCCCCTCCTTGAAGAAGCGCGTGTTGTCCCACAAACGCGTGTGCAGCTCCGTCTCGGTCTCCATCACGTCGACCGCCGCGATGCAGGCCGCAATGACGGCCGGGGGATGCGACGATGAGAAGAGGAACGGCCGCGCCTTGTGCGTGTAGAACTCCACGAGGGGGCGAGGACAGCAGACATAACCTCCCATCACACCGAACGCCTTGGACATGGTGCCGATCTGGATGTCCCAGTCGTCCTTCAGCCCGAAATGGTCCACGGTCCCCCGGCCGTTCTTCCCCATGACTCCCGTGGCGTGCGCGTCGTCGACCATGGTGATGGCGTCGAACTCGCGCCCCAGGGACCGTATCGCCTGGAGGTCCGAGACGTCGCCGTCCATCGAGAAGACCCCGTCGGCCACGATCAGAATCTTGCCCGTCGTCTTCCGTCGGGCGTCCCCCAGGATCTGGCGCAGGTGGTCGTAATCGAGGTGACGGTAGACGGCCCGGTTTGCCTTGCAGAGCCGGCAGCCGTCGATGATGCTCGCGTGGTTCAGCTCGTCCGAGACGATGAGATCCCCTTCCTGCATCAGCGTGGACACGACCCCGACGTTCGCGGTGTATCCGGACTGGAAGACGAGCGCCGCCTCGGTCGACTTGAACCGTGCCAGACGCGTCTCGAGCTCCAGGTGCAGGGACATCGTGCCCGCGATCGTGCGCACGGCGCCGGGCCCCGCGCCGAACTCCTCGATCGCCCGGCGCGCCGCGGCCACGACCTTCGGGTGCGTCGTCAGGCCCAGGTAGTTGTTGGACGAGAGCTGGATGATGTCGCGTCCGTCCATGCGCACGCGCGCCCCGGCGGCGCTCTGAAGCACGCGAGGCATCCGGAAGATGCCCTTGGATTTGAGGGCGAGGATCTCGCCTTCGAGATACGACTCGAGCCGTGGGTTCATGATCGACCTCAGTCCTGGTCCATGCGCAGGATGACCTTGCCGCTCTCCCGCGCGATCATCTTCTGGAACGCCTCCTCGTAACGCGCGAACGGGACGCTGTGCGTGATGACGGTGCGGATCTTCGCGCGCACGTCCGGCCGGGACACCAGCTCCCGCGTGCGCTTCCAGGTATCGAAGAGCTTCCGGCCGATGATCCCCTTGAGGGTCACGCCCCCGAAGATCACGTCCTCGGCATAGCGCTCGAAGGTGACCGCAGCCTGCTTCGGGAGACCGAAGAGGACGACCTTGCCGCCCCGGCGCACGGCGCGCAGAGCCGTGTCGATGGCGTCCGGATGGCCGCTCATCTCGAAGACGAGGTCGGCTTCGTACGGCGAGGCCGCCTCGCGGATCAGGCCGACGAGCCGCTCACGCTCGAGCGCCCGTGCCGCGGCGTCGCCCTCCGGAGCGGGTGTCGAGCGGAGCGTCGCGTGGGCCCCGACGCGTGACGCCAGGTCGAGCCGGAAGGGGGTCGTGTCGATCGCGACGATGCGGGCGGCGCCGTAGGCGGCGGCGACGATGATCGTGAACAGTCCAATCGGTCCGGAGCCGACGATCACGACACACTGGCCGCGCGTGTCGTATTCGGTGGCGGCGTGCACGGCGTTGCCGAACGGCTCCTCGACGCAGGCCACCTCCACGGGGACCACCGCGGGGTCGTTGATCCAGGCGCAGGAGGCCGGGAGGGCGATGTATTCCGCGAAGCCGCCGTCGCGGTGCACGCCGAGGATCTTCTCCCGCGTGCAGACGTGGAACTGTCCGCGGCGGCACTGATAACACTGTCCGCACACGATATGCGACTCTGCGGAGACGAGGTCGCCCACCCGGATCGGCTCGGAGGCGCGCTCGCCGACCCCCCGCACCTCGCGTCCGACCTCCACGACCTCGCCGCAGAACTCGTGCCCGATGATCCGCGGGCGGCGGAGCTGGTCGGTGGTGGAGAGGATCATGTCGCGCACGGAACCGTCCCAGTTGTAGATGTGCGCGTCCGTGCCGCACAGCGAGGCCGCGCGCACCCGCATCAGGACTTCCGAAGGACCGCAGGCCGGCACGTCAACATCGGCCCATTCCAGGGCGCCGGGCCGGGGGGCCGTCTTGCGTATCGCTTTCATTCTCTTCCTTGGCCGGGAGGGAAGATGAAACGCGGATGCGACTCGTACGGAGGGTGATTATATCGGCAGGGTCGCGGGCGTAGCAACTCTGGACGGAGAGAGGCGGGGTCCGTCCCGCACTACGGGGGTCCGCGACTCGAACGCGCTCCTAGAACCCCCAGGTGATCTTCAGACGGTAATTCCTGCCGTCCTGCTGGAGCATGTCCTGCACGTGATGATCCGACCCGGGATCGAAGTAGGTCGTGTCGAACAGGTTGTAGACACTGGCGGAGATTTCCAGGCCCCTGGCGATCTGCCGGCTCAGCAGGGTCAGGTTCACGATCGTGAAGCTGGGGGTGTAATCACCGCCGAGGTTCAGGCGCCGGCTGGTGTACTGCGCTTCGAGCGCCGCGGACAGCCGCTCCCGCTTGAGGGGAACATGCACGTTGAGCTTCGCCAGGTGGTGCGGGGAGTTCGTCAGCAGACGCTGCGTTTCGGCGTCCCGGCTGTCCTGCAGCGTCGAGCTGTACATCAGGCCCCAGCCGCTCCGGAACGTCTTGTCGATCTCGAGCTCGATCCCTTGGCTCTCCACCCTGTCCACGTTTTCGAACAGGCTGGTCGTCGTGTTCACGCTGACCAGATCGGAGATCAGGTATTTGTAGACGGAACCGGCGATAAGCAGGTTCTGGCGGGCATAATGCTCCACGACCCCCTCGAAGGTGCGGATCTTCTCAGGTATCAGGTCCGGGTTGGCGTGGGATCCGTAGTACAGCTCGTAGACGGTCGGCGCACGGAAGGCGTCACCGAAAAGGGCCTTGAGCGTCGTGTGCTCGCCGGGGTTGAAGATGATCGCCGCCCGCGGATTGGTCGAGCCCCCGAAGACCTGGTACTGGTCGCGCCTCAATCCGAGGTTGAGCGCCACGCTTTTCGACACGGCGATCTCGTCCTGGACGTAGACGCCCCCTTCGGCGGAGCTCCGCCTGTCGTCGAAGTCCACGGGCCCCGGGTCGACGTTTTTCCAGAGGAATCGCTGCTCGAGATTGTCGCGGTACTCCAGGCCGCCCGTGAGGGTCTGTCGTGCCGTCGGGCGCAGGGTCACCTTGGAATCGGTCCCCACCCAGTACCCCCACGAATGCTCGACGTAGTGCAGGATCGTGGGATAGGGTGAGTAGTAGGGATAGATGCCGCGGTAGTAGTAACGATCGTAATAGAAGCGGGCCTGCACCGCGGTCCCCGAGGGCAGGGTGTGGTCGTAGCGCATGTCGAAGTAACGCCGCTCGTCGAGGGTCGACGTGTCGGGGTCGTTGTAGGGCGTTCCGTACGCCCCGGTCGGGATGCCCTTGTCCCGGTTGTTGTAGGCGAGCTGGAACGTGAAGTCCTTGAACGTGGCGGTCGTGAACAGACGCCGGTACCGATCGTAGTCGCCCTTGTCGACGACCCCGTTGTTGCTCAGAGGATCGTCGTACTCCTTGTAGAAGAGGGATTGGCCGCGGCTCCCGTACGCCGAACCGGAGGCGAGGACCGACGGCCCCCCCTCGAAGGCGCGCGCGAACGTGACGCTTCCCGAGGGTGTGCCGTAGCTCGCGCCCCCGCCGCTCAGGTGCAGCCCCGGGTAGCTCGCGGGCTTGCGTGTGACCACGTTGACCACGGCGAAGAACGCGCTCGTGCCGTACAGGGACGAGCTGGGGCCGCGGATGATCTCGACCCGGTCGATCAGGTCGACGTCCACCAGACTCTCCGTGCCGACGTAGGCGCTGCCGTAGAAATCGTCGTTCATCCTGTGTCCGTCGAGGAGCAGCAGGAAGCGGGAGTTGTAGTCCGAGGGACGGCTGAATCCGCGCACGCCCAGGTACGTGTAGTTGCGGTCGTACGTGGTATAGAACCCGTGCACGCTGCGCAGGACGTCCGCCAGCGTGCGGTAACCATAGCGGGCGATGTCCTCCGAGGTGACGACGCTGACGAAGGACGGCGCCTCGGTGACCTTCTGCTCGTGCTTGGAGGCGCCGTACACCACGTCGATGGACATCAGCTGCTCCAGCGGCAGCTGCGTCAGATCGGTGGGCAGCGGCTGCGCCAGAGCACGCCCCGCGCACAGGATCCAGACTGCCATGGCCAGGAGATACCGCGCCGGCGGAAATAACCTCGGGTCATTCTGATCGTCAGTCATCCTGTCCTCCCCTCCGGTATCGTGACATTCATCGTTCGTGCTCGAGGTTCGCTGCGTCGCGCACGATCGTCGCGAGCTGCAGGAGCTTCGAGCTGATCCGGAGACCGGCCCGGTCGGCGGCCTCGGGATTGATCTCGAAGCGTACGCGGTTGTCCTGCATGATGAAGTTGATGATGCCGCCTTGTCGCGTGAAGCCCGGCGCATTTCCGACGGTCAGAACGGCGGTCGTCCGGACCGACTTGAGGAGTGCTACGAGCCGTGATGTGTCGCTTCCGCCCAGGTAGAGCATCCTGCAGGACCTGGTGTCGTCCAGGTTCTGAAGACGCCGGACACGGAAGACGCGCCCTTCCACCGTCTTGCCGCTGACGGCCTGGTCGAGCGCCTGCGCCAGGCTCTCGTCCTCGAACACGCAGATCACGAAGCCGTCCTCCGCGTCCCGCGGATTGTCAGAGGGCCATTCGACAAACTTGGCGAAATTGAAGAGAAAAGCGGCCTTGACCTGATATTCGAGTGGGGAAGCGCTTTCCTGCGCGACGGCGCGCTGCAGGAATGCCAGGGCCAGAGCGCAGAGAACCGCCGGCACGAGGCGCGGGGCGCGGCCGATCGAGCGGCTGTACCGTCGGGGATGGCCAGGACATTCCACGGTCATGCACGACCCCTGCTCGTCGAGCGGGTCCCGCGATCACGGATCTGTATCCACGCCACGCCATGCTCAAATATAGGCAACGGAAGTCCCCTGACCAGTCCGAGGCGCCCGGGGGCCCACCCGGCCAGGGCGTGCGCGTCCCGTGTGGGGCAACAGCGGCAACCGTGTCCGTGCTTGCTTGACGCGCTCGCGTCGCAACACCTAGAATGGCGATTCTTTGGGGCGCCGTCCCGGGCGGACGTGACGGACGGCCCAGCGGACATTTCGGGGCGTAGCGCAGCCTGGTAGCGCACCTGCTTGGGGTGCAGGTGGTCGCTGGTTCAAATCCAGTCGCCCCGACCAATCCAGTTCAAGCCGGCGGCTTCCGGAGCGGGGCACGGGCCGCGTGCGCCGTGGTCCTTGCCGCTCCGGGACGATTCTTCAGGGGAGGGTCGTCCCAGAAGTCGCGGGACCCATGCAGCCCTTGAGCATCCTGATCACCAATGACGACGGGTACGGGACGGAGGGGCTGAAAGCGTTGGAGGAGAGCCTCGCGCCGATGGGCGCCGTCTGGGTGATCGCTCCCGACCGCGAGCAGAGCGGGCAGGGGCACGCCCTCACTCTGAATCACCCGCTTCGATTTCAAAGGCGCGGTCCGCGTCACTTCGTCGTGCAGGGGACGCCGACCGACTGCGTCTACCTGGGGATCCACACGATCCTGAAGGAGGAGGGGCGCCCGCGGCTGGTCGTGAGCGGCATCAACCGCGGATACAACCTGGGCGACGACATCACCTACTCGGGCACGGTCTCCGCCGCATTCGAGGCGACGTTGATGTCGCTCCCGTCGTTCGCGATTTCGCAGGAGATCGGGAGGGACGCCCCGATCAGTTTCGAGGCGGCGGCCCGTTTCGCGCGCGTCCTGGCGCAGGAGATCCTGGAGCGCGGCATGCCTACCGACACGCTGCTCAACGTCAACGTTCCCAGGCAGCCGCCGCGCGGAGTGCGCATCACCCGGCAGGGCCGGCGGATCTACCCGGGGGGGGTCATCGAGCGCATCGACCCGAAGGGACGGGCCTACTACTGGATCGGCGGTCAGTCGGCGGACTGGGAGGACGAGCCCGAGAGCGACTTCAGGGCGCTCGCCGACGGGTTCGTCTCCGTCACTCCGCTGCACCTGGACCTGACCCACTACAAGGTGATGGACCTGGTCCGCCGCTGGAATCTCGACATCTAGGAGAGCCGAGCCGCTTGGTCACCGATGTCCTGAAATGGGTCGCGGCGTTCATCACCGCCGCCATCAGCAGCCTGGGTTACTTCGGGGTTTTTCTGATGATGGCCGTCGAGAGCGCCGCCATCCCTCTCCCGTCCGAGATCATCATGCCGTTCTCGGGGTATCTCGTGTTCCGCGGTGAATTCACCCTGCACGGCGCGGCCTTCTGGGGGGCCTCCGGGTGCGTACTCGGCTCCTGGGCGGCCTACGCGATCGCGGCCTGGGGAGGGCGGGCCTTCGTCCTGAAATACGGCCGGTACGTTCTGATCTCGCGGCACGATCTCGATCTCGCCGAGAGGCTCTTCAACCGGTACGGCAGCCCCATCATCTTCTTCAGCCGCCTCATGCCGGTGGTCCGCACCTTCATCTCCCTCCCCGCAGGACTTGCGCGCATGCCGCTCGTCCGGTTCACGGTGTACACGTTCCTCGGCTCCTACCCGTTCTGCTACGCCCTCGCCTACGTCGGGTGCGCGCTGGGCGAGCGCTGGCACGCGCTCGAGTCCGAGTTCCGGAAATTCGATCTGGTCGTCGGAGCCGTTCTCGTTCTCGGCGTCGTCTGGTGGGTGAAACGTCACCTGGCGGCGCGCGTCGCACCCGAGGCGCGGAGCTGATGGTCCACGCGTCCTACGTATGGGTCGACAGCGAACGGGATCTGGAGCGCATGGCCGAGCCCTTGTCGAGGGCGACGTCCCTGGCGGTCGACACGGAAGCCGATTCCTTCTACCACTACCACCACAAGTGCTGCCTCATCCAGGTCTCGGACGGGGAGGCGGTCTATCTCGTCGATCCTCTGGCGCTGAAGCGTCTCGAACCGCTGGGGGAGGTCCTCGGCTCGCGCCGCACCGTCAAGGTTCTGCACGCCGCCGAGCAGGATGTCCTGTATCTTCGTCGGGACTTCGGCTTCCACATGGAGCCCGTGTTCGACACGATGATCGCGTCGCAGCTTCTGGGAAAGACCGGGATCGGCCTGGCCAGCCTCCTCCTCGCCTACTTCGGCGAGAAGCTCGACAAGGGATCGCAGCGCGACGACTGGTCGCATCGTCCACTCACGGAGCGCCAGAAGGCCTATGCGGCGGAAGACGTCCGGCACCTGATTCGCCTGAGCCAGGTCCTGATGGACGAGCTCAAGACCGTCGGGCGGCTCTCCTGGGCGGAGGAAGAGTTCGCGCTGGTCGCGCGCCGCGCCTGGGAACCGCGCGTGTTCGACCCGGAAATGTTCTGGACCATCAAGGGGGCCCGCGATCTCCCGTCCCAGGAGGCGGCGGTGCTGCGCGAGCTGTACGCCATGCGCGACCGGCGGGCCGGCGAGGCCGATCTGTCGCAGTTCCGGATTCTTTCCGACGAGACGCTCCTGGCGCTCGCGAAGAAGCGGCCGGTCGAGTCCTCCGATCTGAACGGCGTGCGGGGCGTCACCCCGCTCGTGCGGCGCCGGATCGGGACCGATATCCTTCAGGCCGTCCAGGCGGGGCTCGAGGTGCCCGAGGCGGACCGCCCGGTGCCGCCGCGCGGCCGCCCGCGCAGGAAGTCGGCGGCATCCCAGGCCCGCCTGGAGCGTCTGCGTGAATGGCGCAAGACGCGCGCCTCCGAGCTCGGTCTGGATCCGGGGGTCCTGTGTCCGCAATCCACTCTCGAGGCCCTCGCCGCCGCCGGTCCCGGGGCTCTCGACCGGCCCGAGGAGATCCCGGGGCTGCGGGCCTGGAGGGTCGGTCTGATCCGCCCCGAGGCGCACCGGCTGCTGGGCTGAGCGCGCTCCGCGGCTCGAAGCCGGGACCGGACGAGGCCCGGCGGTTGCGCCCGCACCTGCCTGCCTGTAAGATTCCGGGCCGGTATGGTCCCGATCGAATCGAAAATCCGCACCGATGATCCCGCCTTCCGGGCGAACGCGGAATTCAACACGGCCCTCGCCGACGAGCTGAAGAGCCACCTCGCGCGGGTCCGCCGCGGCGGCGACGCTCCGGCGCACGACAGGCACCGGCAGCAGAACAAGCTTTTCGTCCGCGATCGGATCGAAAGGCTCCTCGATCCCGGGTCGCCCTTCCTCGAGCTCTCGCCGCTCGCGGCGCACGGGATGTACGACGATGAGGCCCCATCGGCCGGCATCGTCACGGGCATCGGACGCGTGTCGGGTCGCGAATGCCTCATCGTCGCCAACGACGCGACCGTGAAGGGTGGGACCTACTACCCGATGACGGTCAAGAAACACTTGCGGGCCCAGAGCATCGCCGCGGAGAACCGCCTGCCCTGCCTGTACCTGGTCGATTCGGGCGGCGCGTTCCTGCCGCTGCAGGCTGACGTGTTTCCCGACCGCGAGCACTTCGGCCGCATCTTCTTCAACCAGGCGCGCATGAGCGCCCTGGGCGTTCCCCAGATCGCCGTCGTCATGGGGTCCTGCACCGCCGGCGGCGCCTACGTCCCGGCCATGAGCGACGAGACGATCATCGTGAAGGGCACCGGCACGATCTTCCTGGGCGGGCCGCCCCTGGTGAAGGCGGCCACGGGCCGTGAGGTGACGGCCGAGGAGCTCGGCGGGGCGGACGTGCACGCGCGCAAGTCCGGTGTCGCCGATCACTACGCGCTCGACGACGAGGACGCGCTCGACCGGGCGCGGCAGATCGTCGCCACCCTGAACCGGAAGAAGCGCGTGACGCTCGAGGTCGCCCCCCCCGAGGAGCCGATCTTCGATCCCCGCGAGATTTACGGCATCGTGCCGCGCAGTCTCCGGGAGATCTACGACGCGCGCGAGGTGATCGCCCGCATGGTGGACGGAAGCCGCTTCCGGGAGTTCAAGGCGCTGTACGGCACCACGCTGGTGTGCGGTTTCGCGCGCATCGAGGGGTACCCGGTCGGGATACTGGCGAACAACGGCGTGCTGTTCAGCGAGAGCGCCCTCAAGGGGACGCACTTCATCGAGCTGTGCGCCGCGCGTGGCATCCCGATCCTGTTCCTGCAGAACATCACCGGCTTCATGGTGGGGAAGGAGTACGAGGAGGGCGGTATCGCCAAGGACGGCGCGAAGCTCGTGCACGCCGTCGCCAACGCCGCCGTCCCCAAGATCACCGTCATCCTGGGCGGGTCGTTCGGTGCCGGGAACTATGGGATGTGCGGGCGGGCCTACGACCCCCGCTTCCTCTTCATGTGGCCGAACGCCCGCATCAGCGTGATGGGGAAGGAGCAGGCCGCGAGTGTGCTCCTCACCGTACAGAAGGAGCAGCGGGCCCGCCGGGGGGAGGCCCCGCTCTCGACCGCGGAAGCCGGAACCTTCCAGCAACCGATCCTGGACAGCTACGAGCGCGAGGGGAGTCCGTATTATTCGACGGCGCGCCTGTGGGACGACGGCATCCTCGACCCGCCGGAGACCCGGCGCGTTCTGGGGCTGGCCCTGTCGGCCTGCCTGAACGCCCCGATCGAGGCGACGCGCTTCGGCGTGTTCCGGATGTGATCCGGTGCCGTCCCGCCCTATCACCCGGCTCCTGATCGCCAACCGCGGCGAGATCGCCGTGCGGATCGCGCGCGCCTGCCGCGAGCTCGGCATCCTGCCGGTCGCCGTCGCCAGCGAGGCCGACCGCGGCGCCCTGCACACGCGTGTCGCTGCGACGACCGTCCCGATCGGTCCGGCGCCGGCGGCCGAGAGTTATCTCCGCATGGATCGGCTGATCTCGGCGGCCCGCGACTTCCGCTGCGAGGCGATCCATCCGGGCTATGGCTTCCTCGCGCAGAGCGCCGAGTTCGCCGAGGCGGTGGAGCGAGCCGGTCTCATCTTCGTCGGACCGGGTCCGGCCTCCCTGAAGCTGATGGGCGACAAGATGGCCGCGCGGCGCGCCATGGCGGCGGCGGGCGTTCCGGTGATCCCCGGCTGGGAAGGGACAGGTGAGGAGGAGGCCACCGTGCTCCGTCGCGAAGCGGATCGCATCGGCTATCCGGTCCTCGTGAAGGCGGCCGCCGGGGGCGGCGGCCGGGGCATGCGGGTCGTCGCCACGCCCGACGACCTGGAGGCGGCCGTCGCAAGCGCCCGGCGCGAGTCGCTCAAGGCGTTCGGCGATGCCCGTTTGTTCCTGGAGAGAGTCGTCGACCAGGCCCGTCACGTCGAGGTGCAGATTCTGGCGGACGCGCACGGGGAGTGCATCCATCTGTTCGAGCGCGAGTGCTCGATCCAGAGGCGTTTCCAGAAGATCGTCGAAGAGTCGCCTTCACCGCTCCTGGACGAGGGACAGCGCGCCGAGATGGCGCGATCCGCGGTCACCGCGGCGCGCGCCTGCGGCTACGTCAACGCCGGGACGATCGAATTTCTCGTCGACCGCGGCCACCGGTATTTTTTTCTCGAGATGAACACGCGTATCCAGGTGGAGCATCCGGTCACGGAGATGGTCACGGGAGTCGACCTGGTGCAGGCGCAGATCCGCATCGCTTCCGGCGAACCGCTCCCCGTGCGTCAGGAGGGGGTCACGCGGCGCGGGCACGCGATCGAGTGCCGCGTGAACGCCGAGGATCCGGCGCGCGAGTTCGCTCCGTGCAGCGGCAGGGTTCTGCACGCGTCTTTTCCGTCCGGCCCCGGCATCCGCGTGGACGCGGGCCTGGCGACCGGCGACCGCGTGACTCCGTATTACGACTCCCTGGTCGCGAAGATCATCGTCCAGGCGCCGGACAGGCCGGCGGCCCTCGAGCGCATGCGGGAGGCGCTCGGCAGGACGGCGATCCTCGGGGTCGAGACCAACATCGCGTATCTGAGGGCGATTCTGGCGCACCCCCTGTTCCAGAAGGGCGAAGCGACCACGACGTTCACCGAGCGGGAGCTGGCCTCGTGGCGTCCCGCGGGGACCCCCCCGACCGACGACGCGCTCGTCGTCGCGGCGGTCGTCGACGTCCTCCGCGCGCGGTCGGATTCGGCGAGGTTCGACGCCCCCCTGGAGAACGAGGAGGAGGACTCCCACAGCCCGTGGGATCGCGGCGACGGCTTCCGGACGGGAGCGCCGTGATGCTCCTGCGCTACAGCCTGGGAGAGGCGATCAGGGCGGTGCGCATCGAAACGCGAAACGGCGGGTTTCGGGCGAGCGTTGACGATCGATCATTCGATGTCGCGCTGATCCGCTCGGACGACCCGTCGTTTCAGCTTCGCATCGACGGCCGCACGGTTGCGGCGATCGTCGTCAGGGACGGCGACCGCCTGATCGTCAAGATCGACGATGCCGACCCGGTGACCCTCGTGCGGTCCGCGAGACCGCGCGCGGGCGGACGCGTCGCCGGCGGCCTCGACGGACGTCTGACGGCCGTCATGGACGGTCAGGTGGCGGCTGTCCTGGTGAGACCGGGCGAACGCGTCGACGCCGGGGCGCCTCTCGTGGTTCTCGAGGCCATGAAGATGGAGATGAAGGTGGTCGCCCCATTCGCCGGCCGCGTGCGGGCGGTGTCGTGCGCGCCGGGGGACGTGGTCGAGCGCAGCCGCGTCCTGGTCGAGATCGATCCGGAGCCTGACGCCGGCGCAGGTTCCTAGGATCGGCGACCGCGAGCCTCCGTGGCGGCGCCCGCCCTCGCCAGGACGGCCCGGGCCGCGCGCACCATCGGCATGTCGACCATCCGCCCTTCCAGGGCGAACACCCCCGTCCCCTTCTCCTGCTGTCGTTCGTGCTCGTCGATCAGGCGCCGGGCCTCTTCGACCTCCTGCGGGAGCGGCGTCAGCGTCTCCTGGATCGGCTCGACCTGTCCCGGATGGATGGCCATCTTGCCGGTGTATCCGAGGCTGAGCGCCTCGCGCGTTTCGGCAACCAGCCCCTGGATATCCTTCAGATCGACAAAAGGGGTGTCGATCGCCTGAAGGCGTCGCGCGGCCGCGTGGATCGCCACGGCGGAGCGCGCGAACGCGACCTCGCGTCCTTCGCGCGTCCGCACGGCCCCCATGTCGCCGCACAGGTCCTCCGCTCCGAACAGCAGGGCGTCCAGCCGCGGATCGCTCGCGGCGATCGACGCGAGGTTGACGATCCCGAGCGCCGACTCGATGATGGCCAGGATGCGTATCCTCCCCGGCGGCAGCCGGGCCCGCCGTTCGACACCCAGAAGCAACCGGGCGAACGCCTTGATCTGAGCAGCCGAATCGACCTTGGGGAGGACATAGCCGTCCGGCGGCCGGCGGCCCCCCGCGGTCGCCCGCACGTCGTCCTCCTGTCCGGAGCCGGGGGGATTCACCCGCACCAGGCGCTCGGTCCGGCCGAAGTCCAGTTCCGTGAGCGCGCGCGCCGCCGCCGCGCGAGCCTCGGCCTTGCGCGATCGCGCCACCCCGTCCTCGAGGTCGATGATCAGGCCGTCCGCCCCGAGGGTCGCCGCCTTTTCGAGCTTCCTCCGATCGGTGGCGGGACAGAACAGGAGGGCGCGGCGGCGGGGCCTGATCCCCACGACCGGGGCGGACCGCGGGATCCGCCCGGATCGCCGGGCGGCCCGGTGTCCCGGGCGCCTCACGGCGATGGTCGCCGCAGGAAGAGCACCGTGCGGTCCACCTCGATCACGACCTCGCCGCGCTGATTCAGGCCGCGGTGACGCAGACGGACGATGCCACGGTCCGGCTTCGATGCCGACGGTCGTGTCTCGAGGATCTCCGACTCGGCGTAAAGAGTGTCGCCGAGGAAGACGGGACGAGGGTGGACCACGCGGTCGTAGCTGAGGTTCGCGACAATCGTCCCCTCCGTGAGATCGGAGACCGTCAGACCGACGACCAGTCCGAGGGTGAAGATCCCGTTGACGATCCTCTGGCCGAACTCGCTTTTCGCCGCGAAGTCCTGGTTGAGGTGCAGCGGCTGAGTGTTCATGGTCAGCGCGCAGAACAGCGTGTTGTCGGACTCGGTGATCGTCCGGCCGGTCGTGTGCCGGTGGACCTGACCGGTGGCGAGATCGTCGAAATGCTTGCCGGGCATGATGCGGTTGAGGCTACCCGCAAGGCGAGGGTGCGTCAAGTGGCACGCGGCGTCCCCGCCGTGATTCAGGGTATAGACTTCGCGGGATGATCCTCGAGCGATCCATGGATCCCGGATGGCTGTCGAACGCCTACCTCGTGGCGGACCGGGACGGGGGCACCGCCGTCATCGTCGACAGCGGCGCGCCGCTTCGTCCCCTGTTCCAGGCGATCGAGCGTCACCGTCTGAAAGTGGCGGCGATCCTGACCACGCACCGCCACCTGGATCACATCCAGGGGCACGCCGAGCTGGGACGCCGGACCGGGGCGCCGGTGTACGCGCTCGCTCCCGAGACTCCGCACGTCCCCTCCGCCCTGGCCCTCGAGCCGGAAGGGGAGAGCTCCTGGGGCGGCCTGACCGTTCGCGTCGTGCCGCTTCCGGGCCACACCGCGGGGCACGCCGGATATCTCCTCGAGGATGTCGGTCTGTTCACCGGAGACTGCCTGTTCGCCGGGTCGCTCGGGGGGACCGTCGGCGCCGGCGCCAGCGGCTTCGAGGATGCGCGCCGCGCGGTCCTGCGGATTCTTTCCCTCCCGGACGGGACTCGCATCCATCCGGGACACGCCGGCCCGACCAGCGTCGGGTCGGAGCGCGCCGGGAACCCGTTCATCCGCGTGCTGACGGGACGGGACGCGGAAGGGGAGGGTCGTTGCACGGCCCTCGGCCATCCCGCCCGCCTGGTCGTCCTGGCGCGCGACTACGACGGCGGAACCAAGGCCTGGGTCCGCTTCGACGACGGGCAGGACGCTCTGGTGCCCGGCAGCCGCGTGGTCCTCCCGGACGCTCCTTGACCGGCCTCCGGCCACTCGCATAGAATCCGCTCTCCTTTGCTGAGCCGTCGGGGCGTAGCGCAGCCTGGTAGCGCACCTGGTTCGGGACCAGGGGGTCGGTGGTTCAAATCCACTCGCCCCGACCATTCTCTTCTCACGATGAAAGCCACCCGGTTCCTGGTCAGCGGTATCGTGCAGGGTGTCGGATACCGATTCTTCACCGCGCGCGCGGCCAGGAGCCTCGGGATCCACGGTTACGTTCGCAATCTTCCCGACGGCCGGGTCGAAGTCGTGGCCGCGGGAACGGAGGACGCTCTCCGGGAGTTCCAGGAGGTCCTGCGGCGGGGGCCGGCGGGGGCGCTGGTGGACAACGCCGCCGCTTCGGAGTCGGCGCTGGACAACGAGATGGACGGGTTCGAGATCCGCCATTGACCGTGGCGTGAAGAGGGCGGCATGGACCTCAGGACATACATCCGCGACGTGCCGGATTTTCCCAAGAAGGGAATCGTCTTCAAGGACATCACCCCTCTCCTGGGCGACAAGGATGCCCTGCACTACGCCCTCAACGCTCTCGCCGATCGGTTCAAGGATCGCGGCATCGACAAGGTCGTCGGCATCGAATCGCGCGGCTACATCTTCGCGCCCGCCATCGCGCTGGGTCTCGGGGCGGGATTCGTGCCCGTGCGGAAGCCGGGAAAGCTCCCGTGGCGGACGGTGGTGGAGGAATACGAGCTCGAGTACGGCAAGGATCGTCTCGAGATCCACGTCGATGCGATCCGCCCGGGGGAAAGGGTGCTGATCGTCGACGATCTCCTGGCGACTGGGGGCACCGCCTCGGCGGCGCACAGGCTCGTGAAGCGCCTGGAGGGCATCGTCCTCGGATCCGGTTTCCTCGTCGAGCTGGCCTTTCTCGAGGGACGCGCCCGTCTGCCGGGGATGGACGTCGTCAGCCTGATCCAGTACTGATGCCTGCCTCCCGAGGCCTGCGGCGCCTGTCCCTTCTCGCCTGCATGCTCCTGTCCCTCGCACCGGTCCACGCCGCGGGTGTTTCGGCGCCGGCCGTCGATTCGTTCATCGACAAGGAGTACACCTCCCTCGACTCTCTGTACCGGGACCTTCATGTCCATCCCGAACTGTCCCTGCACGAGCAGGAGACGGCCGCGCGGATCGCCTCCGAGCTGAAGGCGGCCGGCTTCGAGGTGAGCACGGGGGTCGGAGGGAACGGAGTCGTCGCCGTGCTGCGGAACGGCAAGGGACCGACGGTGATGTGGCGCTCCGACCTCGACGCGCTGCCGGTCAAGGAGGAGACCGGTCTTCCCTACGCCAGCGCGGTCACGACGACCGACGATACCGGCCGACAGGTCCCGGTCATGCACGCCTGCGGGCACGACATCCATATGACCACGCTCGTCGGACTGGCACGGGGGCTCAAGATGTTTCAGGCACGCTGGTCGGGGACGGCGATCCTGATCGGACAGCCGGCGGAAGAGAGGGTGATGGGTGCCCAGGCGATGATCAAGGATGGCCTGTTCACCCGTTTCCCGCGTCCGGACGTCATCCTGGCCCTGCACGTGAAAGCGGACCTGGCGGTGGGGGTCATCGGCTACCGCGCCGGGCCGGCGTTCGCCAACGTCGACAGCGTGGACATCCGGGTCTACGGTCTCGGGGGGCACGGTGCGTCGCCGCACAAGACCGTCGATCCGATCGTGATCGCGGCCCGCATCGTCATGGCCCTGCAGACGATCGTGGCGCGGGAGATCGACCCGATCGAGGCGGCAGTCGTGACGGTCGGATCGATCCATGGGGGGACGAAACACAACATCATTCCCGACACGGTCGATCTGCAGCTGACCGTCCGCTCCTACACCGAGGAGACGCGGAGAAGGCTCCTGGACGGGATTCGCCGCAACGTCCTGGCGGAGGCGCAGGGGGCGGGGGCGCCGAAGCCGCCCGACATCGCGATCGGCGAGAGCACCCCGGCGACGGTCAACGATCCCGATCTGGTCCGGCGCACCGTGGCGGAGCTGAAGAAGGCCTTCGGCGACGACCGGGTCGTCGAGGTCCCGCCGGTCATGGGATCGGAGGACTTCACCTATTACGGCCGCGAGCGGATCCCGATCTTCATGTTCAACCTCGGGACGATCCCGCGCGAACGCATCGACGAGAGTACCCGCCCCGACGGCAAGCCGCTGCCGTCTCTGCACTCATCGCAGTACGCTCCGGAACGGGAAGGCTCCATCCGCTCCGGCGTGCGAGCGGCGCTCGTGGCCGTCCTCGGGCTGCTGCAGGCGCGCTGAATCCCGGGAACGGACGCGTGTCAGGGAGGCGGTCCGGCCGTGCCGGGCGCTTCTCGTGCCGCCAGAACGTCCGCCCCGCCCGGGTTCCGCCTCGTGTCGGCCGCCGCCTCCATGCGGCTGTTCGTGAAAACACGAACGGCGGCCACCTCGCCCAGTCCGTCCGACGGGCGCACGTTGTGACCCCGGCGGATCAGCCCGGACATCTCGTCCGGCGACAGCGCGTCCTTTTCCGCGACGATCTCGTCGGGAAGCCACTGGTGGTGGATGCGCGGCCGATCGAGCGCCATCTGGAGAGAATCCCCGTCGACGATCAGGTTCAGCAGGACCTGCGTGATCACCGTCGGGATGCGCGAGCCGCCGCGCGAGCCGAGCGCGATCGTCTCGCCACCGCGCCAGGCGACCACCGGGCTCATCGAGGAGAGCATGCGCGCGCCGGGACGGACCGCGTTGGCATCCCCCTGGACGAGACCGTACAGGTTCGGACGCCCCGGCGCGGTCACGAAATCGTCCATCTCGTCGTTCAGAAAGAATCCCGCCCCGGGCACGTACAGACCGCAGCCGAACCACTCGTTGAGCGTCGTAGTCAACGACACGACCATCCCCGAGCCGTCGGCCACGGAGAGGTGCGTCGTCGCCGCCGGCCTCATGCCGCCGTCGGCGGCGGACACCGGCTGTCCCGGCCACGGACGGATGTCCCGGGACGGAGTCGCCTTGGACGGGTCGATGTCGGCCGCGCGCCGGGCGATCCAGCCGTCCGAGAGCAGCTGCGCCTCCCCCGCGCGCGCGTTCTCCGGATCGCCGAGGACGAAGCGATCGGCGTAGGCCCGCCTCCAGGTCTCGGCCAGGAGATGATCGCGCTCGGCGCTCCCCCGGGGGCGCTGCGGGTAGCGCAGCGTCTCGAGGATCGCCAGGCTCTGCGCCAGGATGATCCCGCCGGAGGACGGGAGGGGCATCGAGGCGAGCTCCCATCCGAAGGCCTTGAACCGCAGAGGCTCCCGCCACACGGGGCGATACGACGCGAGGTCGGCGGCGGTCAGGACGCCACCGTGTGCGCGGGACGCCGACTCCACCGCGGCGGCCACGTCGCCGGACGTCAGCGCGTCCGGCCCGCGCTCCAGGTAGAGACGCAGCGTCGCCGCGAGCTCCGGGAGACGGAGCAGGCTGCCGGCGGCGGGCGGCTTCCCGTCCTGAAGCCAGACCCTCGCCGTCTCGGGAAAGCGCGCCAGGGTCTCCTTGTACCACTCGATCGCCTCCTGCAGCCGGGGTGTGACGGTGAACCCGTCGCGCGCGAGCGCGAGCGCCGGTGACACGACGGCGTGCCACGGGAGGCGGCCGTAGCGCCGGTGCAGCTCGAACAGACCGTCGGGGGACCCGGGGACGCCGGCGGCGAGAGGACCCACGACCGACGCCTCATCGATGGGCGAGCCGTTCCGGTCCAGAAACATCGTCTCGGTGGCGGCCCGGGGCGCCGTCTCCCGGAAATCGAGAGCCGCCACGCTGTCACCGGTCTTGACGACCGCGAATCCGCCGCCGCCGAGGTTCCCCGCCTGCGGGTGCACGACCGCGAGAGCGAGGGCCACGCCGACGGCGGCGTCGGCCGCGTTGCCGCCGGCACGAAGAATCTCGATTCCGACCCGGGTTGCCGCAGGCTCCCCCGAAGCGACGGCGCCGGCGGCGAAGACCGGCGGGGCGCCGGCCGAAGGCGGGGCGGGCGCCTGGGGCAGGCAGCCCAGCGCCAGGGAAACGGTCAGACACGCCGCAGAGATCCCCCTCGCCGCGCTTCGTTTCACCCGTCCTCCTGTCCCGTCGGTCGCGGGCGGGGAAGTGTCGCACACCCGGCCGCGCGCGCGAAAGGGCTCCGTGGATCCGCGACGCTCCTTGACGGGCTTCCACGCCGCCGGGTAGAGTGAGGGTCTTCGGAGGGGCCTGTAGCTCAGGTGGATAGAGCACCGGATTCCTAATCCGGGTGCCGCGTGTTCAAGTCACGCCAGGCCCACCATCCCTCGGAGAGGGAAGGAACGGACGATGAAGAAGACGGAACGACACCAGATCAAGCGCGACGAACTGGTCACGGCCATCGAGAGGGGCACGTTCTACGTCGAGAACCACGCCCGGCGGCTGGCGATCGCGACCGTGGCCCTGGTCATCCTGGCGGCCGGTCTCTTCGGAGGCTGGGTCTGGTGGTCGGGCCGGGAAGACAAGGCCTCGTTCGTGCTCGGAGAGATCATCCAGACGTACCGGGCCCCCGTGTCGGTCTCGCTCGATGCGCTCCAGCAGTCCACGCCCGGCGCAAGGACCTTTTCGTCGGTCGAGGCGAAAGACCTGGAGGTGGTGAAGCTGGCCGACGAGATCCTCGGGCGCTATGGATCGTCGCACGCGGCTCCGAAGGCGCTGTATTACAAGGGGCTGGCGCTGGCCGAGATGAAAAAGACGGAGGACGCGGGCAAGGCGCTGCAGGAGCTGCTGTCGAGATACGCAGGTGATTTTCTCGCGCCCCTGGCGCGTTTCGAGCTGGCGCGCCTGAAGGAGGCCCACGGAAATCCCTCGGAGGCGCTGATCCAGTACCAAGCCCTGGCCGAGGACGCGCAGAGTTTCTTCCCGAGGGAGGAGGGCCTCATGGGTGTGGGGCGCTGCCAGGAGGCGCTCGGTCGCCGGGGGGATGCGCTCAAGACCTACCAGAAGATCGTCAGCGACTTTCCCAATTCCGATTACCAGTTCGAGGCGAAGAAGAAGGTCGAAGAGCTCTCGTAGGACGCATGCGTCGATTCGTGAACATCGCCAAGAGCGGCCGGATGGCCGCGACGCGCCGCGTGCCGCCCCCGGCCCCGAAACCCCTGCGGAAGGAGGCGCACCGTCCGCGGCGCGGCACGACTCCTTCGGCCGCGGCCGCGAGGCGCCGCGGCTGACGCCTCATGGAGTCGCGAGCGACTCCCGGGCACGTGCTCAGAACGGAATGTCGTCCTCGGGTGGCGGTCCGGCCTCGTCGCCCGCGGGCTCGGGGGTGGAGGCGGCCGCGCTCATCTTGGCCTCGCCCGGCTCGGGCCGGCCCAGCATGAGAACGCGCAGGGCCTTGATTTCGGTCGTCTGGCGCTTGTTCCCCTCGCGATCGTCCCACTGGCGGGTCTGGATCGATCCCTCGATGTAGACCTGCTTTCCCTTCGTCAGGTGCTCGCGCACGATCTCCGCCTGCTTGCCCCAGACGACGATGCGGTGCCACTCGGTACGCTCCTGGCGCTCGCCCCCCTTGTCGGTCCAGACTTCGTTGGTGGCGAGAGTGAAGTTTGCCACGGCCGAGCCGTTCTGCGTGTAGCGCACCTCCGGGTCCCGTCCGAGATTACCGATCAGAATGACTTTGTTGAGACTTGCCATGGCCGTCCCCTGTGTCCGAAAGGCTCCCGTGCACTAGCCTACCACACCCCTCGGGCGGAAAGGTTGCATGCCCCGTGCGCGGCACGTAGAATCCCCCCGCCCCGGGCGAGCCCGGGAGTGTGGGGAGGACGATGGACAAGGATCGCGGGCTGATCCGCGCGGCCGGCTCGATGAGCGTCGTGACGATGCTGAGCCGGATCGCCGGCTATTTCCGGGACAGCCTGCAGGCGACCATCCTGGGGGCGGCGAACTCCTCCGATGCCTTCGTCATCGCCTACCGCATTCCGAACATGCTGCGCCGGCTGGTGGCCGAGGGTGCCCTGACCTCCGCCTTCGTCCCGACGTTCGCGCGCTACATCCGCTCCGGGGATCGCGAGGCCATGTGGCGCTTCGCCGCTTCGGTGCTGTACGCCATGGCGGCGCTCCTGGCCGTCATCACCGGGCTCGGCGTCGCGTTCTCGCCCCTTCTGGTGAAGGCCCTCGCCTGGGGGTTCGCGGTCTCGCCCGAGAAGGTCGCCCTGACGATTTCGCTCAACCGGATGATGTTTCCGTACATTTTCTTCATCTCGCTCTCGGCCATCATGTCGGGAATCCTGAACGGGTTCGACGTCTTCGCGTTGCCGGCGTTCACCCCTGTCCTGCTCAACGCGGCCATCATCGCCTGCGCCTGGGGGCTGCGCAACCACTTCGCAGATCCCGCGTACGGTTTCGCCGTGGGGGTCCTCATCGGCGGCTTCCTGCAGCTGATCGTGCAGATCCCCGCGCTCTGGCGGCACGGCATGAGTCTGCGTCCGCCCGCGAGCCTCGACCTCGTGGGTCTCAAGGAGGTGGGCCGGCTGATCCTGCCACGCGTGTTCGGCGTCGGCATCATCCAGGTGAACCTGGTGATCGACTCGCAGTTCGCGACCTCCCTGCAGTCCGGAAGCGTCTCCTTTCTCTACTACGCCAACCGCGTGACCGAGCTGACCCTGGGAATCTTCGCGATCAGCCTGTCCACCGTGATTCTGCCGACCCTGTCGCGCGCCACCGCGGATCGCGACGCCGAGAAGGTGCGCGGCCTGCTGTCGACGGCGATGCGCCTGCTTCTCTTCGTGACCGTCCCGGCCACCCTCGGTCTCATCGTGCTGCGCGTGCCGATCATCCACGTCCTGTTCGAGCGCGGCCGGTTCACCCGGGAGGACACCCTCCTGACCGCCAGCGCCCTGGCCTATTACTCCATCGGACTGCTCCCTTTCGCGGCGGTGAACATCCAGGCTACGGCGTTCTACGCGCATCGGGACACGCGCACGCCGGTCAAGGTCGGGGCGCTCACGTTCTTCCTGCACCTCCTCCTCAACTTCGCGCTGCGCGGGCCGATGCGGCACAGCGGTATCGCGCTCTCCACGTCGATCTCCGCGCTCGCGGACAGCGCGTTGCTCGCCTGGATGCTCAGGCGCCGCGCCGGGGAGTACCTGGACGCCGGCGTGGCGCGGTCGGCGTGGCACACGCTCGTGGCGGCGGGGGCGATGGCCGCGGTCCTGATGTTCGGGCTGCGGGTCGTCGACGTCGTCGCTCTCCACGGTCTCGCCGCCAAGGTCCTGTCGCTGGGCGGCCTCATTGCGGGGGGGGGGGCGGTCTACTTCGGAGCGATGGCGCTGCTCGGCAACGATGAAATGAGAATGCTGCGATCGGGACTGGGGCCGGGACGATGAAAGCGGTCGTGCAGCGGGTTTCGCGTGCCGAGGTGCGCGTCGGTGGCGAGGTCGCGGGACGGATCGGCCGCGGGCTCCTCGTGTTGTTCGCCGTGGAGAAGGGGGATACCGCCGGCGAACTTGACTGGTTCTCCGACAAAGTGCTTAATATGCGCATCTTCGAAGATCAAGACGGCAAGATGAACCTTTCCGCCCTCGAGACGCGCGCCGAGATTCTCGTCGTGTCGCAATTCACGCTCGCCGGCGACCTGAGCCGCGGGCGGCGCCCCGGATTCGAAAGGGCGGCGCCACCGGAGGAGGCCGAGCCGCTGTATCGCGCCTTCGTCGAGAAGCTCTCGCAGGGCCCGCTGAAAATCGAGACCGGCCGGTTCCGGGAGTTCATGGCCGTGGAGCTGGTCAATGACGGGCCGGTCACGCTGATTCTCGAGGGCCGGTCTCGATGAAATCCGATTTCCTGATCGACGATTTCGTGCACTATCTCACGGTCGAGCGCGGGCTCGCCAAGAACTCTCTCCTCGCGTACGGTCGCGATCTGGTCAAATTCAGCCGCTACCTCAAGGCCAAGGGGCGGAACCCGCGGCAGGTGCGCCAGGGGGAGATCAACGAGTTCGCGCGCCGCCTCTCGGCCGAAGGACTGGCGCCCAAGTCGATCGCCCGGGCCCTGAACGCCGTCCGCATGTTCTACCGGTACCTTGTGATGGAGAAGATCGTCGCCGAGGATCCCACCGCGCAGGTCCGCGGACCCCGCACCACCAAGTCCCTGCCGCGCTACCTGACGCTGGAGGAGGTGGACCAGCTCCTGTCCTCCGCGGATGTCTCGACGCCCCTCGGCGTGCGCGACGCCGCCATGGTCGAGCTTCTCTACGCCACCGGGCTGCGCGTCTCCGAAATGGTGTCCCTGCGCGTCCGCGACCTGAGCCTTGAGGCGGGGTACCTGCGCTGCGTCGGAAAGGGGAGCAAGGAGCGTCTGGTGCCCCTGGGGCGCGGTGCGGCCGATCGCCTGCGCCCCTACCTCGACGGGGCGCGGCCCCGGCTTCTCAATGGCGCCGCCCGTCCCTCGCTGTTC
The DNA here is from genome assembly GCA_035635555.1 of Candidatus Dormiibacterota bacterium. NCBI lineage: Bacteria > Bacillati > Candidatus Dormiibacterota > Candidatus Dormiibacterota bacterium. Next base: position 296,473 of record DASQAT010000046.1, read on the forward strand.
CTCAACAACCGCGGCTGTCCGATGACCCGGCAGGGCTTCTGGAAGATTCTCAAGAAGCACGGTCGCGCCGTCGGCCTCAGGGGGAAGCTCAGTCCGCATGTCCTGCGCCACTCGTTTGCCACCCACCTGCTCGAGCGCGGCGCCGACCTGCGATCGGTGCAGATGATGCTGGGCCACGCCGACATCTCCACCACGCAGATCTACACGCACATCAACCGTGAGCGCCTGCGCGCGATCTACCGCGACTTCCACCCGCGCGCCTGATCGCCCGTCTCCGCAGACACGACGCGCGGATTCCGGGATCGACGACACGGAGGCCGCAGATCGGATCCGGTTGCTTGACACGTTCGGAGGCGTGTGCTTGACTACCTCGCATGGCCGCCGAGGAAGACGATTTCGAACGGCCGCTGCGCGAACTGGAGAAGAAGATCGAGGAGCTCTCCGGCGTGCCGGGCGGTGAGGATCGCGCCGACGAAATCGAGCGACTCGACCGGCGCCTGCAGGCGCTGCGTCAGGAAGTGTACGCGCGGCTGACGCCGTGGCAGAGGGCGCTGGTGGCGCGCCATCCGAAGCGACCCTACACCCTGGACTACATCCGTCTTCTCTTTTCCGACTTCGTGGAGATCCACGGCGACCGGAAGTACGCGGACGATCCCGCCATCGTCGCCGGGTTCGCGTCCTACAAGGGAGCGCCGGTTGCGGTCCTCGGTCATCAGAAGGGACGCGACACGCGCGAGAAGGTCCGCCGCAACTTCGGCATGCCGCGACCCGAGGGCTATCGCAAGGCGGTGCGCATCATGGACCTGGCCGAGAAGTTCCAGAGGCCGCTGTTCACGTTCGTCGACACGCCGGGCGCCTACCCCGGCAAGGGGGCGGAGGAACGCGGCCAGGCGGAGGCGATCGCCACGAGCCTGCGCACGATGGCCCGTCTCAGCGTCCCGATCATCGTGACGGTGACCGGCGAGGGTGGCAGCGGTGGCGCCCTGGCGATCGCCGTGGGGGACCGCATCCTGATGCTCGAGCACGCCGTCTATTCGGTGATCAGCCCGGAGGGTTGCGCGGCGATCCTCTGGTCGGACCAGGGCAAGGCCAAGGACGCGGCCCGCGCCATGCGGATCACCGCGCCGGACCTGCGCGAACTCGAGATCGTCGACGGCATCGTGCCGGAGCCGCCGGGCGGAGCCCAGGCCGATCACGCGAGGCAGGCGGCGATCCTCGACGAGCACCTGGCGTGGGCGCTGGACGATCTCAGGAGCGCGGCGCCCGCCGAGCGCGTCGAGGCGCGCTACCAGAAGTTCCGTCGGATGGGGACCTTCGGCCAGGCGAAGTTTTTTTGAGCGACCTCTTGGCCTCCTCCCACAGCGCTTCCATGCGTCCCCTGTTCTCGGGCGCCGTCTCGAGGCCCTCCTTCCGCAGCCGCTCCTCGACGTAACGGAATCGATCCACGAACTTTCGATTCGCATCCTGGAGCGCCAGCTCGGGGTCGATGTCCGCGTGACGAGCGACATTGACGATCGTGAAGAGCAGGTCGCCGATCTCCTCCCGGATCGCCCCGCGCTTCCTCGAACGCAGCGCCCGGCGCATCTCGTCGGCCTCCTCCTCGAATTTCTCGAGGAGTCCCTTGAGATCGGCCCAGTCGAACCCGACGCGCGCGGCCTTCGAGGAGATGCGCAACGCCTTCAGGAGCGCGGGCAGCGCGGGAGGGACGCTGCCGAACATCGAGCCGTCGGGCTTGCCGCGTCGCTCCTCGACCTTGATCTGCTCCCATTGTCGGAGGACCTGGTCGGCATCGCCCAAACGCGTGTCCCCGAAGACATGCGGGTGCCTTCGTATGATCTTGTCGCCGATGTCCCGCATGACGGCCTCCATGTCGAACTCGCCGCGTTCGCTGGCGATGCGGCACTGGAACACGATCTGGAACAGGAGGTCGCCCAGCTCCTCGCGGTGGGCGGCCGGCACGCCGGAACGCATCGCGTCGACCACCTCGTACGTCTCCTCCAGGAGGAAAGTTGCGAGCGTCTCGTAGGTCTGCTCGCGATCCCAAGGACAGCCGTCGGGACCGCGAAGGCGATCCATGATCTCCGTGAGTCGCTTCATCTCCGACACTACAGTCTCCCCGGCGCGCCGCGCATCTTAGTCCACCGCGGGGGGCGGAGCAACGGCAGGGAGGAAACGCCGCCGCGATACGAGCGCTTGTGCGGGGCTACGCCGCGGTGCTATCCTCCGCGCCGCGAGCACGGTGTGGCGGAGACGCGGCACGATGATGGAGAAAAAGGACGAGAGGAAACGCGAGGAGATCCGCGTCGTCGATCGGCGCCTGTTCACGCCCGACGGGACGCGGCGGACTCCCGACGCGCCTTCCGAGGAGTCCCCGCCTCCGCACCCGGCGCCCCCGGGGCATTCGCGGGTCACCGCAGCGGACGCTCAGCCTCCCGCTGCGGCGACGTCGACCCGGGAGGAGCAGGCCGCGTCGGCCCACTTCGTGGGGCTCGTTCGCAACCTGGCGGCGACCGCCGCGGCCAATCTGGGTGAGATGCCCAACCCCTTCAGCGGCCAGGTCGAAATGGACCTCGACGGCGCCCGGCAGGTGATCGATCTCCTTCAGGCCCTCCAGATCAAAACGCGCGGAAACCTGACGCCTGACGAGGCGAGGCTGATGGATTCGCTTCTCTACGATCTCAAGCTCGCGGTCGTCAAACTCCAGAAGCAGAAGACATCGAAGACGTCGTGAGCCGTCCGCGCGCCCTGCGCCCATGGTCGAGCGTCCGTCCTTCATGAGAAGGTGCTTGACCCGCGGCCCGGCGACCGTCGCCGTGGCGCTGCTCCTCGGGTCCACCGTCGCTCCCGCGCGCGGGCAGGAGCCCGAGGTCATCGTCCTCGATCCGAACCACCCGATCATCCAGAACCCGGGGACGATCCCCCCGCCTGCCGGCGGCGGGGCGGGTCCTTCAGGGGAGACGGCGGCCGCCGACGTGGCGCCCCTCCTGGAGGGCGTGAACGCGCGCGAGGTCCTCGCCGAACTGTGGTTCAAGGAGCGTGCGCTGCTGCAGCGCGGGGAATCGGTCGAGGCCGCCCGACTGATCGAGACGGCACTCGATTTCATGAAGCGCGAAGGGCTCAGGGGAGCGCCCCAGATCGCCGGGGCCTTCTTGGCCGAGGCCCGCCGCCACCTGGACGAGGGTGATTACCGCGGAGCGCAGGAGAATTTCCGGCTCGCGTCCCGTTTCGATCCGGCGCTGGTCGCGGCCCACCTGGGTCTGGCGATCGCCCTCGTGCGCGGGGACCGGGACCTTTCGGGGGCTGTCGGAGAGACCTGGTCCGCCCTCAAGATCTGGGTGAGCGACGCGGACTCCGTGTACCAGCAGACCGGCAATGGACTGCTCATCGTCTACCTGGGGCTGTGTCTCGGAGTCGCCGCTGCTCTCCTGCTGATCTGTCTGCACATTTCGCCGGCGTTCTTCCACGACCTGCGGGAGCGCTACGCGAGGACCCTGTCCGACGAATCGGCGCGTCTGCTGGGCTGGGCGC